>DASRKB010000093.1:0-20988 GCA_035649175.1 Burkholderiales bacterium | reverse complement strand
GGGATGGCTACTGGTTTACGGAGAAGGCCGCCTCCTACTCGAGGGATCGCGTGGTCTTCGATCGTCCGATCGGGCAGAACCAAGGTATCCAGTTCCCGATCGCGGAAGCCTACATGGAGATCGAGGCCGCGAACCTCATGCGCTACAAGGCCGCCTCGCTCTTCGACCAGAAGAAGAGCTGCGGCGCCGAAGCGAACATGGCGAAGCACCTGTGTGCCAAGGCCTCCTGGGAGGCGGCGAACGCCTGCCTGCAGACCCATGGCGGCTTCGGCTTCGCCGCGGAATACGACGTGGAGCGCAAGTTCCGCGAGACCCGCCTCTACCTCGTCGCGCCGATCTCCACCAATCTCGTCCTGTCCTACGTCGCCGAGCACGTGCTCGGCCTGCCGCGCTCCTTCTAGCCATGGGCGCCTCGCCGGAGGCAGACCGCCGCCCCGTCACCGTGCTCTTCGCCGACCTGGCGGGCTTCACCGCGCTCGCCGAGCGGCTCGACCCCGAGGACGTACGCGCGCTGCAAACCGACCTCTTCGATGCCATACGCGGCGCGCTCGAGCCGCTCGGCGCGTTCATCGAGAAGTTCGTCGGCGACGCCGTGGTCGCAGTGTTCGGCGCGCCGCAAGCGCACGAGGACGATCCGCAGCGCGCGATGCGCGCGGCGCTCGAGATTCACCGGCGCGCGGCCGAGCTCAGCGTGCGCTGGAAACGGCGCCTGGGCGGCCCACTCGCGCTGCACATCGGGATCAACACCGGGCGCGTGGTCGCCGGCAAGCTCGGCTCCGACCCTCAGGCGAGCTACGCGGTGACCGGCGATACGGTCAACACGGCTGCGCGCCTGCAATCCGCAGCGCCAGCGGGCGAGACGCTGGTAAGCGAGTCGAGCTATCGCCTTGCGCAGCACGCCTTTTCCTTTGCGCCGGCCGGCAGCGTCGCCCTCAAGGGCAAGGCCGGGCCCCAGGCCGTCTATCGCCTGCTGGGGGAAGCGCCGGAGCCGCGGGCCGCGCGGGGGCTCGCCTCCCTCGGCCTGTCGTCGCCGATGATCGGGCGGGACAAGGAGCTCGGCGAGCTCCGCGCAGCGCTCCAGGGGGCACTCGCCGGCCGCGCCCAGGTAGTCGGGCTTTGCGCGGACGCTGGCACCGGCAAGTCACGTCTTCTCGAGGAGTTCGTCGGTACACTCGACGGAACCGCGCTCAGCGTGCGGCGCGCGGCCTGCTCATCGATGGGTGAGCCACCCTACGGCGTCATGGCGAAGTTCTTCCGCGAGGGCTACGGCGTGTCGGCCAGCGACTCGCTCGAAGACGCGCGCGCAAAGATCGAGGAAGGCATGCGCGCCCTGGGGGCGACGCCAGACGAGGCGCTGGGAATCGCGCCCATGGTGGGCTATGTGCTGGGCCTCGCGACGGCGCAGGGCCCCGCCGCCGTCGAGCCCGAGCGGCTCAGCCGGCAGATTCTCCTGATGCTGCGCATCGCGCTCGAGAGGCGCCTCGCGCAGAAGCCGCTCGTGCTCGTGGTGGAGGACCTGCACTGGGCCGATCGCGCCTCGGTCGAGGGCCTGAGCCTGATCGCGGAGTGGCTCGCCGAGCGCCCTCTCATGCTCATCGCTACCTACCGGCCGCCCTGCGAGGGCTTCGTCGCCACGCGGGCAGCGCATCGCGTCATCCCGCTCGCGCCGCTTTCGCCGGAAAACACCGACGCCATGCTCGGTGCTCTCTTCGGCGCGGCGACATTGCCCGATGGCTTGACGCGCGACTTGATCACACGCGCGGCCGGCAACCCCTTCTATCTCGAGGAGCTGGTCCGCAGCCTGGTGGCGCGCGGGCTGCTCGAGCGCGAGCAGGCGAGCTGGAAGGCCGCCGACGATGCACCGCTCGAAATCCCCTCGACGATCGAAGGTCTGCTGCTGTCGCGACTGGACGGCTTGGCCGCGCCAGTCCGCACTTCGCTTCAGGAGGCCGCCGTGGTGGGGCCTGCGTTCGACTCGGCGCTCCTCGCGCGCGTCGCAAGCGTACCGCCTGAACTGGATGCGCTGTGCCGGGCGGGCCTGCTCGAGCGCTGCGGCCCCGGCGCCTTCCGCTTCACGCATGCCCTGCTCCACGACGCGGCCTACGAGAACCTCCTCCAGCGCCGGCGCGCGGCCTTGCACGGCCGGATCGGCACCGAGCTCGAGCGGATGCACGGGCCGCGCCCCGAGCGGCTCGAAGACCTGGAAGCGCTCGGCCATCACTTCAGCCTGAGCGAGGACCCGGCGCGTGGCGCGCGTTATCTCATGGCGGCGGGCAGCTGGGCGCAGGGTATCTACGCCAACGACGATGCCGTGCGGCACTACCGTCAGGCCCTCGCCGCGCTGCGCAATTGCGAAGCGTGCGAGCAGGAAACGCTCGAAGCCCACGAGCACCTTGGGGACCTTCTCGCCCTCGCCGGCCGGCGCCGCGAGGCCATGGCGCACCTGGAGATCGTGCGCCAGGCCGCGGCGGATGCTGCGGAGCGCAGCCGCCAGGCGCGCATGTGCCGCAAGATCGGCGCGCTGCACTGGGATGCCGGAGAGCGCGAGCGCGGCCTCGCCTGCTTCCGCGAAGGCCTCGCGCTGCTCGAAACGGCAGGGGAGCCGATCGAGCGGGCGCAGCTCTACCAGGAGATGGGACGCCTCGCTTTCCGCAGCGGCGACAACCCGGGCGCCGTGCAATGGGCCGAGCGTGCGCTCGCGGAGGCCGAAGCCGCCTCGCCGGGCGCGGCGGCCGCCGGTGTCGTCATCCAGGCGCTCAATACGCTGGGCGTCGCCCTGGCCCGACTCGCCCGAAACGAGGAAGCGGTCGGCCACATTGAGCGCGCAGTGCGCATCGCGCTCGACAACGGCCTCCTGCAAGCCGCCTGCCGCAGCTACGCCAATCTGGGGGTGCTCTACGCGAGCCTCGATCCCAGCCGCGCCATCGAGACCTGCCTCACCGGCCTCGAGACGGCGAAGAAAGTCGGCGACCTGGGCTTCCAGTCGCGGCTCTACGCCAATCTGGCGGTCGCGTACTGCGCGCTCACCGACCGCTGCGACGCCGACGGGCTGCGCGCCGCCGAGGCGGCGATCGCGCTCGACCGCAAGCTTGGCCAGCTCGACCATCTCGCCGTGCCGCTCATCGTGCTCGGCCAGATCCACCAGTGCCACGGCGACCCCGAAAAGGCCTTCGGCTACTACCGCGAGGCGCTGTCCCTCGCCGAGGAAATTCGCGAGCCCCAGCTCCTCTTCCCCTGCTACGACGGACTCGCTACCCTGTGCCTGGACAACGGTGAAATGGCCGAGGCGGAACGCTATCTCGTGAAGGCTGCGGAAGTCTCCGAGCGCGCCGGGCTCGACCGCGACTCCCTCGTCGTTCTGCCGTTTCTTTGCTAGGAACCCGTCATGATCGACCAACCCGCCCCCGACTTCACCCTCCCGGCCATCCACCGGGAAGGCGATATCTCCCTCGCCGATTACCGCGGCCGCAGCCACCTGCTGCTGGCCATCTTCGTCGGGCTGTACTGCCCGTTCTGCCGCCGCAACATCGCGCAGCTCGGCGGCGCGCAGGAGAAGCTGCGCCCGTTGGGCGTCGAGACGCTCGGCGTGGTGGCGACCGAGCTCGACAACGCGCGGCTCTACTTCAAGTACCGTCCCGCACGGGTCCCGCTCGTGGCCGACCCCGATCTCGTCACGCACCGCGCCTTTGCCCTGCCCCATGTCGACATGAACGAGCAGCTTGAAAAGGCGATCGCCGCCATGCGCTTCAACCCCAGCGGCGAGCTGCCCGAGCCGCTGCCCATGGCGGAGGTGGGCACCCTCCTCGACCGCAAGGACGGCTACATGCGCACCGAAGCGGACAACCGCGACATCGAGCGACAGTGGCCGCAGCTCAAGGGCCAATTCCTCATCGACCGGGAGGGCATCGTGCGCTGGGCCAACATCGAATGCGACAAGGACGGGCTTGCCGGCATCGGCAAGTTTCCGAGCGACGAGGAGCTGCTTGCCGCGGCGCGCGCTGTTACCTGATCATCCGTATTTCGGCCAAAGGGAGCCAAAATGAAGAGCCAGAAGCAACGCAGGCAGTTTCTCGTCAACACCGCCGCCCTCGCGGCGAGCGCGGCGCTGCCGCTTGGCGCGCGCGGCCAGGGCGCGTCGGTCAAGGTCGGCGTGCTGCACCCGGTGACGGGTTTCCTCGCTTACTCGGGCGGCCTGTCGCGGCTCGGGGCCCGGCTGGCGATCGAGGACATCAACGCCGCCGGCGGCATCAAGTCGCTCGGCGGCGCGAAGCTCGAAGCCATCCTTGCCGACGCCCAGTCGAAGCCGGAAGTCGGCGCGGCGGAAGTGGAGAAGCTCAACGAGCAGGGCGTGTCGGCGATCGTGGGCGCCTACGCTTCGGCGATCTGCCTCGCCACCACGCAGGCCGCGGCCAAGCACAACATTCCCCATCTGGTCGACGTCGGGGTCGCCGACCAGATCGTGCAGCGCGGGCTGAAGAACACGTTCCGCTTCGCACCGGGGTACAAGACCTGCACGGACACCGCGGTCGAGTCGCTGCAGGCACTGAACAACTCCGCCGGTAAGCCGGCGAAGACGGTGATGATCATTCACGAGGAGTCGCTCTTCGGTACGGGCACCGCCAACCTGCTCTCGAAGCAGCTGCCGGCCCTCGGGTTCGAGGTGAAGGACGTCATCAAGCACGCGAACCCGACGCGGGACTTCAACAACATCGTGCTGCGGGTCAAGGCCGCGAACCCCGACATCGTCATCCCGGCGAACTACTACAACGAATACGCGCTCTTCGTGCGCACCATGAAGCAGCAGGGCGTGATGCCGAAGGCGATCTACTCGGTGCTGGGCGGGGCGGCGTCCTCCTACAAGTTCGTCAAGGAGTTCTCCGACGCGGCGAATGGCGTGCTCGACGTGAACCACTGGTTCAACCCGAAGGACAAGCGCGCCTGGGCGCTGAAGAAGCGCGTCGACGCGATGGAGGGCCAGTTCTTCACCTACGAGGTGTACCTGAACTACGCCGCCGTGCAGCTCCTCGCCGACGCGATCGAGCGCGCGAAATCAGCCAAGCGAGAGGACATCATCGCCGCGCTCGAAAAGAGCGACTGGAGCGGGCACATGATGCCCTACGGGCCGACGCGCTTCGTGAACGGCCAGAACGAGGGCGCGCGGCCGCTGATGATGCAGGTACAGAAGAACGACATCCGGGTCGTGCTGCCGGACACCTACGCCGAGGCCAAGCCGGTATTCCCCTGGAAGGCCTGAGCTGCTCGAGCTGTCGATCCTCTTCCCGTCGTTCCTGAACGGGATCACGACCGGGGCGATCTACGCGCTGATCGCCCTCGGTCTCACCCTCATCTACGGGGTGCTGCACATCATCAACTTCGCGCACGGCGCGGCGTTGATGGTCGCGCTCTACGGGGTGTTCTTCCTCCACCAGAAGGCCGGGCTCGATCCTTACCTTTCCCTCCCGGTGATGGTGCCGGCGATGTTCGTCGCCGGCTACGCGCTCTACCGCTTCGTCGTGGCGAAGGCGAGCCACGGCAAAGACGAGAACATCCTCCTCGTCACGCTCGGCGTCGCGATCGTGCTCGAGAACGTGGCGCTGACGCTGTGGAAGTCCGACACGCGCACCATCGAGACCGGCTACACCTTCACCACCGTCGCCATCGGCCCGGCGATGATCGCGCTGCCCAAGCTCGTCGCCTTCGCCGGCGCGGCCATCGTCGCGGCGCTGCTGCTCGCCATGATGCGCGGCACCGACCTCGGGCGCGCCATTCGCGCCTGCGCGAAGGAGCGCCAGGGCGCGCGCCTGGTCGGCATCGACGTCGAGCACGTCTTCGCCATGAGCTTCGGCATCGGGCTCGCCTGCCTCGGCGCCGCCGCCTGCTTCCTCCTGCCCGCCTATTACGTCAATCCGCAGGTGGGCAACGGCTTCGTGCTCATCGCCTTCACCATCGTCGTGCTCGGCGGCATGGGTAGCTTCGCCGGAGCGCTCCTCGGCGGTCTGTTGGTCGGCGTGGTGGAGTCGATTGGCGGCCTCTACCTCGGCGAATCGCTCGGCCAGATCGGCATCTTCCTCATCTTCATCGCGGTGCTGCTCTTCCGACCGCAGGGCCTGTTCGGCGCGCGCGCATGAGGCAGCTCGCCGCGATCGCCGCGTTCGCCGTCGCCGTGGCGCTACTCCCCGGGCTCACCGGCTCGGGCGTGGTGCTGAACATCGCCATCATGACGCTGTACGCGGCGCTCCTCGGCCAGGCGTGGAACATCCTCGCCGGCTTCGGCGGCCAGTTCTCCTTCGGCCACGCGGTGTTCTTCGGCACCGGCGCCTACGCGGCCGCGGTGCTGCAGGCGCGCTTCGGCTGGAACGCCTGGGCGACGCTGCCGGCGGCGCTCGCACTCGGCGCCGCGGTCGGCGCCTTCATCGGGACGCTTTCGTTCCGCTACGGCCTGCGCGGCTCGTACTTCGCGCTCGTCACCCTCGCTTTCGCCGAGGTGTTCCGCATCCTCGCGAACAACGTGCAGTTCACCGGCGCCGGGGTCGGCCTGATGGTGAAGCTGCAGCCCGGCGCCGCGCACTTCCAGTTCGCCGACAAGGCGGGCTACCTCCACGTCATCCTCGCGTTCGTGGTCGTTGGGTTGCTCGTATCCTGGTGGCTGAAGCACTCGCGCTATGGCGCCTGGCTCCAGGCGGTGCGCGACAACGAGGACTCTGCCGCGGCGCTCGGGGTGAACGTCTTCGCGGTCAAGCTGCAGGCGATCATGCTCTCGGGCGCGCTCACCGCCGCGGCCGGCGTCTTCTACGTCCAGTACTTCCAGTACATCGACCCGTCGCTCGCCTACGGCCCGGCGGTCTCGGTCGAGGCGCTCCTCGGCCCTATCATCGGCGGCTTGGGAACGATCTGGGGCCCCATCCTGGGCGCCACGGTGCTCCATCTCCTGGGCGAGGCGACCCGCGGCCTGGTGTCCTCGCTGCCCGGCGTGAACCTCGTCGTGTACGGCGCGCTGCTCGTGCTCATGATCATGTTCCTGCCGCGCGGCATCATCGGCCTGGTCAAATGATCGAGGCGGTGAGCCTCTCCAAGCGCTTCGGCGGCCTCGCCGCGGTGCAGGACGTGAGCCTCTTGGTCCATCCGGGAACGATCACGGCACTGATCGGACCCAACGGCGCCGGGAAGACCACGCTATTCCACCTGCTTTCGGGTTTTCTAGCGCCGGATTCGGGGAAGGTCATACTGGAGGGCCGCGACATCACCGGCCTTTCCCCGCACGTGATCTGCCGCCTGGGCATGACGCGCACCTTCCAGATCGTGCAGCCCTTCGCGGCGCAGACGGTGCGAGAGAACATCGCCGTCGGCTCGCACCTCCACCACCGCGGACGGCGCGAGGCCATCGCGGCGGCCGAGGAGGTCGCGCGGCGCGTCGGCCTGCACGCGCAGCTCGACAAGCCCGCCTCCAGCCTGACCATCGCCGGGCGCAAGCGCCTGGAGCTCGCCCGCGCGCTCGCCACGGGGCCGCGCCTGCTGCTGCTGGACGAGGTGCTCGCGGGCCTCAACCCGCAGGAGATCAACGAGGTGCTGCCCGTGGTGCGCGGCATCCGCGATGCCGGCGTCACCGTGCTCCTGATCGAGCACGTGATGCAGGCGGTGATGAACCTGTGCGAGCACGTCTGGGTGCTCTCGAACGGCCGCCTCATCGCCGAGGGCGCCCCGCGCGAGATCGCCGCGCATCCCCAGGTGATCGAGGCCTACCTCGGTCACGGCACCGCCGAGCGGCTGCTGAGGGCGGCGCATGCTTGAAATCCGGAAGCTGCGCGGCGGCTACGGTGGCACCGAAGTGCTGCGCGGCGTTTCCATGGACCTGGCGGCGGGCGAGATCGTCGCGCTGCTCGGCTCCAACGGCGCGGGCAAGTCCACGTTCAACAACACCGTGTGCGGCCTGCAGCGGCCCTTCTCGGGGAGCGTGCGTTTCGAGACGCGCGAGATCGGCGGCGCCGCGAGCGCCGAGATCGTCGCGCTCGGGCTGATCCAGGTCCCGGAAGGCCGGCGCATCTTCCCCAACCTCTCGGTGCGCGAGAACCTGGAGCTGGGTAGCTACCGTCGCGCCCGCGAGCGCCGCCCCGCGAACCTCGAGCGGGTGCTCGGCATCTTTCCGAGGCTCGGCGAGCGCACTGGCCAGAAGGCCGGGACGCTCTCCGGCGGCGAGCAGCAGATGCTCGCCATCGGCCGGGCGCTGATGGCCGAGCCACGCCTCCTCATCCTTGACGAGCCCTCCCTCGGCCTCTCCCCGCGGCTGGTGGAGGAGCTCTTCGCGCTCATCAGCCGGCTGAACCGCGACGGGCTCTCCATCCTGCTCGTCGAGCAGAACGTCGGCCAGTCGCTCGAGATCGCGCATCGGGCCTACGTCATGGAGAATGGCGCTATCGCATTCGAAGGCACGCCCGCGGAGCTGCTCATGAACGCCGAGCTCACCCGCGCCTACCTCGGAATCTGATGCCCCAGACCCTCGCCCAGAAGCTCGTCGCGCGCGCCGCCGGGCGCGCCGCGGTGACCCCCGGTGAGATCGTCACGTGCAAGGTGGACCTCGCCATGGTCCACGACTCGAGCGGGCCGCGGCGGCTCAAGCCGCGGCTCGAGCGGCTCGGCGCCAAGGTGTGGGACCCGTCCAAGGTGGTCGTCATCACCGACCACTACCTGCCCGCCTACGACGACGAGAGCCGCAGGATCATCCAGATCGCGCGCGACTGGGTAAAGGAAGCCGGCGTCGGCGCCTTCTACGACGCGCAAGGCATCTGCCATGTCGTGCTGCCCGAGCGCGGCCACCTCGCGCCCGGCATGTTCGCGGTGGGCGGCGACAGCCATTCGCCCACCGGCGGCGCCTTCGCGGCGTACATGTTCGGCGTCGGCGCGACCGAGATGCTCGGGGTCATGGTGACCGGCGAAATTTGGCTCAAGGTGCCGCACACCATCGCAATGGATTTCGACGGCCGGCTCGGTCCCGGCGTATCCGCGAAGGACATCATGCTGCTCCTCATCGGCCGCTTCGGCATGGACGGCGGCGGCTATCAGGCGGTCGAGTACCGCGGCCCGGCAATCCGCGCCCTCTCGATGCAGGAGCGCATGACCCTCTGCAACATGACCGCCGAGCTTGGCGGGCAGACGGGACTTATTGCTTCCGACTCCACCACGAAGGAATTTCTCAACAGGAAGATCGAGATGTGGGATAGCGACCCGGATGCTCCCCTCCTCGCCCACCACAAGTTCGACGCCGGCGAGCTGGCCCCGCAGGTCGCCGCGCCGCACAGCCCTGCGAACACCCGCTCGGTCGCCGACTTTCGCGAGAAAGTGGACCTCGCTTACATCGGTGCCTGCACCGGTGCCAAGCTCGAGGATCTGCGCATGGCCGCCTCGGTGCTCAAGGGAAGGAAATCGAAGGTGAAGCTCCTCGTCGCCCCAGCGAGCCTGCGCGACCAGCAGGCGGCGAAGAAGGAAGGCACGCTCGGCGTCCTTCTCGACGCCGGGGCGGAGCTGCTGGCCAGTTCCTGCGGCATGTGCGCGGGCTATGGCGAGAACCTCCTCGCCGAGGGCACGGTGGCGATCTCGACCACGGCGCGCAACTTCAAGGGCCGCATGGGATCCCCGTCCGCGCAGGTTTATCTCGCCTCCCCGTACACCGTCGCGGCCTCCGCCGTCGCCGGGCGCATCGCCGATCCGCGCGAGCTGCTCGCATGAAAGCCTGGGTCTTCGGCGACGATATCGACACGGACGTCATCGTTCCCGGCCGCTACATGAAGCTTGGCATCGAGGAAATCGCAAAGCACTGCCTGGAATCGGTTCTTCCACATTTTGCGAAAGAAGTGAGACCCGGCGACGCCGTGATCGCCGGCCGGAACTTCGGCGCTGGGTCCTCCCGCGAACAGGCGCCCGAGGCGCTGAAGCACCTCGGCGTCTCGGTGCTCATCGCGGAGTCCTTCGCCGGGATCTTCTACCGCAACGCGATCAACCTCGGCCTGCCCGCGGTGGCCTGCCCGCAGGCGAGGCGCGTTCGCCAGGACGACGATCTGGAAATCAACCTCGAAGATGGGAAGGTGCATAACCGCACCACCGGTGAAACCCTCGACTGCGAGCCGATCCCGGAGTTCCTCATGACGATCATCCGCGACGGCGGCCTGCTGCCGCACCTGGAGAAGAAGCTTGCGCAAGCGCCTAGCCGATAAGCGGATTCTCCTCGCCCCGGGGGTGTACGACGCTTTTACCGCGCTCATCGCCGAGCAGGCGGGGTTCGAGGCGCTGTACCTCACCGGCGCCGGCATCGCCTATACACGCCTGGGGCGGCCGGACATCGGGCTCGTAACGGCGAGCGAGGTCGCCGACACGCTCGCCAACATCTGCGCCCGCGTAAGCCTGCCGGTGATCGTGGACGCGGACACAGGCTTCGGCAACGCGCTCAACGTCGCGCGCACGGTGCGCGCGTTCGAGCGGGCCGGGGCGGCGGGCATCCAGCTCGAGGACCAGGCGACGCCAAAGCGCTGCGGGCATCTCGACGGCAAATCGCTCGTTTCCCCGGCCGAGATGGCCGGCAAGCTGCGCGCTGCATTGGATGCCAGAGACAAGGCTCTCATCGTGGCCCGCACTGACGCGATCGCGGTGGAAGGCCTGGAGCCGGCGCTCGAGCGCGCCGAACGCTACCTCGAGGCGGGTGCCGACGTCCTCTTCATCGAGGCGCCCCGCTCTTTGGAGGAGATGAAGGCCGTGACGCAGCGCTTCGCCGGCCGGGCCCCTCTGCTCGCGAACATGGTCGAGGGCGGCAAGACGCCGGTTCTCGCGGCGGATGCGCTGCAGGCGCGCGGCTTCTCGATCGCCATCTTCCCCGGTGCCATCGCGCGCGCGCTCGGCTTCGCGGCCCGGGAGTTCTACGCATCGCTCCTGCAGCATGGCGGCACCGACGCGATGCGCGGCCGCATGCTCGACTTCGGCGCTCTCAACCAGCTCATCGGGACGCCGGAAATGCTCAATCTGGGGAGAAAGTACGACGACGCATGAGGAAGAGCTACGACCTGATCATCAAGAACGTCCGCGTAGTGCGGCCGCAGGGACACGCGGTGCACGAAGCCGACATCGCCGTCCGGGACGGCAGGGTCGCCGCCGTTGCCGGCGGCCTCGACGCGAAGCTCGCGAAACGCGTATACGACGGCAAGGCGCGCCTCGCCTTCCCCGGCGTGGTGGACGCGCACATGCACGCCGGCATCTACTCGCCGCTGAAGGAGGACGCGGTGAGCGAGAGCCGCGCGGCGGCGCAAGGCGGCGTCACCTCAATGCTGAACTACTTCCGCACCGGGCAGTACTACCTCAACAAGGCCGGCCCGTACCGCAAGTTCTTCCCCGAGGTGCTGAAGGTCTCGCAGGGCAGGTTCCACGTCGACTACGGCTACCACCTGGCGCCGATGGAGCGCACGCATATCGCTGAAATCGATGAACTGGTGAAAACGCATGGCGTGTCTTCGTTCAAGATCTTCATGTTCTACGGCTCGCACGGCCTGCACGGCCGCTCCGACAGCCAGCGCGACTTCCTGATGATCGGGCCTGAAGAGCGCTACGACTACGCGCACTTCGAGTTCATCATGCGCGGCGTGCAGGCGGCGCGCGAGCGCTTCCCCGACAAGGCGTCGCAGATCAGCCTCTCGCTGCACTGCGAGACCGCGGAGATCATGACCGCGTATACGAAAATGGTGGAGACCGCGGGCAAGCTCAAGGGCCTCGCCGCCTACCATGCCGCACGCCCGCCGCACTCCGAAGGCCTCGCGGTCTTCATCGCAGCCTACCTCGCGAACGAGACCGCGCTCCCGACGATCAACCTCCTCCACCTGAGCTCGAAGAAAGCCTTGGACGCCGCACTGCAGATGGCGCAGCTCTTCCCGCACATCGACTTCCGCCGCGAGGTAACGATCGGGCACCTGATGCTCGACGTCGGTGCCAAGGCGGGCGTGCTCGCCAAGGTCAATCCGCCGATCAGGCCCCGCGAGGACGTCGAGTATTTATGGGAGCAGGTGCTCGCCGGCAAGGTCGACTGGGTGGTGAGCGACCATGCCTGCTGCCGGCACGAGACCAAGGCGGCGCAGAAGACCTTCGGCAATATCTGGCTCGCCAAGTCTGGTTTCGGCGGGACGGAATACCTGCTCCCGGCGCTCGTGTCGGAAGGCATGAAGCGCGGCCTCTCCCTGAACCGCATCGCAGCATTGACCAGTGCAAATCCCGCGCGACGCTTCGGTCTCAACTCTAAAGGCGACATCGCGCCCGGCCTCGACGCCGACCTTGCGCTCGTCGATCCGCGCGAGACCTGGACGGTGCGCGCGAAGGACTCGGAGTCGACCCAGGGCTATACGCCTTTCGAAGGCCTCGAGCTCGGGGCCCGGGTAAAGGCCACGTTCCTGCGCGGCGAGCTCGTGTGCGAGAACGGAAACGTGCTCGGCAAGCCGCGCGGCCGCTATCTCCACCGTCCGACCGCTTGAAGGTTCCGGTCGTCGTCGTAGGCGCCGGCGCGTCCGGCCTTGTCGCCGCGCTCGCGGCCAGGGATGCGGGCGCCGAGGTCCTCGTCCTCGAGAGGGATGCCTCCCCCTCGGGATCCACCGCGCTCTCCTCCGGCTTCGTCCCGGCGTGCGGCACGCGATGGCAGCGCGCCGCCGGCGTCGAGGATTCCCCCGCGCGGATGGCGGTCGACATCCAGCGCAAGAACGGCGGCGAAGCCGACCCGCGGATCGTCGATGCGCTGTGCCGCGCTTCGGGCCCCACGCTCGAATGGCTGGCCGATGCGCACGGCGTGCCGTTCATGCTCGTCGAAGGCTTCCTCTATCCGGGGCACAGCGCGCTGCGCATGCATACTGTCCCGGACAGGACCGGCGCTGCGCTCATGGCGGCGCTCCTGCGCGCGGCCGCCGGCATCGACGTGCTTTGCTCCGCAACCGTCGTCGATATCACGAGGGACATGATCATCTTCCGCAGGCCCGACGGTGCGACGGAAGAAGTGGCCTACGACGCGCTCGTGCTCGCCTCCAGCGGCTTCGGCGGCAACCGCGCGATGGTGGCCGAGCACATCCCCGAGATGGCGCAGGCGCTCTACTTCGGCCATGCCGGGAATCAAGGCGACGCCGTGCGCTGGGGAACGGCGCTCGGCGGGTCGCTGTGTGACATGGGTGCCTACCAAGGGCACGGCTCGGTCGCCATGCCGCACGGCATCCTGATCACCTGGGCGTTGATGACCGAGGGGGGAATCCAGGTCAACGCGGAAGGCGAGCGTTTCTCCAACGAGCATCTCGGCTATTCCGAGCAATGCCTTCCCGTCCTTACCCAGCCCGGCGGACGCGCCTGGTGCATCTACGACGAGCGGCTGCACCGCATGGCCCTCGGCTTCCCGGACTACCGCGACGCCGTCGCCGCCGGAGCTGTGCGCGCCGCGCCGGCGCTGCCACGCCTCGAGGAGACCCTGCGCGAGGTACGAGCCTGCGCCGCCGGCAAGGCGGACCGGTTCGGCCGCGACTTCACGACCAAGCCGCCCCTCGAGCCGCCGCTTTACGGCGTCAAGGTCACCGGCGCCCTCTTTCACACGCAAGGCGGTCTAGTAGTCGACGAGAACGCGCGCGTCGCTCCCCTGCAGAATGTGTTCGCCGCCGGCGGCGCCGCCCGCGGCGTCTCCGGCGGGCACGTCTGGGGTTATCTTTCGGGCAACGGCCTGCTGAGCGCGATGGTGCTCGGGGGCATCGCGGGCAAGAGCGCGGCAACCATAGGACAACCATGAATCTCGAACTCCAGGGCAAATCGGTTCTCGTCACCGGCGGCTCCAAAGGCATCGGCTTCGCGTGCGCGAGGACCTTCGCCGCCGAAGGCTGCCGCGTCCATATCGCTTCCCGGGACAAGGAGCGCCTGGAGGCGGCAAGGAAAAGCCTCGGAGGAAAGGCGGACATCCATGTCGCCGACTTGCGCGACGCGGCGGCGCTCAAGGCGCTCGCCGCGGCATGCGACGACGTGGACATCCTGGTGAACAACGCCGGCGACATTCCCGGCGGGACGATCGAGGCGATCGACGAGGCGAAGTGGCGTCACGCGTGGGAGCTGAAGGTGTTCGGCTACGTCAACCTCACCCGCGAGCTCTTCACGCGGATGAAGGCCCGCAGCGCCGGCGTGATCGTCAACGTCATCGGCATGGCGGCCGAGCATCCCTCGTTCGAGTACGTGTGCGGCGCCACGGCCAACGCGGGCCTCGGGGCCTTCACCAAGGCGATGGGCAAGGGCTCGACCGCGTTCGGCGTGCGCGTGCTCGGCGTGCACCCGCCGGCCACGCGTACCGATCGCATCATCCCGCTCATGAAGGCGGCGGCGAAGGACAAGCTGGGCGACGAGAGCCGCTGGGAAGAGCTGATCGGCACCGGCTCGTTCGGCCAGATGATCGAGCCCGAGCAGGTCGCCGACATGGTCGCGTTCCTGGCCTCGCCGCGCGCCGGCAAGCTCTCCGGCGTCATGCTGAACCTGGGTTCCTAGGTGGGCGCGATGCGCCTCGATGCGATCATCATCGGCGCCGGATTCTCCGGGCTGTACCAGCTTCACTGCCTGCGCGACCGGCTGGGGCTTTCGGTCAAGGTGCTCGAGGCCGCTCCCGAGCTCGGCGGCACCTGGTACTGGAACCGCTACCCCGGCGCGCGCTGCGACTCGGAAAGCCATTCCTACTGCTACTTCTTTTCCCGGGAGCTGCTCGAGGAATGGGAGTGGTCGGAGCGCTACCCCGGGCCCCCGGAGATTCTGCGCTACCTGAACCACGTCGCGGACCGCTTCGATCTGAGGCGCGATATCCGCTTCGGCACGCGCGTCGTCGGCGTGCATTACGACGAGGCGGCCAACCTCTGGAGCATCGAGACGGCGTCGGGCGAGCGCGCCTTCGCCACCTACCTCGTGGCCGCGGTCGGCTGCCTTTCCGCGGCGAATGTCCCGGACATCCCCGGCCTTGGCGAATTCGCCGGACGCTGGTTCCATACCGGCGAGTGGCCGCGCGAAGGCGTCGACTTCCGCGGCAAGCGCGTCGGCCAGATCGGCACCGGCTCGACCGGCATCCAGGCCGCGCCGGTCATCGCGCAGAGCGCCGCCCGCCTCACGGTGTTCCAGCGCACGGCCCAGTACAGCGTGCCGGCGCGCAACCAGCCGCTCTCCGACGCATTCAGGCAGCACATCCGAGGCCACCACGAGGAGATCCGGGAGGTGTGCCGCTCCACGCCAAACGGCCATCCGTTCCGCATCGTCGAGCGCAGTGCGTTCGACGTCAGCCCGGCGGAGCGCGAGGCGATCTACGAGGCGGCCTGGGAAAAGGGCGGGCTCCAGTTCCGCGCGACCTTCAGGGACCTCGTTCTCGACACGGCCGCGAACGACACGGCGGCGGAGTTCATCAAGAGGAAGATCCGCGAGATCGTCCGGGACCCGGATACGGCGCAGGCGCTCGCCGACATCGACCACCCGTATGCCGCCAAGCGCCCGCCGATCGACACCGACTACTTCGAGACCTTCAACCGCGACAACGTCGCCCTGGTGGACCTGCGATCCGACCCCATCGAGCGCATCACGCCTTTGGGCATTCGCACGCGCAGCCGCGAGCATCCGCTCGACATCATCGTCTTCGCCACCGGATTCGACGCCATGACCGGCCCGCTGCTCAGGCTCGGCATCCGCGGGCGCGGCGGCCTCGCCTTGGAGGAGGCCTGGCGCGCCGGGCCGAGCACCTACCTCGGCCTGCAGGTGCCGGGCTTTCCCAACCTCTTCACGGTGACCGGGCCGGGCAGCCCGTCGGTCTTGACCAACATGCCGATCGCCATCGAGCAGCACGTGGAGTGGATCACCGATTGCATCGGATACATGCGGCGCGCGGGGATCGCGCGCTGCGAACCGGACCCGGCCGCGAGCGCAAAGTGGGGCGAGCAGGTAGATGCGGCGGCCAACAAGACAGTGCTCGCTCTCGCCAGGCACTCCTGGTACTTCGGCGCCAACATTCCCGGCAAGCCGCGCGTGTTCATGCCCTACGCCGGCGGCCTCGCCCGCTATCGCGCGATCTGCGACGACGTTGCGGCGCGGGGCTACGCCGGCTTCGTCATGGCTTGACCGCGTCGCGCGCCCGGTTGCGGGCGAGCATGGCCTGCGTGTTGGGCACGTAGAGCAGGTGCGCGACCTTGCGCACGTAGTGGTCCTCGTGCGGATCGAGGCCGCCTTCGGCGAACGCCACGCGCCAGAGGCGCTCCACGAGGCGAATGCGCTCCTCCTGCGAGAATGCGCGCTTCACCGCAGCGACCGGCGCGTAGAGGCTCGTGAGGTCCTGTGCCTTCTCCCGCCCCTCCGCAAGCAGCGCGGCGCAGCCTTTCTCGTCCAGCCCGAACATCTCAGCCAGCGCCTGTTCTGCGGCGGCCGTTTCCCTGCTGCTTCCCTCCGCGTAGTCCGCGCGGCGCGCTTCGTGCAGCAGCACGGCCACCGCGACCCGCACCGAGTCGGCAGGCGAATGGACTTCCTCGGGTGCGCCGGAGAAGGCGCGCCGGATCGCTCTCAGCATGGCGCTCTCAGTACTTCGGCGGCGAACGCTTGCCCAGGAAGGCGTCCATGCCGGCCTTGCCCTCCTCGTGCGCAAAGCTCGCGGAGATCACACCGGAGGCGAGCGCATAGGCTCGCTCCAACTCCATCTCCATCTGCTGGTAGAAGCCGCGCTTGCCGGCGGCGACGGTCGCCGGGGGCTTCTCGGCAATGGTTCTTGCCATCTGCATGACCGTGTCATCGAGCTCCCCGGGCGCGACCACGCGGTTGACGAGGCCCCACTCGAGCGCCTTGCGCGCGTCAATCGGCTCGCCGAGCAGCAGCATCTCCATCGCATGCTTGCGTTGCAGGTTGCGGCCGACCGCGACGCCGGGCGTGGTGCAGAAGAAGCCCCAGTTCACGCCGCTCGTCACGAACTTCGCCGCCTCGGAGGCAACCGCGAGGTCGCACTGCGCGACGAGCTGGCAGCCCGCCGCCGCAGCCGCGCCCTGCACGCGCGCGATCACGGGCTGCGGCAGTCGCGTGATGGTCTGCATCATGCGGCTGCACTGGTGGAAGAGCGCCTCGATCCCCGGCAGAGCGCCGAGCGCGCGGATCTCCTTCAGATCGTGGCCCGCGCAGAAGCCCTTGCCTGCCCCGGCGAGCACGACCACCCGCACCTTGGGGTTGTCCACGAGCGAATCGAAGGCTCCCTGCAGCGCAGCGAGCATCTCGCCGGTGAGCAGGTTCATCTGCGCCGGCCGGTTCATGGTGAGCATGCAAACGCCGTCGCGGTCCTCGCGCAGCAGGATGGCGTCTTCGGGCCTCAGGATGGCGCTCATGTGTCGACTCATGTATCGATTGCTGTGGTGGACTTGGCCCGCTCGCGCAGGGCGAACTTCTGGATCTTGCCGGTCGAGGTCTTGGGCAGCTCGCCGAACACCACGGCGCGCGGCGCCTTGAAGCGCGCAAGATGGCCACGGCAGAAGTGGATCAGCTCCTTCTCCGAGACCTTCGTGCCGGGCTTGAGCTCGACGAAGGCGCAGGGCGTTTCACCCCACTTGTCGTCGGGCATGGCGACCACCGCCGCGGCGATCACCGCCGGGTGTCGGTAGAGAACGTCCTCGACCTCGATCGAGGAGATGTTCTCGCCGCCGGAAATGATGATGTCCTTTGAGCGGTCCTTGATCTTCACGTAGCCGTCCGGGTGCATTACAGCGAGGTCGCCGGAATGGAACCAGCCGCCGCGAAACGCTTCCTGCGTCGCGCTTGCGTTCTTCAGGTAGCCCTTCATGGTGATGTTGCCGCGGAACATGATCTCGCCCATGGTCTCGCCATCGGCCGGCACCGGCATCATGGTCTCGGAATCCATGACCGAGAGGCCTTCCTCCATGAGGTAGCGCACGCCCTGGCGCCCGTTGAGGCGCGCGCGCTCGCCCACGTCCAGGCTCTTCCACTCTTCCTGCTTCGCGCATACCGTCGCCGGCCCGTACACCTCCGTGAGCCCGTACACGTGGGTGATGTCGAAGCCCATGCGCTCCATGCCCTCGATCATCGCGGCGGGCGGCGCCGCTGCCGCCACCATGCCGCGCACCTTGTGCGTGATGCCCGCCTTCAGCTCGTCGGGCGCGTTGATGAGCGTCGAATGGACGATCGGGGCGCCGCAGTAGTGCGTGACTTTGTGTCTCTTGATCAGATCGAAGATCACCGCCGCATCGACTTTCCGCAGGCATACATTGGTGCCGGCGTTGGCCGCCATGCTCCAGGGGAAAGTCCAGCCGTTGCAGTGAAACATCGGCAGCGTCCAGAGATAGACGGAGTGCTGCGGCATGCTCCAGGTGACGATGTTGCAGATCGCGTTCAGGTAGGCGCCGCGGTGGTGGTAGACGACGCCCTTCGGGTTCCCCGTAGTCCCGGAGGTGTAGTTGAGCGCGATCGCCTCCCACTCGTCCTCGGGCCAGCGCCAAGCCCATTGCGGGTCGCCTTCGGCGAGCAGCTCCTCGTAGGTCTTCTCCCCGATCCGCCTTCCCCCCGAAAACTCCGCGTCCTCCACATCGATCAGTGCCGGCCTGCGCTTCATGAGTCGGAGCGCGGCCTCGACCGTCGCGGAGAACTCCCTGTCCACCAGGACGAGCTGCGCCTCGCCGTGCTCCAGCATGAAAGCGATCGCTTCCGCGTCCAGGCGCGTGTTGAGGCTGTTCAGCACCGCGCCGCACATCGGCACGCCGAAGTGCGCCTCGACCATCGGCGGAGTGTTCGGCAGCATGACGGCGACCGTGTCGCCCGGCCCTATGCCGCGCCGCGCGAGAGCCGAGCCCAGGCGCCGGCAGCGCTCGTAGGTCTCCTGCCAGGTCTGCCGCAGAGCGCCGTGAACCACCGCGACGCGCCGCGGATAGACGCCCGCGGCGCGCTCGAGGAAGGAAAGCGGCGTGAGCGGCGCGTAGTTTGCCGCGCACTTTGCAAGATTTTCCTCGTAGGGATTGGACTTGCGGACCATGGTCCAAGTATAGCGTCCGCGCGGTGGATGATTCACACGGCCTACTTTCGAATCGCGGACAGGAGGTCTCATGAACGTAACCGCCTGGCTCCCGCTCGTCGTCTCGCTTCTCGCCCTCGCCGTCGCGGTGCTCGCGCTGGTGAGGACACGGGCGCTCGAGTTCGCGCCCGAGGTCCTTGCGGGCGACGTCATCCTGCCGCGGGCGAGCCGTGTCCCTGGCGCGGTCCGGCTGCTCTTGCCCCTGCAGTTCATGAACACCGGGCACGCCGACGGTATCGTCGAGTGGATCGCGGTACGCCTGACAGTCGACGGGCGCACCGACCACTCCATCCTGCTCAGCCCGGTCGCCGAGGTGGACATGCAACGCTTCATCCACGCGAAGCGCCGGCTGGATACCGAGAACACCATCGAGCCCTTCACCAGCTTCGCGCTGGAGGGCAAGCGCTCGGTCGCCAAGTTCGTTCTCTTCGACGTGGCGGAGCGCCCGCGCGCGGCGCCGCTCGAGCTGCGGCCGGGGCGCTACGCGTTCGAGCTTTTCATGAAGTCGAGCGCCACGCGCCAGCCGAAGCTCGAGCGGACCTTCGAGCATGCCATCAGCGACACGCAGATCGAGGAGTTCCGCAACGACGGGACGGTGTACCTGATCAACTACCAGATCACGCTGCCCGCGGCGCGGCGCGAGCTCGCCGCGGTGGAGTGGATCCCGAGCGCCCGACGCGCTTAGGCAGCGGCGGCGAGCCGCCGCCAGAGCGGCGGCGCCTTCGCCTCCTGCTCCAACGCGTCGAGGTACTGCTCGTGCAGCGCGAGCTCTTCGGCTAGCGCCGGCAGCACGATCAGGTTCGCCACGTCCTGCACCATGAGCGCGGCGGCGGCGGCCGCGGCGTCGGGAGTCTCGAGCTCCATCACGAGGCTCTCCTGGCCGCGCGTCATCGCCAGGTAGCACTCGGCGAGCAGGCGCGCGTCGAGCAGCGCGCCGTGGAGCGTGCGATGTGCGTTGGGAATGAAATACCGCTCGCAAAGGGCATCGAGGGAGTTCTTCCTGCCCGGGTGGAGCTCGCGCGCATAGGCGAGCGTATCGGTAATCTTGGCCACGTGGTCGGCTAGCCGGCCAAGCCTCGCCAGGCCGAGCTCCAGGTCCAGAAACTCCACGTCGAAGTCCGCGTTGTGGATGATGATCTCGGCACCGCGCACGTAATCGAGGAACTGCGACGCGATCTCGGCGAACTTGGGCTTGGCGAGCAGGTCCTCGCGGGTCATCCCGTGCACACGGGAAGCGGCCTCCTCGATGTCGCGCTCCGGGTTGACGTAGGCGTGGAAGTGGCGCTCGCTCACTTGTCGGTTGAGGATCTCCACGCAGCCCACCTCGATGATGCGGTCGCCGAGCTTGGGGTTCAGCCCCGTGGTTTCGGTGTCAAGAACCACCTGTCTTGTCATTGTCGGGTATTCCCTTGTTGGCAAGCTCGTCCGCCCGCTCGTTCTGCGGATGCCCCGCGTGGCCGCGCACCCAGTGCCATTCTACGTCGTGCCGCGCCGCCAGCTCGTCGAGCCGCCGCCAAAGGTCGGCGTTCTTGACCGGCTTCTTCTCGGCCGTGCGCCAGCCGCGACGCTTCCAATCGCGGATCCACACCGAGATGCCTTTCTGCACGTATTGAGAGTCAGTGTACAGCCGCACCCGGCTGGGTCGCTTGAGCGCCTCAAGCGCCCGGATCACCGCCGTCAGCTCCATCCGGTTGTTGGTCGTGGCGGCCTCGCCGCCCCAGAGCTCCTTCTCGGCGCCGCGTGCGCGCAGCAGCGCGCCCCAGCCGCCCGGCCCCGGGTTGCCCCGGCAGGCGCCGTCGCTGTAGATCTCCACCACATCGTCACTCATGGTTCTTGTGCGAGCGCTGCGGGATGGGTGCGAGCTGGCGGCGGCGCGCCCGCTCGCGGCGCCAGGCCGGCGTAACCAGGCGCATGCCGGCCACCCGCTTGAT
>DASRKB010000092.1:0-11973 GCA_035649175.1 Burkholderiales bacterium | reverse complement strand
GACCTGCCCGAGCTGGCGCGCGACTGGCCGCGCGTGGCGCTGGTGCCGATCGTGGCCGAGGCGCGCGCCGCCGCGCTCATCGCGCGGCGCTGGCAGCGGCGCGGGCGGGCGCCCGACGCCATCGTCGTCGAGCACCCGCGCTATGCCGGCGGCCACCTCGGCGCCACGCGCCTGGAGGAAGTGGACGACCCGCGCTTCGATCTCGAGCGCGTGCTGCCCGAGATCCGCTCGGCGCTGCACGACGCGGGCCTGGATCCGGCGCGCATTCCCCTCATCGTCGCCGGCGGCATCAATTCGCCGCAGCGCGTGCGCGCCGCGCGCGAGGCCGGCGCGGCTGCCGTGCAGGTGGGCACGCCGTTCGCCGTGGCCGAGGAAGGCGACGCGCATCCGAACTTCAAGCGCGTGCTGGCCGTCGCGCAGGCGGAGGACATCGTCGTCTTCATGAGCGTCGCCGGGCTGCCCGCGCGCGCGGTGCGCACGCCGTGGCTCGCGCACTATCTCGAGAAGGAAGAGATACTGCGCAGGCGCGCGAAGAAGCGCCGCGAGTGCACGCTCGCCTGGGACTGCCTGACGCACTGCGGCCTGCGCGACGGGCTGGCGCAGGCCGGGCAGTTCTGCATCGACCACCACCTGGCCGCCGCGTTGCGCGGCGACGTGGACCGCGGCCTATTCTTCCGCGGCTCGGAGCCGGTCCCGTTCGGCCCGGCGATCCGCCCGGCGCGCGAGCTGGTGGAGCATCTGCTCGGCTAGCGATCCCGCTTCAGCGAACCCGCAGCCTCCCGTTGCAGAGGCGCGCCAGGTTTCCCGCGTAGATCGCCTGCCGCTCGGCCGCCGAGATGTCCAGGCGATCGACGATGCGCAGCGTCTCGCGGATGTACATGCGCCCGCCCTCGGGGTCGAACGGCGCGTCGGAGGCGAAGAGCGTCTTCTCGACGCCGAAGAAGTCGAGGCCGCAGCGCGTGGCCTCTAGCGCGCCGAAGAGCGCGGTGTCAACGTAGAAGTTGCGGAAATAGTCGATCGGTCTCTTTCCCTTCGCGTTCATTCTCTTCAGGATCGGGCCGTAATCCTCGTCCGAGGTGCGCTTGCCGAGCTGGTCCCAGCCGGGCCCGACGCGCCCAGCGAAGTAGGGAACCATGCCGCCCATGTGATGGGTGATGAGCTTGAAGCCTGGATGGCGGTCGAAGAGGCCGCCAAACACCATGTGCGCCATGGCGGCGCTCGTCTCGTAGGGCCAGCCGAAGGTCCACCAGATCTCGTAGCGGCTCTTCGGCTCGCTCTTGTAGTCCGCGAAGTCCGCGCCTCGCGCCGGGTGCATCCACATGGGCAGGTCTCGCGCCGCCATGAAGTCGAAGAGCGGCTCGGTCGGCGGCGCGTAGAGCGGCCGCCCGTCGATGTTGGTGAAGACCTGCACCCCGAGCGCACCGAGGCGGTCGATGGCGCGCTCTGCCTCGGCGAGCGCCGCGTCGGACTCGCGCATCGGCAGCGAGGCGGCGAAGCCCGAAAAGCGCTCCGGATAGCGCGACACCAGCTCGGCCATCCCGTCGTTCGCGATCCGGGCAAGCTCTACGGCACGAGGAAAGGTCTCAATCGGCGGAGAACCCAGCGTCAAGACCTGGCGGTAGTCGTCGCCGAACGCGTCCATGATGCGAAAGCGCGCATCGAGCTCGACGATGCTCGGAATGGCGCGCACGCGCTTGTGCATGTCGCGGCCGTCGGGCAGCACCTCGAGCATGCGCTCCCAGTACGCCTTGGGAAAGATATGGGTGAAAGCGTCGATCTTCATGCGGGCTCGTGCCCCCTAGTCGCCCTCGAACTTCGGCTTCTGCTTGGCGGCGAAGGCCTGGTAGGCGCGCTCGAAGTCGTTCGTCTGCATGCAGATCGCCTGCGCCTCGGCCTCGGTCTCGAGCGCCTGCTCGATGGTCTGGTTCCATTCCTGGTGCAGGCACTTCTTGGTCATCGCGTGGGCGAAGGAGGGCCCGTCCGCGAGCGTCTTAGCGATTTCTTCCGCCCTGGGCAGCAGTTTCTCCTGGTGAAGAACTTCGTTGTAGAAACCCCAGGCGAGCCCCTCCTGCGCGCTCATGGCGCGCCCGGTGTAGAGGAGCTCCGCGGCGCGCCCCTGGCCGATGATGCGGGGCAGGATGGCGCAGGCGCCCATGTCGCAGCCGGCGAGGCCGACGCGCACGAAAAGGAACGCGGTCTTCGCCTCCGGCGTGGCGTAGCGCAGGTCCGACGCCATGGAGATGATGGCGCCCGCGCCGGCGCAGACGCCGTCCACGGCGGCGATGACGGGCTGCGGGCAGGTGCGCATGTGCTTCACGAGGTCGCCCGTCATGCGCGTGAAGGCGAGCAGTTCCGGCATCGCCATCTTCGTGAGCGGGCCGATGATTTCGTGCACGTCGCCGCCGGAGCAGAAGTTGCCGCCCGCCCCGGTGAACACGACCGCGCGCACGTCCTCGGCGTAGCTGAGCCGCTGGAAGGTGTCGCGCAGCTCGGCGTAGCTCTCGAAGGTGAGCGGGTTCTTGCGCTCGGGCCGGTTGAGCGTGATCGTGGCGACGCGGTCCTTCACCTGCCACTGGAAGTGCTTCGGCTGCCAGTCCTTCGCGTTAAGTTTGTACATGTCTCACCCAGCCATGGTCAGGCCGCCGCTCACCGAGAGGACCTGGCCGGTGACGAAGTCCGACTGCGGGCCGGCGAAGAAGAGAATGGCGTCGGCGATCTCCGAGGGCTTCGCCAGACGGTGCATGGGCGTCACGCGCGCGAACGCCTCCTTGATCTTGTCGGGCACCGCGGCCATGAGCGGCGTGTCGGTCGGTCCCGGGCAGACGCAGTTGACGGTGATGCCGTAGCGCGCCATCTCTCGCGCGAGCGCCTTGGCGAAGGCGATGACGCCGCCCTTGGTGCCGGAGTACACGGTCTCGCCCAGGCTGCCGACGCGGCCGGCGTCGCTCGCCACGCAGACGATGCGCCCGGAGCGGCGCTGCATCATGTCCTCGACGAACGCCCGCGTGACCATCACCGTGCCGAGGAAGTTGAGGTCGACGAGCTTCTTCCAGAGCTCGGGCTTGTTCTCGACGAAGGGCTCGGTCTTGCCCCAGCCGGCGACGTTGGAGACGATGTCCACCTTGCCGCCGTTGACGAGCGCCGCGGCGCGCCAGGCGTCGATCGATCTCGCGTCGGTGATGTCGACGTGGAAGTACTCGGCGTCGCAGCCCTGCGCCTGCAGCGCCCCGGCCACCGCCTCGCCCGCCTCGTCGTTGATGTCGGCGAGCAGCACGCGCGCCCCCGCCTTGGCGAACGCCTCGGCGGTGGCGCGGCCGATGCCGGAAGCGGCGCCGGTGACGACCGCCGTCTTGCCGTCGAATCTCATGGTATTTCTCCTTTCAACCGGAAGCGCTGGATCTTTCCCGTGCCGGTGCGCGGCAGCTCGTCGAGGAAGCGCACCTCGCGCGGGTACTTGTAGGGCGCGAGCGCGGCCTTGACGAAGTCCTGGATCTCCCTCGCGGTCCGGGGCGTCGCCTCGCGCGGGTCGCGCAGCACGACGCAGGCGCGCACGACGTTGCCGCGCGCCTCGCTCGGCACGCCGACCACGGCGCATGCCGCGACCTTGGGATGCTCGGCCACGGCGCGCTCGACCTCCTGCGGCGAGATGTTGTAGCCCGCCGAGACGATCATGTCGTCGGCGCGGTCGACGTACCAGAAGCAGCCCTGGGCGTCGCGCTCGCACACGTCGCCGGTGAGGTTCCAGCCGTTGCGCACGTAGCCCTTCTGCCGCTCGGGATCGCCGATGTAGCGGCAGCCGGTCGGGCCCTTGACGGCGAGGCGCCCGCGGCCGCGCGGGCCGGCGGGATTGCCGTCATCGTCGAAGATCGCCACCCGGTAGCCGGGAACGGCACGCCCCATCGAGCCGACGCAGGCGACCGCCATCGACTCGGAGACGAAGTGCGTGAGCATCTCGGTGGTGCCCAGGCCGTTGACGATGCGGACCCCGGTTGCGTCGCGCCATTGCTCCCACAGCCGAGTACGCAGGTTCTCGCCCGCGGAGGTGCACTTGCGCAGGCTGGAGAGCTCGTAGTCACCGACGTGCTCGAGCATGCTCTGGTAGAGCGTCGGCACGCTGTAGAGGCTAGTGGCGCGGTGGCGCTCGATCGCCGCGAGGATGCTTTCGGGCGTCGGGCGGTGCACCAGCACCGCGGGGACGCGCCAGCGCAGCGGATAGAGCAGCGACGCGGCCAGACCGTATGTAAAGGCGAGCGTCGGCGACCCGACAACGACCTCGTCGGGCTCGAGCGTGTACACCCGTGGCCAGCACTCGGTCACCGCGACGACATCGCGGTGGAAGTGCACCGCGCCCTTCGGATTGCCGGTCGTGCCGGAGGTGAAGCTGACGAGCACCGGGTCGTCCGCCGCGGTGGCGACGCAGCCGCCGCCCGGCGGCTTCGCTTCCAGGCGGCGGTCGAGGTCGGCATCGCCGCCGCCCGAGGGCGTGAAGAACGCGACCTGCTTCAGCCCCACCGCAAGCAGCTCCTCGGCGAGCGAGAGCTCGCAGAGCGCCATGCGCACCTGCGCCTTCTCGACGATGTAAGCGAGCTCGCGGGCGCGCAGCAACGGCATGGTGTTGACCACGACGCCGCCGGCGCGCGCCACCGCCAGCCAGCAGGCGGCCACCATCGGCGTGTTTCCCGAGCGCAGCAGCACGCGCTCGCCGGGCACCAGGCCGAAGTCCTGCACCAGCACGCGCGCGATGCGCTGCACGCGGTCGAGCAGGTGCCGGAACGACCACGTGACGCTCTCGTAATGGAACGCCGGCCGCTCGCCGGCGCCGTCCTCCACCGCCGCATCGAGCAGCTCCGCACAGGCGTTCAGCCGGTCCGGGTAGCGGCGAAGGTGCTCGGCCGAATAGTCGAGCTCCGGCCACAGCTCCCGCGGCGGAAGCTGCGAGCGGATGAACGGGTCGACGTGGGCAGATGGGACGCCTCCAGGCGCGCGCATGAGGGCGACGCTAGCCTCGCGATGTTCGGCTTCCCTTGATGTGAATTAAGCGAAAGCGACGGAAGGGCAGGCGGCGCCGAGCATCACGCTGGAGATCGCGCCGCGGACCCCCTGGATTCTTAGCCGTGCAGGGCGGCGTACTTCTCCTGCAGCTGCTCGGGGGTCTCGTCGAAGTCCGGGTTCTTGACGATGCAGTCCGAGGGGCAGACGAGCTTGCACTGCGGCTCGTCGTGCGCGCCGACGCACTCGGTGCACTTCAGCGGGTCGATGACGTAGAGCGGATCGCCCGCCTTGATGGCTTCGTTGGGACATGCAGGAACGCAGGCATCACATAGGGTGCAGGCGTCGTTAATCATCAGTGCCATTGCAATCTCCTTTCTTTAGGCCGCCGCTCTCTGCTGGAGCTCCTTCAGCCGCTCGTGCCGGAACGCGCCCCAGAGCGCCGCGCCGATGGCGCCGGCGTAGATGGAGTCGGGATGGTTCACGGCGGTGATGCCGGCGATCTTCTCGTTGACGAGCTCCTCCTGCAGCGCCGCGAGCAGCCCCTCGTCGAGCGCCAGGCCGCCGGAGAGCAGCACGGTGCCGGACTTGATGCCGGTCACCTTGAGCAGCTTCACCAGGCGCGAGGCCATCGAGATATGAATGCCCTTCAGGATGTCCGGGGTGGCAATGCCGCGCGAGACCATGTTGATGACGTCGGTTTCGGCCAGCACGGCGCAGATCGAGCTGACCTTCTCGGGGTTTTTCGAGGTCCGGGAAAGCGGCCCGATCTCCTCCACCGCCACGCCGAGGTAGCGCGCGATGTTCTCGAGGAATTGCCCCGAGCCCGAGGCGCACTGGTTGGTCATCTTGTAGGAGAGCACCTTGCCGCGCTCGTCGATGTAGATCGCGCGGCCGTTGAGTGCGCCGATGTCCAGCACCGCGCGCGCTTCGGGGTAGAGGAACACCCCGCCGCGGGCATGGGTAGTCATCGAGTAGAAGTGGCCGATGGCGAACTTGACGTTCTCTCCCTCGCCCGTCGTGGCGACATAGTCGACTTGCTTTTCACTCATCTTCGTTTCTTGCAGGACTTCCTCGAAGCCCTGCCGCGCGAGCTCCATCGGGTCGCGGCGACGGATCCGCTCCACCCGCTTCGCCAGCCATTGGCCGTCGTTGAACAGGACGGTCTTGACCGCCCCCGATCCGATGTCGATGCCGACGGTGACGCTCATGCCGCCCCCCTTCGTTCCGCCACTTTGCCCTCCTCGGTCACCGCGCGCCAGGCGAAGGTCGCCGCGCCGAGCGCGCCGGTGTAGATGGAGTCGGGGTTGATGTTGAGGGTCATCTCGCCGTAGTTCTCGCGCACGAGCTCGGTGAGCGACTTCACCGCCGCCTCGTTCTTGGCCACGCCGCCGGTGAAGGTGAACTCGTTGCGGATGCCGCCCGAGCGCGCGACGATCGACATGGCGCGCAGGATGATGGCGCGGTGCAGTCCGGCCATGATGTCCTCGCGCTTCTCGCCGAGCGCCAGGCGATCGCGCAGCTCCGCGCCGGCGAAGACCGTGCAGGTCGAGTTGATGCGGACGGTCTTGGTCGCCTTCATGGCGAGCGGGCCGAGCTCGTGCAGGCCCATGTTCATCTCGTCGGCGATGTAGCCCAGGTAGCGGCCGCATCCGGCGGCGCAGCGGTCGTTCATCTGGAAGGACTCGACGATGCCCTTGGGGTCCACCTGGATCGCCTTGGTGTCCTGGCCGCCGATGTCGAGCACCGTGGCGGTGCCTGGGTACATCACGTGCGCGCCCAGACCGTGGCAGAGGATCTCCGAGCGGATGTGCTCCTTCGAGAAAGGCAGCCGCGCGCGGCCGTAGCCCGTGCCGACGACGTAGGTCTCCTCCATCGCGGTGTCGAGCACGGACTGGATGGGTGCGCGGATCTTCGTGTCGTGCTGCTTCGCCTCCGGGAGGGCGGCGAAGGTGCGCTCGAGCGCCGCGAGCAGGTGCGCCTTGATCGAGGCGTCGTAGATGCGATTCTCGACCTCGATGATGGAGCGGTCGAAGACGTTGAGCAGCATGTCGTAGCGCACTCCGGCGTCCTTCGCCACCTGCTCGCCCAGTGTCAGGTACTGCGCGCCGGCGATGTCGCGGAAGAAGTCGCTCTTTCTCCGGGCTCCCGGGGCAAATAGCGCGGGGGCATCGCTTTTCAGCAATCCGAACAAGGCGAGAAGAGCTTCGGAAACCCCCTTTGCCGCGTCGCCGAACTTCGCCGTCTCGACGTTGCGCGCGCACACCTGCTTGAGGTCGGCGAGCTGCTCGAGGTACTGCTCGAGGCGGAAGTCGCGCTCGAGCTGCCCGAGGAAGGCCTCCAGCCCGCCGTTCAGCGCGCCGCTCTTCCCCAGCTCGTTGCGGAAGAGGAAGAAACGCGCCGCGACCAGCGCCTCCTGCTTGGCGATGGTGGCGGCGGTGTCGTAGTTGGAGCGCGAGTTCGTGATGCCGCGCCCGAGCACGCTCCGCCGGTCGTCCATCACCACCGCCTTGGTGGTGGTCGACCCGAGATCGATGCCGATGAAGGTCTTCATGCCGCCACCGCCGTTCTTTTCTGCTTGATCATCTGGAAGTAGCTCTCCAGCCGGTTCTTGATGTTGGCCGCGGAGAAGTAGCGCGGGTCGACGAGGTCGGACTCGACGAAGGCCGCGGGCTTGCCGGTGCGCTTCTCGACCTCGCGCAGGATGAGGAGCTGGCCGGCGGAGAAGCTGTTGCAGCTCTTGATCGAGTTGATGAGCAGGCCGTCGGCCTGGTACTCGTCCATGTACCGGCAGATCATGTCGATGCGCTGCGGGAAGTTGAGGTTGGTGTAGCAGCCCAGGCAGTACTCGGCGAGGGACTCGAGCGGTCGGCTCGCGTCGTGGCGGAAGCCGAAGTCGTAGACCCCGCCGACCTTGGAGTAGGTCGACGCCACCACCACCGCGCCCTCGTCGTAGAACATCTTCCAGAAGTCGCGGAAGCTGGTCCAGTTGGGCGGCCCCTCGACTACCAGCCGGTACTTCTCGCCCGGGTGGTCGCCTTCGGGCGTGACGGGGCCCTTCCCTTCCTTCATGCGCGCTTCGACTTCGGACCAGAGGACTTCGTAGTAGCGCGTCGCGTCCGTCACGCCGCGGAAGGCCGTGAACATCGGGCCGATGTAGTAGACCGCGCCGAAGTAGCCGTCGATCGGGCTCGGGCGGTGCTTCGCGCTCTGCAGCACGCGCACCAGGTTCTCCTCGGCCTTCACCGACTCCTTCATGTACTCGCGCAGACGGTCGATGTCGAACTTGACCCCGGAGATGCGCTCGCAGGTCGGGATCACCTTCTCCTTGAGCTGCTTGACGACGTAGTCGCGCATCGCGGGGCTGATCTTGCCGTCGCCCTGGTAGGGCACGTGCAGCATCACCGTCTCGCAGTCGTACTTCTGCCGCACGAGCTCGAACCACTTCATGAACGTGAAGCAGCCGGTGTAGGAGAGCAGCAGCAAGTCCGGGTGCGGCATCGGCTCGCCCGTCGGGCCGGTCTCGCCCTGCAGCATCATGCCGAGATCGCTCTTCACGTAGGTGCACACGTCCTCGGAATGGCCGTCGCGCTCCGCGTCCATGATCATCTTGCCGGACTTCTTGCGCAGGCCGTTCTGCAGCGCGTCGGTCTCGGGCAGCCGCCGCGCGAAGTCGAAGCACATCAGGAGCTCGTTCAGGTTGCCCGGAACGAACGTGGCCGAGACCTTGCGGCCGGACTCGCGCGCGGTTGCCACCTCGTGGTAGTTGCGGTTGATCATCTCCTTCTGCAACCACATCGCGTCTTCCTTGACGACCTCTTTCTTGGTTGCCGGTTTGGTGTTCATGCGGCGCTCCAGAGCTTGATGGAATCGGCGAACGTGCCCGTCTGCTCGCGGATCGGCGCCATCTGGCCGGTGTTCTCCGCGAACTTGAAGGCGGTGTACGGAATCCTGTGCTTGCCGAGGATCTCGAGCAGCATCGGCCGCTCGAGCAGCGCCGGGTCGCAGAACGACGCGGCGGCGAAGATCACGCCCTCGGCGCCGCGGGTCTTCACCTGGCGCAGCAGGTGCTTGCCCTTGTCCTCCTTCTTCTCGTCGTACTTGGACGAGGTCTGCGCCGAGCGGTGCAGGAAAGCCTTGGAAAGCTCCTCGAGCGGGTCTCCGGTCGTGGGGACATCGTCGAGCAGCATGCTCTGGCAGAGCTGGAAGTCGTCGTCGACGACGTAGCAGCCGGCCATCTCGATCGACTTGATCAGCCCGAGCGGCGGCTGCTCGCAGAACGAGCCCGTGAGCACGACGCGGGCGTTGTCGCGCTTGGGCCGTTTCTGCTCCTTGCAGGAACCCAGATACTGGTAAACCAACTTCGTATGGTCCTCGGGCGGCAGCACGGCGCCGGCGCGCAGAACGAGATACACCTCGGAAGTCGGCGCCTGCCACGGCTCCTGCGCGCGGTAGGCGTAGAGCTCGCGCACCGCCTTGCGGTTGTCGTTGTAGACCGCGATGGAGCGCCGCAGGTCTTCGTCGGAGACTTTCTTGTCCGCAAGCTTTTCCAAGTCGCTTCGCAACCCCTGCATCTCGTGGATGTAGAAGCTGCCGCCGGTCGAGTCGTCGTAGTTCTGCGGCAGGTCGAAGTACTTGACGTACTTCTCCTTGAACATGATCTGCCACATGCCCGACAGATTGCGGATCACGTCGCAGATCGAGGGGAAGAGCATGCCGTCGAGGCAGTCGAGCCGCCCGGTGAGCCCGAGCTCGATGGTCGAGCGCGGGATGCGGCAGATGTAACTCTGATAATAGGCGTCGCCCTGGATCACCTCGAGCTGGTCGCCGCCGCCGAAGATGCCCACGGGCAGCATGCCCGCGGCGTGGACGATTTCCCGCGGTACGTAGATCGGCATGTAGCCGATCGCCTTGCGGCCCGGCGCGGCGGCTTTCCACTGCTTCACGGCGTCGAAGTGCAGGTCCTCGAAGAGGGCTTCGCAACGCTTGACGATGTCTTGCACGCTCATCGGTGCTCCCATTTCGCCGGTCGTTTCTCGATAAAGGCGTTCAGGCCTTCCTTCGCGTCGCGCGTGGCCATCAGGGTCTCGAGATAAAGGGTTTCCACGTCCTCGAGCCGCGCGCTCGCGAGGTCGGCGAACGCGCCGCGCGCCGCCTGTACCGCGCACGCGAGGGAGGCGGCGCTCTTGTCGGCGAGGTGCTTGTCGAAGAATTCCAGCGCTGCCGCGACCGGATCTTCCGCGACGGCGTTCGCAAGGCCCCATGCCATGGCGGTTTCTGCATCGATGGACCTACCCGAGTAGAGCAGGTCCTCGGCGCGCGCGGGGGCGATGCGAAGCGGCAGAAGCACCGAGGCCGCTGGGGCAAACACGCCGAGCTTCATCTCCGGCTGTCCGAGCCGCGCGTCGGGCGACAGGAAGAGGAAGCTCCCGGCCAGGGCGAATTCCAGCCCGCCGCCGAGGCACTGTCCTTTCGCCGCGACGAGGATCGGGCGGGGCCACTCGAGCATGCGCGCGATGAGCCCGTGCAGGCTCTTCAGCATCGCCTCGCAGTGCTCGGGGAGGTGCTCCTCCACCGAGGCACCGAAGGAGAAGTGCGGCCCGTCGTGGTCGATGAGCGCGGCGATGATTGCCTTGTTCGCCCTATAGGAGGAAAAAGCGCTCGCGAGCGCGCCGATCATGCTGGCGTCGAGGATGTTCGCCTTGGGGCGCGCCAGGCGCATGCGCAGCAGGGCCCCGTCGCGTTCGAGCCAGACCTTGAGAGGACTGTCGCTCATCTCTTGTTCGGCTGGATGGCGTCGTGCAGCCCGCCCACCCAAGGCTCGCCGGCGGCGATCTTCTGGCGCAGCAAGACGAAGTCGACCTCGCGCTCGTCCTTCGGGCCCTCGTTGAAGGCGGTGAAGCCGGCGCGCGCCTCGGTGACCATGTTGAGCGCGAGCCAGGCGCGCGAGTTCTCCTTGTTGCGGTTCCAGGCGTCGAGCTTGGGCTTGCGCAGCTCCTCCAGCGTCTTGGTGGTGCAGTCCGGGAAGGTGAGGAGCATCCTGGCGCACAGCTCCTCCACTTTCGCGTCGAGGAGGGACAGATCGACCGTGCCTTTCTTCAGAGCCTCCTTTCCGTCCTTCAGGGCTTTCCCGGAGAGGGGCTTGCCGAAGACGAAGCGCCCGTGCTCGTCCACCATCCGGCTGGTTTCCACGAGCGGGTTGGCGAGGAACTTCCCGTCGACCTTCAGCGCGGGCACGATGTCGGTGAGGATGCCCATCTGGTAGGCCTCGTGCGCCGAGAAAGGCTCGCACAGCACACAGGCCGCCATCGCGCGCTCGGCACCCGCCATCACCGGCAGGAAGTCGGTAGCCCCGCCGATCGGCGCCGAGCCGTGCTTGGGTCCGGCCTGGCCGAAGCGCGCGAGATCCTGGGCGACGGAGAAGTCGCAGGCCATGCCGATCTCCTGCCCGCCGCCGATGCGCATGCCGTTCACGCGGCAGACCACGGGTTTGTCGCAGGCGAGGATGGCGGAGACCATGTCGTTGAAGAGCCGCATGTACTGCCGATACTCCTGCGGCCGGCCGGCGTAGTACTCGGCGTACTCCTTGGTGTTGCCGCCGGTGCAGAAGGCCTTGTCGCCCACGCCAGTGAAGACCACGCAGTTCACATCGCGCGCGTTGGAGGCGGCGCGGAAGGCGAGAATCAGCCCCTTGACCATCTCGGTGGTGTAGGAGTTGTACTGCGCTTGGTTGTCGAGCCAGATCCAGGCGTTGAAAAGGCCCGGGACCTCCTGGCCGTCCGGGCGACGGGCGGGGCGGCGCTCATAGCGCAACCCCGGGCCGAAGCTCGTGGCGTCGAGAAGGTCGTGGCTCCTCAGGAAGCGGGTCTCGGGCGCGGCCATGCTGGTCTCCTTAAATTGGCATCCGAATACCGATTTAGCGTGTGGACCCATAAATACCGCCGAAAAAGGCGGCTCGATTTGATCTAGTTCAAGGTTTGTCCA
>DASRKB010000091.1:0-2140 GCA_035649175.1 Burkholderiales bacterium | reverse complement strand
ACTGCCGGGAGGTCATAACGACGCCGGGTTCGTAGACGGCGCGCTCCTCCCAGCGCTCGTCAAGTTCTGGCCGAATCCACGCTAGAGAGCTGATCATGTAAGCGGCCGGCCCCAGCAGGGATCGACTTGGCGATCCGCCTGTGATCTGATGGAGGTCCATGCAGACCTCTATTCGCTGGGCCTGTCCGACCGAGCTGACCGCCGATGAGAGGCGCGTGGCCCAGGCGCTGCACCGCATCGGCAAGTTCTATGTGTTTCTCCGCGAGATCCGCGCGAAGCTCTTCGATGAGGCGTTCCAAGCGGAGCTGGCGGCGGTCTATCAGCCGCGGGGCACGGCTCCCGTGCCGCCGGCGTTGTTGGCGATGGTGACGCTGCTGCAGGCCTACGATCAGGTCGGCGACGCCGACGCGGTGGTCACCGCCCAGATGGATAAGCGATGGCAGTTGGTGCTGGACTGCCTGGGGGCGAGCGAGGCGCCGTTTTCGCAAGGCGTATTGGTGAAATTCCGCGAGCGGATGATCGCCCACGACCTCGATCAGAAGCTGCTGGCGCGGACCATCGAGCTCCGCCAAGCGCACCGGTAAGTTTGGCTGGCAGCGCCTGCAGGCGGCGCTCGATTCGTCACCCCTGCTGGGGGCTGGCCGAATCGAGGACACCTGGAATCTGATCGGGCGCGCCTTGGGCACCGTGGTGACGTGTGCGGCGAAGGCTGCGGGGCGCCCGCGTGCGCAGGTGATCGCCGAAGCCCATTTGACGCTGGTCGACCAGTCGAGTCTCAAGGCGGCGCTCGATATCGATTGGGACGATCCGGCGGCGCAGGCCGCGGCGCTCGCGCGCTTGCTCGGCGAAGTCGAGCGCATCGAGCAGTGGGTGGCCTCCCAATCGCCGACGACGCAAGCGATGCCCGCTTTGACAGAGGCCCTGACCGCGTTGCGTGCCGTGTTGACACAGGATCTCGAGCCCGATCCCACCACCGGTGGCCAACGGATTCTGCGCGGCGTGGCCAGGGGCCGACAGCCCTCGCTCGGCGATCCGGAGATGCGGCACGGCCGCAAAAGTCGCAGCCGCCCGTTCACCGGTTACAAACGGCACATCGTGAAACTGCGCGAGCCGGATCTGATCGTGGAGGCTGTGGCGCGGCCCGCCAATGAACCGGAGCATACGGTCCTGGCGACGTTGACCACGGAAGTGGCGCGGCATGGCCTGTTGACGGATCTCTGGATAGACCGCGGCTATTTGGCCAGTCCCGAGATCCCGTTGCTGCACGCCCGCGGCGTCACGCTCCACGCCAAGCCCTGGGCGCCCCGCAATGGTGAGCGGTTTCCCAAACACGCGTTCGCGATTCGCCTGGGCGACGGCCTCGTCGAATGCCCCGCCCACCAGACGGCCCCCATTGTGTCCGGCCGCACGACGGTGCAGTTTCCCGCCGCGACGTGCCGCGCGTGCCCGATTCGCGACGCCTGCACCACCGGCGCGGAGGGCCGCTCGATCTCGCTGCATCCGCAGGAAGCCCTCCTGCAAGAGCTGCGCGCGACGATGCGAACACCAGACGGGCGAGCAGATCTGCGGCACCGCACGACCGTGGAACACTCGTTAGCGCGACTCGATCAAACGCAGGGCAAGAAGGCGCGCTACAAGGGTGCGCGTAAGAACACGCTCGATGCACGGCGCTGTGCGACCGTCGTCAATCTACAGAGCCTTGCGCGGCTCGCGCCGGCCGCATGAGTTTACGTGTTCAGTTCTCTAGCCGCAGTGGCGCGGACCGGGGGGACAGGGAATTTCGGGCGAGGCTGGGATTCCGACCGACTGGCAGCCCGATCGCAGCATCGCCTGGAAGGATGGTCTTCGCCTACCTCTACCTGTTCACGGACAGCGGGATCGTCACCTGTCTCGATCCGAAGACCGGCGCCGTCAAGTACGAGGGCGGCCGCGTGCCGGCGCCGGCGAAGTTCATGGGCTCGCCTGTCGCCTTCGGTGGATACGTGGCGCTGACGAGCCAGGACGGCGACACGTTCATGCTCAAGGCCGGCGACCGGCACGACGTGGTGCGAACCAACGCGGTGGGCGAGCCGGTGATGTCGTCGCCGGCGATCGCGAATGGGCGCATCTACATCAGGGGGGCGAAGCACGTGTTTGCAAT
>DASRKB010000090.1:0-2060 GCA_035649175.1 Burkholderiales bacterium | reverse complement strand
TCACCCGAGAAGAGTACTAGTCTCTTGGCAAGGCCGCCCCGGCACTGGAGTTCCTGCTCGAGCCCGTGGCGCGAAACACCGCGCCGGCCATTTGCGCGGCAGCGCTTCATGTGCGGCGGCAGATGGGCGGCGACGCGGTCCTGCTCATCCTGCCGGCGGATCATCTCATCCGAGACAGCGCGGCTTTCAGCGCGGCCGTCGACGAAGCGCGCGGTCTCGCGCAACAGGGTTTTCTGGTCACCTTCGGCGTGACGCCGACCCGCGCTGAAACCGGCTTCGGGTATATCGAGGCAGGCGAGGCGCTGTCGAAAAAGGCTTCGACCGTAAAGCGCTTTGTCGAGAAGCCGGACCCCGCCACGGCGCAGGCTTTCGTGGCGTCAGGCTCTTACGCATGGAACTCGGGCATGTTCTGCGCCACGGCCGACGCCATCGTCGAGGCGATGCAGCGGCATGCGCCAGAGGTGCTACGCGCGGTCGAGGCCACGCTTTCCGCGACGAGCACCGATCGCGCGCCGCGCCTGCTCGACGAGGCGCAGTTCTCGCTTGCGCCGGACCTGTCCTTCGACCACGCAGTGATGGAGAAAGCCGCGAAGCGGGCCGTCGTGTTCGGCGAGTTCGATTGGAGCGACATCGGCTCCTGGAGCGCCTTTGCCGAGCTCATCGACGCGGATCCGCAGGGCAATCGCGTCTGCGGCGAAGCCGTGCTCATCGACGCGCATGGCTGCTTCGTCCAGAGCGACAGAGTCGTCGCTGCCGTGGGCGTGGATGACTTGCTGGTCGTCGATACCCCCGACGCCTTGCTCATTTCGAGCCGTGAACGCGCCCAGGACGTCAAAGCCGTCGTCCGCCGCCTCAAGCTCGAGGCGCACGCGACCACCGTGCATCACCGAACGGTGCACAGGCCCTGGGGCACATTCACGGTCCTCGAGGAGGGCGAGCGCTTCAAGATCAAGCGCATCGTGGTGAAACCGGGCGCGAGCCTGTCCCTGCAGATGCACCACCACAGAAGCGAGCACTGGGTGGTGGTCTCGGGGATGGCGAAGGTGCAGCGCGACAAGGAGGAAATCTTCGTCCGCCCCGACGAGTCGACCTATATCCGGGCCGGAACGGTGCACCGGCTTTCGAACCCCGGAGCGATCGACTGCGTGATGATCGAGATACAGGCGGGCGATTACGTCGGCGAGGACGACATCGTCCGTCTCGACGACCGTTACGGTAGAACCTGAGCCGTCGGGAGCAGTAAGCCGCGATCGGGTCGAATGTTCCCCGTTGCCATCGTGCCGCCCGACGCGGTAAGGTAGCCGCCGGACGCTCTACAAAAAGGGGGGAGAGTCCATGCGCCGTTCATTGCTGGCCTTCACGCTCGCCGCGTGGGTCGCGGTCGCGCCCGCGGCGGCCCGCGCGCAGAGCCTTGCGCCGGGGTTCACGCATATGTCCAAGGATGCCACCGTGGTGATCATGCCGGTGGACGTGGAGCTCTTCTCGATCAGTGCGGGCGGGATTGCGGAGCCCCGGGCCGACTGGACCGAGGCGGCGCTGGGACATTTCCGGCGCGCGGCGCAGGCGCACAAGGAGAAGCTCGGCCTGCGTACGGTGGAGCTCTCCGAGGCTGCCGCGGACGAGCTCGCGGAAGTGAATGCGCTGCACGCCGCTGTGGCGGGCGCAATCGCGCTGCACCACTTCGGTTACCCCAAGCTGCCGACCAAGGACGGCAAGCTCGACTGGTCGCTCGGCGACGCGGTCCAGCCGATCCGGAAGGCCACCGGCGCGCGCTACGCTTTCTTCAGCTGGGTGCGCGACAGCTACGCGAGCGCCGAGCGCAAGGCGGCGATGATCGGCATGGCGCTCCTAGGTGTAGGGCTCGCGGGCGGGCAGCAGGTGGGGTACGTCTCGCTCGTCGATCTCGAGACCGGCCGGGTGGTGTGGTTCAATCGGCTCGCGCGCGCGAGCGGGGACCTGCGCGAGGCCGGACCGGCGGCCGAGACGGTCGACGCGCTGCTGCGCGGCTTCCCGGTCGCCAAGTGAGGCGCCGACGCTTTCTCGGGGGCGCCTGCGCGAGC
>DASRKB010000089.1:0-3459 GCA_035649175.1 Burkholderiales bacterium | reverse complement strand
AGGCGCCGGGCGGCGCGGCTTGCCCCCCCCGGCGAGCCGCTCGAGCCAGGCGTGCACGTCCTCGGCGCGGTACACCTCGGCGCCGGCGTCGATGGCCGCGTCGGCCTCCATCGCCTCGCGCACGAACTCGCGCATGCGCTCTTCGCGGGAGACTTCCCGCTCGAGCGCTTCGAGCATGAGCGCGTGCGGCGCGCGCCCGGTCTGGCGGGCAAGCCGCGCGATGCGCGCCTTGAGGCGAGGCGGCAGCTTGAGGGTGGTGGTATCAGCCATGGTGACACCATGGTAACACCGCGCTCCCCGGGGCCGCCAGAGGGGGTCAAACCAGCGGACCGCGCTTAAGCAAGCGCTCGAGCTCGCTCGCGCCGCCGATCAGCACGCCCTTCACGAACACCATCGGGTAGGTCGGCCAGCCGCTCCACATCTTGATCGCGAGGCGCCGGCGCCACTCGCCGAGGTAGCTGCCGTACTCGAGGTATTTGTACGCGAGGCCCGCGGCGTCCAGCAGCCGACGCGCCTTCTTCGGCCACGGGTTCATGCGCATGCCGACGACGACGATGTCGTTCGCGGCGATCGCGTCGCGCACTTCCTGCACGACGCTGCGGTGGTAGTTCGCGACGCGCTCGCGCGCGTCGGGGTGGATGTGGTCTTCGTCGAGCACGGCGCGCGGCATGGAGCCTCCCTGGTTGCAGTCATTATCGAGATTTCTCTCGCTATTTCGCGCCTTTGCGCGTAGAGTGCGCGCTCGCCGTTCATGCAGTAGATCCGCCCGCCCTCTCGCAGTCCTCCATCGAAGCTCGTTCCTTCGGTCTGGCAAGCGGTTTCAGGTTGGCGCCACCAAAGGAAATTCCATGAGCTTCTCGTCGCTCGGTCTGGATTCGTCCCTCCTCGATAACCTCGCGCGCCTGGGCTATGGCGCGCCGACGCCGGTGCAGCGCGAAGCGATTCCCGCGGCGCTCGCGGGCGGGGATCTCCTCGTGTCCTCGCAGACCGGGAGCGGCAAGACCGCCGCGTTCGTGTTGCCGGGGCTGCAGCGGCTGCGCACGCCGCCCAGGGTCGCGGGCAAGGGCCCGCGCATGCTCGTGCTCGCGCCCACGCGCGAGCTCGCCATGCAGGTGCAGAAGGCGACGCACGGCTACTGCAGCGGGCAGAAGCTCCTCACCGCGCTCCTCGTGGGCGGCATGCCCATGGGGCCGCAGCTCAAGCAGGTGAAGAAGGCGCTCGACATCGCGATCGCCACGCCGGGGCGGCTCAGGGATCACCTGGAGCGGGGCAGCGTGGACCTCGCGCGCGTCGAGCTGCTGGTGCTCGACGAGGCCGACCGAATGCTCGACATGGGCTTCCAGGAAGAGATCGACGCGATCGTCGCGCGCGCGCCGAAGGAGCGCCAGACGCTCCTCTTCTCGGCGACGCTCGCCGGCGTGGTCGGCCGGCTCGCCGCGCGCGTGACGCGCGAGCCGCGGCGCATCGAGATCACGCGGCGCGAGGAGACGAAGCTCGACATCACGCAGCACGCGCTCGTCGCCGACAACGCCGAGCACAAGAACTGCATGCTCGATACCCTGCTGAAGGAGGCCGAGGTCGAGCAGGCGCTCGTCTTCACCGCCATGAAGCGCACCGCGGCCGAGCTCACGAGCGCGCTCCTCTTCAAGGGCTTCTCCGCGGGCGCGCTGCACGGCGACATGCAGCAGAGGGATCGCACCCGGATGCTCAACCGCCTGCGCGATGGGAGCCTGCGCGTGCTGGTGGCGACCGACGTCGCCGCGCGCGGCATCGACGTGCCGGGGATCAACCTGGTGGTGAACTACGACGCGCCGCGCTTCGCCGAGGAGTACGTGCACCGCATCGGCCGCACCGGCCGGGCGGGACGCGCCGGCGTCGCGGTCACCTTCCTCGGCCGCGAGGACCGCAGCCTGGTGCGCCAGATCGAGCGCTACACCGGCGAGCAGGTCTCGATGATGGAGATCGAGGGCCTCGAGCCGCGCACGACGCTCGACGCGCCGGCAAAGTGGCGCGGCAAGGCGCCGCGGCCGCACGCCGGCGGCCGGACGAAGGCGCGCGAGGCCTACGACGCAAGGTGGCACAAGAGGTAATTCGGGGAATGCGCTTGCGTCGAAGGGACTATTGCGCGCGGCACGGCTTGTGCTCGTTTAGCGTTCACGATGGAGCGCATGAACGTGAACGACGCGATGGACCTCGAGCGCGAGTGCGAGCTGTGGGACTGGGTGAGGACCGCCGGCGTTTCGGCTGAAGCGCTGCGTGCCTGGCTCTTGAACCCCGCGCTCGCCAAAGACCCGCTCGCTTCTCCCGTCAAGAGGCGAGCGGACAAGAAAGCCGCGTAGTTCGGGGTCTGACCCCGAACTCTACAGCTCGGGGTGCCGGGCGCGCAGCCAGGCCGCGAAGCTGGTTCGAAGCTTATCGACGAGCGTGATGAGCTCGGCGAGCTCGTGCTCCGAGATATTCACGCCCTCGTAGGCCGTGCGGTGGCGCTTCCGCCGCCATGCATTGAGGGCCGCGACGACGGCCTTGTCCACCCTCATCGTGAAAGCCAGCGAGTCCACCGTGACAGCGTGGTGGCCGGGAAGGTTGGAGCTGGTGCGGTATCCCTCCGCGCGCAGCGCCGCAGTGGCGATCGCCATCGCAGCGTTGTAGGCGAGGAGGAAGCGGCCCTCCGCGCTGACGCCGGCAGCCCGGCTATCGGCGAGCCGGCTAGCGACGAGCTCGACGAGACCCGCGATCTCTTCCCGCGCGGGGCTTTGGCGCTTGAGTCGTCCTTCCCTCAGCCACCTCTCCAAGCTCACGCTCTTCCCCGATCAGGAAAATCTTCGGCTCGCGCAGCACCCCGGCGAGGAACGCGTCGGCGGCCTTCCCGGAGAACTCAACGGGCGGATAGACCGTCGGGTTGACAGCGCGGCCCAGGACGGCCTCGGCCGGCTGCAGCTGCTCGACCACGTCGGCAAAGTCGACCTCGCCGATCAGCATCACGTCGACGTCGCTCTCGGGACGAGCTTCGCCGCGAGCGATCGAGCCGTAGATGAACGCCGCCCGCACGCGGGGCGCAATCGGTGCGAGGGCGCGGCGCAGCACGTCGGCCACGCCGAAGGTCTTCACCACGATGCCGCGCAGCTCCTCGAAAAGCGGGGAGGCCGCGTTGGCGCGAAAGTAGACCTGCCGCCCCTTCTCCTCGCGCACGATGAGGCCGGCGGCGGCGAGGGCCGCCAGCTCCCGCTGCAGGGAGCTCGGCGAGGTCCTCGCGATGCGTGCGATCTCCCGTAGGTAGAAGGCACGCTCCGGGTGCCCGAAGAGCGCGCCGAGCACGGCGCGCATGGACCGGCCGAACAGCACGGAGGCGGGGTCGGGCGCGGCGGCTCTTGTACGCATATCGCGTACAATTGTACGCATTCTGCGTACTAACGCGCAACCCGGGGGCGCGGGAAAGTCGGCGGGACCCGATTTCGGAGT
>DASRKB010000088.1:0-27430 GCA_035649175.1 Burkholderiales bacterium | reverse complement strand
AGCTGCGGCCCCGGCGCGTCGGCCTGGATCGACGTGGTGTTGATGACCGAGCCGCCCTCCGGGATGTGCGGCACCGCTGCCTTGCACAGCCAGAACATGGCGTAGACGTTCGTCTTGAAGACCCAGGGCGTGCGCGCCGGCCAGGCGCGCAGCCAGTTCCAGGAGCATGCCGAGGCGCTGTACCTGACCTCGAGCTTCGTCTTCGAGAACGCCGCGCAGGCGCAGGAGCGCTTCGCGGTCAACGACTCGAGCATGGTGTATTCGCGCTACACCAATCCCACGGTGTCCATGCTGCAGGACCGGCTCGCGGCGCTCGAGGGCGCCGAGGCCTGCATTGCCACCGCCTCGGGGATGTCGGCCATTCTCACCACCGCGATGTCGCTCTTGAAGGCGGGCGACCATATCGTGTGCTCGGCGTCCGTCTTCGGCGCCACGGTGCAGCTCTTCGGCACCATCCTCGCGCGCTTCGGCGTGGACACCAGCTTCGTCTCGCCCACGCGCGTCGAGGAATGGGAGAAGGCCTGCCGGCCAGGCACGCGCCTGTTCTTCCTCGAGACGCCGTCCAATCCGCTCACCGAGATCTCGGATATCGCCACGCTTTCCCGGGTGGCGCGCAAGGCCGGGGCGCTGCTCGCGGTCGACAACGTGTTCTGCACCCCGGCGCTGCAGCGGCCGCTCGAGCTCGGCGCGGACTTGGTGGTCCACTCGGCGACCAAGCACTTGGACGGCCAGGGAAGGGTACTCGGCGGAGCGGTGCTCGGCCCGGCGAAGCTCGTGGAGGAGCACATGGTGCCTTTCTTGCGCACCGCCGGTCCGACGCTGTCGGCGTTCAACGCGTGGGTGATCCTGAAAGGCCTCGAGACGCTTGACCTGCGCATGCGGGCGCAATCGTCCGCGGCGCTCGAGCTCGCGCGCTGGCTGGAAAAGCACCCCGCGGTTGCGCGGGTCTACTATCCCGGTCTCGAGTCGCATCCCCAACATGGGCTCGCCGCGCGCCAGCAGAAGGCCGGGGGCGCGGTGGTCTCCTTCGACGTGAAAGGGGGGCGCGAAGCGGCGTGGCGAGTAATCGACTCGACCCGGCTGATCTCCATCACAGCCAACTTGGGTGACGTCAAGACCACGATCACGCACCCGGCAAGTACGACGCACGGGCGCTTGAAGCCCGAGGCGCGCGCGGCCGCCGGCATCGGCGAAGGACTGGTGCGCCTCGCCGTCGGCCTGGAGGCGGTGAGCGACCTGCAGGCGGACCTGGAGCGCGGCCTGTCGTCTCGTTAAAGGGCAGCCTCAGGCCCCGCCTATCCCGCGCACGATCTTTCCGGTGCCCTCGCAGTTAGCGCAACGGCGGTCGTCCCTGCGCCCGCTGCCGTTGCATTCTGGGCAGATGTCCTCGCCGGTCCCCGGGGTGCCCGGGGCCGCTTCGTCGCCGGGCGCCGGCGCCGGCCGCTGCGGCTGGCGCGGCTTCAAGCGGCCAGTTCCATGCGCGACATGAGCTCGGCCTTGCGGTCCTGCATGCGCTGCGCAAGCGACTCGAAGTCGATGTCGGACTTCTTCGCCTCGGTGAACATCTCGCCTTCCTCCTCTTTGACGTGGTGCATGACGTACTCGCCGAGCACGGTGAAGGTCGCGTAGTAGTTGGGATCATCCGGCTCCATGTTTTCGAGCTGGTCGATGAGCATCTTCGCCGTCTCGTGCTCGACGGCAGCCTCGTTCATGATGTCGTCATCCTCGATCGCCTCCCGCACCGCCGGATAGAAAATCTCCTCCTCCAGGGTGGTATGGACCTTGAGGTCCTCGCACACCGTCTGGACGAGCTGGCGACAAGTTTCGGTATCGGAGCGGTCCATCTTCTCGAACTCCTTGAACGCCTTCTTCACCTTGGCGTGGTCTTCCTTGAGCATCTCGATGGCTTCGGCGCTCTTGCTGCGGGTCTTGGGCATGGCGGCGTTCTCCAGGGTAGGTTAGGACGCGAGCAGCAACCGCCGTACCGCAATGGCGCAACAAGCGCGTGACGGGCTCCAGCAGGTAAGTATTACCAGGGAGGTAAGAATTGCTACCAGCGCACGAGGCGCGCCTTGGACCCGGAAACCTCCAGGTAGCCCCCGCGTCCGTACCAGTCAGGCAGCACCCAGCGCTCGCGGGGCATGCCATCCACCTGGAGGCGGTGTTGGCCGGGCCGGTGGGTATGGCCGTGGATCAGGCGGCTCGCGCCGTGGCGCCGCAGCGCTTCCCGAACGGCCTCCTCGTTCACGTCCATGATCTCCGCCGGTTTCTCCCCGATCACCTCGCGGCTTTTCTCCCGCAAGGCGCCGACGGCACGGCGGCGCTCCTCGAGCGGCTTCGAGAGCATCTCGCGCTGCCAGTCTTCGGAGCGGGCGGTGCGCCGCCACTGCTGGTAGTCGAGGTCGTCAGTGCATAGCGTGTCGCCGTGCATAAGGAGCGTGCGCACGCCGCCGAGCTCCAGCACCGCCGGGTCTTGGAGCAGGCGCGCGCCGGTCTCCCGGCAAAAGCGCTCGCCGACGAGGAAATCGCGGTTACCGTGCATGACGAAGACCTCGACCCCGGCGTGCGCGAGGCGCGCGAAGAAGCCGGCCATCACCGCATTGAACGGGTGCTCGAGGTCATCGTCGCCGATCCAGTATTCGAAGAGGTCGCCCAGCACGTATAGCGCGCGCGCCGCGCGCGCCGTGCCTTCGACAAACTCGATGAACCTCTCGTTGGCCTCCGGCCGCTCCTCGCTGAGGTGCAGGTCGGAGACGAAGAGGCTACTTGCCACCGACCACGCTGGCCGACTCGATGACGATCGCCGAGCGGGGGACGTTCTGGTGCATGCCCTGGTTGTCCGTGGGCACCGATACGATCTTGTTCACCACGTCCATGCCGTCCACCACCTTGCCGAACACGGTGTAGCCGTGGCCGTCCTGCCCCGGGTAGTCGAGAAAGGCGTTGTTGCTCACGTTGATGAAGAACTGCGACGTAGCGGAATTGGGGTCCGAGGTGCGCGCCATGGCCAGCGTGCCAAGCTGGTTCTTGAGGCCGTTCTTCGACTCGATGGGCACCGGCGGGCGGGTCGGCTTCTGCGCCATGCTTGGCGTCATGCCGCCCCCCTGAATCATGAAGCCGGGAATGACCCGGTGGAAGATCGTGCCGTCATAGTGCCCATCGCGCACGTAGCGCAGGAAATTCTCGACCGTCTTCGGCGCCTTGGCGGGATAGAGCTCGACACGGATGCTGCCTACGCTCGTCTTGAGATCGACCTGGGGATCCGCCGCGAGCGCGCCGGCGGGAACCACCGCGGCCGCGGACAGCACGAAAAGATGTTTGAGCTTCATGCGCCTCCTTCGTAGAGAATCTTCCAGCGCCCGTCCTCGCGAATCCAGTACTGGCGCTTTTCCATGACATTCGACAGGTCGTCGGAGCGGTAGTCCTGCCGGAAAGTCACCACCACGAAATCGCGCTCTCGGGGATAGCGGAACATCGCCACGTCGGCGATGCCGACCTCGATCCAGCGCTTCGCGGCGTTCACCCTGCGCTTGTGCGCCGCCCAGGCGCGGTAGTCCTGCTTGCCCGAGGCGAAGCGCGGCGAATAGTGCCAGAGGTAGCGCTCGGTGTCGCGGCTCGACCAGTCGGCGCGCCACCGCTCGATGGCCTGCTCGAGCGAGGCGCGCTCGGCCTCGACCTCGGCGGCCTCGGCCCACTCGATCTCGTCGGCGATGATGACCGGCGTGAGGCCGACCTGCACGTAGCGCCCGACCGACTGGAGGTCGGCGTTGGCGAGCACGATGCATCCGTCGCTCGCACGCGGCGGACGGCTGTAGACGTCCGAAGGCACCCCGTGCAGCCAGATCCCATAGCCGCTGCGCCCGAGGCGCCGGTCCCACTCGTTGGGATAGTTGATCGGGAACGCGCCCGCGCCGTAGAAATCAGAGAGCTTGCTGCGCGGCAGGTTGCCGGTCACGTGGTATACGCCGAGCGGCGTCTTCTGGTCGCCCTCCCGGGTTTTCTCGACGCCATTCTTGCCGAGCGTGACGTAGTAGTCGGCGATCAGCTGGGGTCGGTTGTCGTGGTTGGCGAACACGTAGAGCCGCGATCGCCCCGAATCGACGAGCAGTACGTGTTGCTGCCCCGGGTGGAGCTGCAGCACGGAGCGCGGCATCCGGTCCAGGGCGGGGCGCTCGCGCAGTGCCCGCAGGCGCACCAGGGCTTCCTCACGCAGGCCCCCGACGTCTTCCTCCGGCAGGGTTTTCACCACGTTGTCGAGGTTCTGGGGGGACGGAGCGCGCGCGAGCAGCAGGTCCTCGCGCACGAGGTGCGCGAGCCGGAAATTCGGGTAGTCGCGAATCAGCGCCTCCGCCTCGGCGAGCGCGGCCTCGGTGCGGTTCGCCTCGATCTTGCCGAAGATCACCGACAGCCGGTCCTCCGGCGTCGCCGCGGCATGCCCGAGCGCAGCGCCGCCGGAGACGATGAGTGCGAGTAACCAGCGTCTCATCCGACTTTCTCCTCGCGGATGAGCCAGCGGCCGTTGGACTTCACCATCGTGAGGGTTTTGGTGCTCGTGCCGTTGAAGCGGTCGGACCGGTAAGTCTGCTGAAAGACTACGAGCGCCGTGTCGTTGCCCTGCATTGTCACCTTGGGCGAGCCGATCTCCACTGCGATCGTGTGGGGCGCCTCGATGCGCGCGCGGCGGGCGCTTTCCCAGTGGGCGCGCGACAGGTCACCGGGGGGGTGGAAGTCCTTGGCGTAGTGTGCGAGATACCCCGCGACGTCCTTCCTCGACCAGGCCTGCGCCCAACTGTTGACGGCCTTGAGGATGTCGGCCGTCGGGTCGGAGACGGGCTCGGGTTTCGCCGGTGCCGGCACGGGCGCCGCAGCGCCCATCAGCTCGCGCACGAGCGAGAGCTTGTTCTGCGCGCTGGCGTTGGAAGAATCGATCTGCAGTGCCTTGCCGTATGCCTGGCTCGCAAGATTGGCGTACAGGTCGCCGAGGTTCTCGTAGGCGGTCGCGTAGCTCGGATGCGCCCGGATCGACTGCTCGAGGGCGGTGCGCGCCTTGTCGTACTCGCCCTGACCGGCGTAGATCACCGCGAGGTTGTTGTAGGGCTCGGGGAGCTCGGGATAATCCTGCGTAAGCTTGCCGAAGATCTCCATCGCTTCCTTGCTCTTGCCCTGCTCGGTGAGGATGACACCCTTGAGGAAGCGCGCCTGAGGATCGCGCGGCTTCTCTTCGAGCGCCTTGTTGACGCGTTCCAGGGCCAGGTTGCGCTGTCCTTCCTTGAGAAGCCTGGAAACGTCTTCTACGTCGTTCGCGCGGGCGGCAAGAGCGAGGCAGAGGGCGGCGGCGCAGGCGATGACCGGTTTCAGCATTGTGCTAATATTTTCAAGGCCCTACGAGGCGATCCGCATTCTAGACTAACCCCCCGGGGTCCACAATTCTAAAGATCTACAACAGCCTGGGGCGCGCCAAGCAGCCGTTCATTCCGCTCAAGCCGCCGGACGTGCGCATGTACGTGTGCGGCATGACGGTGTACGACTACTGCCATCTCGGCCACGCAAGAATGCTTGTCGTGTTCGACATGATTCAGCGCTGGCTGCGGGCGAGCGGCTATCGCTTGACCTATGTGCGCAATATCACGGACATCGACGACAAGATCATCCGCCGGGCTCGGGAAAACGGGGAGCCGGTCGGAGCACTGACCGCCCGCTTCATCGCGGCGATGGACGAGGATGCGGCGGCTCTGGGCGTGCAGAAGCCCGATCATGAGCCCCGGGCGACACAGTACGTCCCGCAGATGCTCGAGCTCATCTCGAAGCTGCAGGAGAAGAGCCTCGCCTATCACGCTGACTCCGGGGACGTGAACTACGCTGTCCGGCGCTTCCCCGGCTACGGGAAGCTCTCGGGCAAGTCACTCGACGAGCTGCGCGCGGGCGAGCGGGTCGAGGTCGACGCGGCGAAGGAGGACCCGCTCGACTTCGTGCTCTGGAAGCGCTCGCGGCCCGAGGAGCCGAAGTGGCCCTCGCCATGGGGAGACGGCCGCCCGGGATGGCATATCGAGTGCTCAGCGATGGGCTGCGCGCTGCTTGGCGAGCAATTCGACATCCACGGCGGCGGGCAGGACCTCCAGTTTCCCCATCACGAGAACGAGATCGCCCAGTCCGAGGGCGCGACGGGCCGCAAGTTTGTCAACTACTGGATCCACAACGGCTTCGTGCGCGTGGACGAGGAGAAAATGTCCAAGTCGCTGGGCAACTTCTTCACCGTGCGAGAGATTCTGAAAAAGTTCGACGCGGAGGTCGTGCGTTTCTTCATCTTGCGAGCGCACTACCGCAGCGCGCTCAACTACTCCGACACCCACCTCGAGGACGCGCGGGGTGCGCTGACTCGCCTCTACGTGTCCCTCAAGGATGCTCCCCCCGAAAATGCTCGACCCGACTGGAACGAGCCGCACGCAGAGCGCTTCAAGGAGGCGATGGACGACGACTTCGGCACGCCGGAGGCGGTGGCGGTGCTCTTCGATCTCGCTACGCGCGTGAACAGCGGCGAGCGCCAGCTTGCCGGCCAGCTTCGCGCGCTGGGCGGTGTGCTCGGACTCCTGCAACGCGACGCGAGGGAGTTCCTGCAGGGTGGAAGCGCCGACGACTGGGTTCTCGAGCGCATCGCAGCTCGCGAGGGGGCGCGCAAGCGCAAGGAGTTCGCGGAGGCGGACCGTATTCGCGGCGAGCTCCTCGCAAAGGGCATCGTTCTCGAGGACGGGCCCGGAGGGACTACCTGGCGCCGGAGCTAGAAAGTCGACTGACCCTTCCGTCCTCGGTCAGGTGGACGCGATCGCCAATGGAGAAGCTGGGGCTGTCCTGCAAGACGGTCTGCACGGTGCGGTCATCCATGCGCACCGTCAGCCGGTACGCGATACCGTCGACGACGCGACCCGCTGTGCCGCCTGCGGCCGCCGTGCCACCCATCTCGACGCGTGTGACATGTTCCACAGTCCCGTACCCGGATCGATACGCATAGGGGACATCCTCGCTCCGACCGCGGGATTCCGGAACGCTCCATAGGGCGCCGGCAGCAAGCGCCAGCAGCAGAGCGACCCCTCGGATGAGCGCCGTCATGACGCTCTTTCCGGGGCAATGCCCGTGCCGCTAGCCTTCGAAGAACTCCTTGACCTTCTCGAGCCAGCCCTTTGCACGGGGGTTATGGCGCCCGTTGTCTTCCTGGCTGATCGCCTCGAACTCGCGCAGCAGCTGGCGCTGGCGCTCGGTGAGGGAGACGGGGGTCTCCACGACGAGATGGCAGAACAGGTCCCCGGGGGCCTGACTCCGCACGCCCTTGATGCCTTTGCCCCGCAGACGGAAAGTCTTGCCGGTCTGGCTCTCGGCCGGCACGCGGATCTTAGCGGTGCCCTCCAGCGTCGGGATCGTAATCTCCCCGCCCAGCGCCGCCGTGGTGATGGAGATCGGCATTTCGCAATGCAGATCGTCGTGGTCGCGGGTGAACACCGGGTGGGGCTTGATGTGTGCTTGCACATAGAGGTCACCGGGCGGACCGCCGTTGACCCCCGGCTCGCCTTCGCCCGACAGGCGAATGCGGTCCCCCTCGTCGACGCCCGCCGGAATCTTCACCGAGAGCGTTTTCTGCAGCTTGACCCGCCCGGTTCCGCTGCACGCGGCGCAGGGATTGGGAATCACGCTGCCCGAGCCATGGCAGCGTGGGCAGGTTTGCGCGATCGAGAACGGTCCCTGTGAGACGCGCACCTGGCCGGCGCCGCGGCAGGTCGGGCAGCTGACCGGCTGCGAGCCGGCGCGCGCGCCCGTGCCCTTGCAGATCTCGCAAGGCGACATCGCGGGGATGCGGATGCTGGTCTCGAAACCGTGCGCCGCCTGCTCGAGCGAGATCTCGAGGTTGTAGCGCAGGTCGGCACCGCGGAATACGCTCGAGCGACCGGTGCGCCCGCCGGCGCCGAAAATCTCGCCGAAGATGTCGCTGAAGATGTCGCCGAAGCCGCCGGGGCCGGCGCCCATCCCCGCCTGCGGATCGACCCCGGCGTGGCCGAACTGGTCGTAAGCGGCGCGCTTGTTGGGCTCGCAAAGCACCTCGTAGGCTTCCTTCGCCTCCTTGAAGCGCTCCTCCGCCTTAGGGTTGTCCGGATTGCGATCCGGATGCCACTTCATCGCCAGCCGGCGATAAGCCTTCTTGAGGTCTTCCTCCGAGGCGTCGCGGTTGACGCCGAGGACCTCGTAGTAATCGCGCTTGGCCAATCGACTAGCCTGTCTTCTTGTCCTTCACCTCGGTGAACTCGGCGTCGACGACATTCTCGTCCTTGTTGCCCGGCTCCGCCTTCTCAGCGGATTCCGCCTGTTGAGCCTGCGCCTGCTGCTCCGCGTACATCCTCTCGCCGAGCTTCTGGGCCGCCTGGGCGAGCGCCTGGGCCTTGGCGTCGATGTCCGCCTTGTCCTCGGACTTGAGCACGCCCTCGGCATCCTTGATGGCCGCCTCGATCTTCTCCTTCTCGCCCGCGTCGAGCTTGTCGCCGTAGTCCTTCAGCGACTTCTTCACCGAGTGTACCAGCGCCTCGCACTGGTTCCGCGCGTTGACGAGCTCGAGCTGCTTGCGGTCCTCCTCGGCGTGCACCTCGGCGTCCTTCACCATGCGCTGGATCTCGGCCTCGTTGAGGCCCGAGCTCGCCTGGATCTTGATCTTGTTTTCCTTGCCGGTGGCCTTGTCCTTGGCCGATACGTGGAGAATCCCGTTCGCGTCGATGTCGAAGGTCACCTCGATCTGCGGTAGGCCGCGCGGCGCCGGCGGGATGTCGGTCAGGTTGAACTGACCCAGCGACTTGTTGCCCGTGGCGACGTCGCGCTCGCCCTGCAGCACGTGGATCGTCACCGCGGTCTGGTTGTCGTCCGCGGTCGAGAACACCTGCTGCGCCTTGGTGGGGATGGTGGTGTTCTTTTGGATGAGCTTCGTCATCACGCCGCCCAAGGTCTCGATGCCGAGGGACAGGGGGGTGACATCCAGAAGAAGAACGTCCTTCACGTCGCCCTTCAGCACGCCCGCCTGGATCGCGGCGCCGATGGCCACCGCCTCGTCCGGGTTCACGTCCTTGCGCGGCTCCTTGCCGAAGAACTCGCGCACCTTGTCGATCACCTTCGGCATGCGCGTTTGGCCGCCCACGAGGATCACGTCGTCGATCTCGCCGACCTTGACGCCGGCGTCCTTGACCGCGATGCGGCAGGGCTCGATGGTGCGCTGGATCAGCTCGTCGACCAGCGACTCGAACTTCGCCCGGGTGACCTTCATCGCCAGGTGCTTCGGCCCGCTCTGATCGGCGGTGATGTAGGGCAGGTTGATCTCGGTCTGCTGCGAGGACGAGAGCTCGATCTTCGCTTTCTCCGCGGCCTCCTTCAGGCGCTGGAGCGCGAGCACGTCCTTAGAGAGGTCGACGCCTTGGTCCTTCTTGAATTCGCCCACGATGTAGTCGATCAGGCGCTGGTCGAAGTCCTCGCCACCCAGGAACGTGTCGCCGTTGGTGGAGAGCACCTCGAACTGCTTCTCGCCCTCGACGTCCGCGATCTCGATGATCGAGATGTCGAAGGTGCCGCCGCCGAGGTCGTACACGGCGATCTTCATGTCTTTCTTGGCGGCCTTGTCCATGCCGAAGGCAAGCGCAGCCGCGGTGGGCTCGTTGATGATGCGCTTCACGTCCAGCCCGGCGATGCGCCCGGCATCCTTGGTGGCCTGGCGCTGGGAGTCGTTGAAGTAGGCCGGCACCGTGATCACGGCTTCCTTCACTTCCTCGCCGAGGTAGTCCTCGGCGGTCTTCTTCATCTTGCGCAGCACCTCGGCCGAGACCTGCTGGGGAGCGACCTTCTTGCCTCGCACCTCGACCCAGGCATCGCCGTTGTCGGCGCGCAGGATCTTGTAGGGCATGAGGCCGACGTCCTTCTGCGCTTCTTTGTCCTCGAAGCGCCGGCCGATCAGTCGCTTGACGGCGTAGATGGTGTTCTTCGCATTGGTGACCGCCTGACGCTTGGCCGGGGCGCCGACCAGGATCTCTCCGTCGTCGGTATACGCGACCACCGAGGGCGTAGTGCGCGCCCCCTCGGAGTTCTCGATGACTTTGGGCTTGCCGCCCTCCATGATCGCGACGCACGAGTTGGTGGTGCCGAGGTCGATGCCGATGATCTTTGCCATTGGGAGGTCTCTTTTAGTCTAAGTCTGTGTCGGAGATGGGGTTTCCCTCGGTTTTTTCAACCCGGGGCTTGGCGACCGTCACCAGGGCCGGGCGCAGCACCCGGTCGTGCAGCAGGTACCCCTTCTGCATCAGCGCGACGACGGTGTTCGGCTCCGCCTCCGATTCAACCGCCGCCATGGCCTGATGCCGGTGGGGATCGAAGCGCTCGCCCGGGACCGGTGCGACCCCGCGCACGTGGAACTTCTCGAGGGCGGCCTGGAACTGGCGTAAGGTGAGCTCGACGCCGGAGAGGTCGCCGGTCTTGATCGCGGCTTCCAGGCTGTCGAGGGCGGGAAGCAGCGCATCGGCGAAACGTTCGAGCGCATACTTCTGGGCGGCGGACGCCTCGGTTTGAGCCCGCTTGCGCGCGTTGTCGGCCTCGGCCGCCACGCGAAGCATGGCCTCGCGCTGCTGCTCGAGGCGGGCGAGGGCGTCGGCGAGTTGCTGCTCCACCGTAGGTTCGGTGTCGCGTGCTTCCTGGGGCTGAACGGTCTCTTCTCGCATCTTGTCGAACTTGGGGTGGCGTCGGGCCATTTCAAGGCGGGTTTCGGAACCTCAATGATCGGATAAGTCTTTGAAACTCATTAAATACGCGATTTACACAGTCCTGGTTCTTCTGGCGCTGGCGATCGCCGGCGCTGCGATCTTCGCCATGACTTTCGATCCCAACCGCTACAAGGGCGAGCTCGAGCGGCTGGTTCAGGAGCGCACCGGGCGCACGCTCAAGCTGAGCGGAGACCTGGAGCTCGCCTTGTGGCCGAGCCTGGGCGCGCGCGTCAACGGCGTGACGCTAAGCGAGCGCGACGGGCAGGGCCAGTTCGTCGCGCTCGACTCGGCCCACGCCTCCGTCGCCGTAATGCCGCTCCTCTCGGGTGAGGTCGTGGTCGACGGTGTGACCATATCCGGGCTCAAGGCGCAGGTCGTCAAGGACAAGCAGGGGCGGTTCAACTTTCAGGACCTCCTTGGCGAGGACAAGGCGAAACCCGCCGCCAAGCCGGCGCCGGAGAAGGGCGCCGGCGGCCCGGTGAAGCTCGACATCGCCGGCGTGACCATCGAGAATTCGGCCGTCTCGTATCGGGACCTTGCGACAGGGCAGGAGCTTGCCTTGAGCGGTCTTGAGGTCAGCGTCGGCAGAATTTCCGACCGGGCAGAAGGCAAGCTCAAGCTCTCGGTGCATGCCAAGGGGAACGATCCGGCCCTCGACGCCCGCGTCGAGTTCGCCTCCGGCTACCGGTTCGACCTTCCGGCAAACGCCTACACGCTCTCGAACGTCGACGCCCGGGCCAGTGGCGCCGCCGCCGGCCTGACCGGCATCGAGCTCGGCGCGCGCGGCGACATCGCTGTGAGCCTCGCGACAAACGACTACCGCTTGAGCGACCTGGCGATCGATTTCCAGGCGATGCAGGGAAAGGACGCGCTCAGTGCCAAGCTTGCCGCGCCGAGCGTCGTCGTGGCGGCCGATGCCGCAAAAGGGCAGGCGGTGAAGGCCGAGTTTCGCCTTAAAGGCCCCGACCGGTCCGTTGAGGCGCTTCTCAAGCTCGCGGGCGTGCAGGGCTCGGCCAAGGCGCTTGTGGTGCCACAGTTCTCCGCCGACCTCGCTGTGACGGACCCGGCGCTGCCGATGAAGAGCTTGAAGGTGCCGGTGAGCGGCACCCTGCGGGCCGATCTCGAGAAGCAGACCGCGCAGGCCGACATCAAGGCGAAGATCGACGACACCGCGCTGGAAGGGCGGCTCGGCCTCGCGAAGTTCACGCCGCCCGCATACCGCTTCGACGTCAATATCGACCGGCTGAACCTGGATCGGTACTTCCCGCCGGAGAAGAAGGCCGTCGCCGGTGCGCCGGAGAAGAAGGCGGAGAAGGGCGACGCAGGCAACACTGACACGCCGGTGGATCTGTCCGCACTAAAAGGGCTCGATGCGAGTGGCCGCCTGCAGGTCGGCGCGCTGCAGGCGCGCGGCCTAAAGCTCGCCAACGTCAAGGCCGAGATGCGAGCGGCGAACGGTCGCGTCGAGGTGGCGCCGCACTCCGCGGATCTGTACGGCGGCTCGGTTTCGGGCGCGCTGTCGGCGCAGGCCGACGGCAATCGCATCGCCGTGAAGGAGAAGCTGACCAAGGTGTCGATCGGCCCTCTGCTGCGCGATTTCGCCGACCTCGACCGGCTCGAGGGAACCGGCAGCCTGTCGCTCGACCTGTCCGCGGCCGGGGCGAGCGTGGAAGCGATGAAGCGCGCGCTCGACGGCACCGCGCAGCTCGCTCTGCGCGATGGCGCGATCAAGGGCATCAACATCGCGCAGGTCCTGCGCAAGGCCAAGGCGTCGCTCGGCCGGGGCGACGCGCAGGCCGCGGCGGAAACGGAGAAGACCGACTTCAGCGAGATGTCGGCGAGCTTTCGCGTCAGCAAAGGCGTGGCGCGCAACGACGACCTGGACGTCAAGGCGCCGCTTTTCCGCATCACGGGCAGCGGCGAGGTCGATGTCGGGCGATCTCGCATCGACTACAAGACCAAGGTGGCGGTTGTGGGAACCGCGAAGGGGCAGGGCGGGGCGGACCTCGCCGAGCTCGCCGGCATCAGCGTCCCGGTGCACCTGACCGGACCGCTCGACAACATGAAGTACGACGTCGACTACGGCGCGGTCGCCGCCGACCTGGCGAAAACAAAGGCGGGCGACAGCCTGAAGAGCCAGATCGAGAAGCAAAGGGGCAGGCTCGAGGATCGCCTGAAGGGGCTGCTCAACCGCTAGAAGAACGAGTCCCCGCTTTCGCGGCGCACTAATTCAGGCGCGTGATGCGCCGTAGCGCCTCGATCCACTCCGGCGCCTCGTTCAGGCAGGGAATGAGGTTGAGCTCGCGCCCGCCCGCCTCGAGAAAGCGCGCCTTCGCCGCGATGCCGATCTCCTCCAGCGTTTCAAGGCAGTCGGAGACGAAGCCGGGGCAAAAGACGTCGAGCTGCGCGCGCCCGGCCCGCGCCAGCCCGACGAGCGTCGCCTCGGTATAGGGCTGGAGCCACTCGGTGAAGCCGAAGCGCGACTGGAAGGTCGTTTGCCACTCGCTTGCCCTCAGAGACAGCGCTTCGGCGAGCAACCGGGACGTCGCCAGGCATTGCCGCTCGTATTCCTCCGCGCCGCGCTTGGGCAGTCCATGGAAGCTCATGACGAGCAGGTCGTTGCGCCGGTGACGGCGCACCTGCGCCGCGAGCGCCTCGACGTAGGCTGGGTGGACATGGAAGTCACGCACGAAGGGGATGCCCGGCGCGATGAGGTCGATCACGCTGCCGGTCGCGCTCTCGGAATACTGCGGATAGAGCGGCACCACGACGCCCGGCTTTCTCCTGAGGGCTTCGCGCAAGGCCGGCTGCCCGTAGCGCATCGCATAGTCGGCACCGAGCAGCTCCGCCTGCTTCCTCGTATGAACCGCGAGCGGCGAGCCGTCCGGCGTCCAGATCTGCGCGTACTTCTCCGCGGACTTACGCGGACGGGTTCTTAGGACGATGCCGTAAAGGATGGGAAGCCATACGAAGCGGGGCAGGGCCACCACGCGAGGGTCGGAGAGGAACTCGGCGAGGTAGGCGCGCACCGCCTCGGGCGTCGGCGCCGCGGGCGTGCCGAGGTTGACGAGGAGAATGCGGTTCAGTGCGGGGCGTCTAGTGCTGTGATAGCGCGCTCGAGAGAAGCTTCGCGGTGACGTCGACGATCGGGATCACCCGGTCGTAGGCCATGCGCGTCGGGCCGATCACGCCGATGGTGCCGACTACCGTTCCGTCGACCCGGTAGGGCGCGGTGACCACGCTCACGTCGTCGGGCGCGCTCACGCCCGACTCGCCGCCGATGAAGATCTGCACGCCCCGGCCGCGCAGCGAGATGTCGAGGATCTGAACCAGGCTCGTCTTGCGCTCGAAGAGCTCGAAGAGCTGGCGCAGGCGCGTCATGTCCTGCGAGAGCTCCTGGATCGAGAGCAGGTTGCGCTCGCCGGAGATGACGTACTGCTCGGCGTCCTCAGCGAGCGCGCGATTACCCGCGTCCACCGCGGAAGTCATGAGCTGGATCATGTCGCGCTTGAGCTCGCGCAGCTCGCCCTGCAGACGCGTCCTCACCTCCTCGAAGCTCTGGCCGGCATAGTTCTGGTTGATGTAGTTCGCCGCCTCGACGAGCTCCGAGGCGGAAAAGTCGCGCTCGGTAAACAGGATCCGGTTCTGCACGTCGCCGTCGGGGGTGACGACGATGAGGAGGATGCGCTTTTCGGACAGATGCAGGAACTCGATCTGACGGAAGGTGATCGCGCGTCGCCGCGGCGTCATCACCACGCCGGCGAATTGCGTGAGCTGCGAGAGCAGGTGCGACGCGGCGTGGATCACGCGCTGCGGGTTCTCCGGGTGCAGCTCGCCCTCCATGCGGTGCACCGCGTCGGATTGCAGCGGCTTCACGACGAGCAGCGTGTCGACGAAGAAGCGGTACCCGCGCGGCGTGGGGATGCGGCCGGCCGAGGTATGGGGGCTGGCGATGAAGCCGAGCTCCTCGAGGTCGGCCATCACGTTGCGGATGGTGGCCGGCGAGAGGTCGAGCCCCGAGTACTTCGACAGCGTGCGCGAGCCGACCGGCTGACCTTCCGCAATGTAGCGCTCGATCAAGGTCTTGAGGAGGATCTGGGCACGCTTGTCGAGCATCGATTCATTGTACACTCGACCGCATGGCCGCCGCGCTCCGCAGAATCGCCCTCATCGGCAAGCTGCGCAGCGCGGAAAGCGAAAATCTGCTGCGCGAGCTGCGCGGGTTCCTGGAGAAGCGCGGCTGCCAAGTACTGGCGGAGGGCGAGAGCTCGGCCGACCTTGCGGTAGTGGTGGGCGGCGACGGCAGCATGCTTGCCGCCGCGCGCGAGCTCGTGCGCCACGGCGTGCCGCTGGTCGGCGTGAACCTCGGGCGCGTGGGCTTCATGACCGACATCGGCCAAGAAGACATGCAGACGGGCATGGGCGCGATCCTCGAGGGCCGCTACAGCATCGAGGAGCGCGCGCTGCTCGACGCGGAGATCCGCCGCGGCGCGCAAACGGTGCTGCGCACCATCGCGCTCAACGAGGCGGTGGTCGGCAAGGGCGCTCAGGGGCGGCTCATCGAGTTCGAGCTCTGGCTGGACGGGGAGTTCGTCTACACGCTGCGCGCCGACGGCATGATCGTCTGCACGCCGACCGGGTCGACCGCCTACGCGCTCTCGGCGCAGGGCCCCATCCTCCATCCGGAGGTGCCAGCGCTCGCGCTGGTCCCGCTCAACCCGCATACGCTTTCCGCGCGGCCAGTCAGCGTATCGGACCGCAGCACCATCGAGATCCGCCTCGTGCGCGCGCTCGACGCGCACGCGTATCTCGACGGAGTGGCGCACGCCGTCCTCGCCGAGGGGGACCGGCTCACGCTCAAGCGCTCCGCCGACGTGCTGCGCTTCGTGCACCCGCCGGGCTACCGCTACTTCGCCACGCTGCGCGAGAAGCTGCACTGGAGCGAGGCGCCGCTGCGCAAGGGCAGAGGCCCGGAGTAGGCCGTTGCTGCGGGCGCTGGAAATCCGCAACTTCGTAATCGTCGAGCGCGCGTCGCTCGAGCCGGACCCAGGGTTCAACGTCCTTACCGGCGAGACCGGCGCCGGAAAGTCCATCCTCGTCGACGCGATCGAGCTCCTGGTTGGGGGTCGCGCCGACGCCTCGGTGGTACGCGAGGGCGCGGAGAAGGCGGAGCTGTCGGCCGAGTTCGAGGTCGAGTCCGATACGCTCGCTTCCTGGCTGAAGGAAAGCGATCTCGAAGGCGATGCCGGTCAGCTCATCGTGCGCCGCACGATCGATCGCTCCGGGCGCTCGCGCGCGTTCATTAACGGCCACGCCGCGACCGCCGCGCAGCTCAAAGACGCGGGCGAGCGCCTGGTCGACATCCATGGCCAGCACGCGCACCAGTCGCTGCTGCGCCCCGCCGGTCAGCGCGAGCTTCTCGACGCGCACGCCGGCAATGAATCCTTGGCCAAGGAAACCTCCGAGAGCTTTCGCGCATGGAAGCGGCTGGAGGCCGTCGCCTTCGAGGCGCAGAAGGATTTCGCTCAGCGCCGGCGGGAAAGAGACGACCTTTCGGAGGCCGTGCGCGATCTAAAGAAGCTCGCCGTGCGCGAGGGCGAGTGGGAGCGCGCTTCGGCGGAGCAGAAGCGGCTTTCCCACGGCTCGAGCCTGCTCGCCGGGGCGCAGTCGGCGCTCGAGGCGCTCGACGAATCCGAGGGCGCGGCGCTTGCGCAGCTCGCCGCGGTGTCTTCGCGACTGAAGGCCCTCTCGGAGCATGACGAGAGTCTGGAGCCCGTCATGCAGCTGCTCGAGTCTGCGCAGGCGCAGGCCGGCGAAGCGGTGCGCGAGCTGCGCCAGTACGCTTCGCGCCTCGATCTCGACCCCGAAGCGCTTCGAGAGGCGGAGGGGCGCGTCGAGGCCTTGCATGCCGCGGCGCGCAAGCACCGCGTGAAGCCCGAGGGGCTGCATGCGTTGCTCGAGAACTTTGAACGGCGTCTCGGCGAGCTCGAGCTTGCCACCGATCCGCAGGCGCTCGAGCGTGAGGTCGCCGCAGCGCGCGGGCGTTACGAGGCGGCCGCGGCGAAGCTTTCCGCCGGGCGCAAGAGCGGGGCGGAGTCGCTGTCCAAGGCGGTGACGGCGAGCATGCAGCAGCTCGCGATGGCGGGTGGACGCTTTGCCGTTTCGCTCAAGAAACTCACCGAAGCGGCTTCCACGGGGTTCGAAGAGATCGAATTCGAGATGGCCTCGCATCCGAGCCTGCCGCTGCGCGCGCTCGCGAAGGTGGCTTCCGGCGGCGAGCTCGCGCGTGTGAGCCTTGCGATCCAGCTCGCCGCCGCTCGCAGCGCGCCGGTGGCTACTCTGGTCTTCGACGAGGTAGACGCTGGAATCGGTGGATCGGTCGCCGACACCATCGGACGCTCGCTGCGCAAGCTCGGAAAAAAGCATCAGGTGCTCTGCGTCACCCACCTGCCGCAAGTCGCTGCCTGCGCGGATGCGCAATGGAGCGTGTCCAAGCCGAGCTCCCGCTCGGAGGTCCAGGTGAAGGTCGCCAGGCTCGACCACGCCTCGCGCATCGAGGAGCTGGCGCGCATGCTTGGCGGATCGGAGGGCACGGCGCGCAGGCATGCCGCGGAGCTGCTCGCGGACGACTAGACCGGGCGGTAGGGGCAGTCCTTCTTGACGCAGTCGGCGTACAGTGCGAGCGAATGGCCGTGCAGCTGGAAGCCGCGACCTTTCGCCACGTCGGCCTGGCGCCGCTCGATGTCCGGATCGTAGAACTCCTCGACCCGCCCGCACTGCAGGCACACGAGGTGGTCGTGGTGTCCGCCCTCGTTCAGCTCGAACACCGACTTGCCGGTCTCGAAGTGCTGGCGTGAGAGGATGCCCGCCTGCTCGAACTGTGTGAGCACGCGATACACGGTGGCGAGACCGACGTCGATGCCCTCGGCGATGAGCGCGCGGTAGACGTCCTCGGCGGAAAGGTGGCGCACCTTGCTCGACTCGAACAGCTCGAGGATCTTGCGGCGCGGGAGCGTGGCCTTAAGGCCGCTGTCCCTGAGGCTTTGTACCGAGCCCATCGGCTATCATTATAGGCGCATGCTTCGCATCGTCCTGACCGCGGTCGCGCTAGCTGCGGCGGCCGGCTGCAGCAGCGTCCCCCGCATCCCGGGCGTTACGCCCTACAAAATGGAGATCCAGCAGGGCAACTACATCTCCCAGGAGATGGTTTCCCAGCTCAAGCCTGGGATGAGCAAGGACCAGGTGCGGTTCATCCTAGGCACGCCGCTGCTCACCGACATCTTCCATGCCGACCGCTGGGATTACGTCTACTGGCGCGAGGCGTCGAACGGAGCCCGCGAGAGCCGCCGCGTCGTGCTGTTCTTCGAGTCCGACCGGCTTACGCGCGTGGACGGCGACATCGCGTCGTCGGCGGCCGGCCGGTGAAGACCGCCGTCACCGTCCCGTGAGAGTCGCCGTCACCGGCCCGTGAGAGTCGCCGTCACCGGCTCCGGCGGTCGCATGGGCCGCGCCGTCATCGAGGCGGTGCAGGGCGATCCGTCGCTTTCGCTTTGCGCGACTCTCGACATCGGCATGGACATCTCGCCGATCGCCGGCGCGGACGTGCTCATCGACTTCACCCGTCCGGAAGGAACGCTGACCCACCTCAGGCATGCCAGGGCGGCGGTGGTGGGAACGACCGGCTTCACGCCCGCGCAGGCCCGGGAGATCGAGCAGGCGGCGAAGCGCATTCCCGTCGTCCTGTCGCCCAATTTCGCCGTCGGGGTCAATGTTGTCTTCCGCCTCGCGGAGATCGCCGCGCGGGCGCTGGGCGATGCCTACGACGTCGAGATCGTCGAGGCACATCATCGCCACAAGGTCGATGCGCCTTCGGGAACGGCCTTGAGGATCGGGGAGATCGTCGCTCGAGCCTTGAAGAGAAGCTCCGATGTGTTCGTTCATGGAAGAGAGGGCGACACCGGAGAACGTCCGGCCAGGCAGATCGGGTTCCACGCCATCCGCGGCGGCGACATCGTCGGCGAGCACACGGTGATCTTCGCGGGGTCGGGCGAGCGCGTGGAGGTCACGGTTCGCTCCCAGAGCCGTGCCACCTATGCCGCCGGCGCGGTGCGCGCCGCCAAGTGGCTCGAAGGCAGGTCAGCCGGGCTCTATTCCATGGAAGACGTGCTTGGTTTGAAATAGACAGGCGCGTATAATCCTGCCTTCAAACCAAGCGGGAGGGGCGCGCGCCTCTCCCGCTTTTCGCATGCAGACCCAGATGACCGAACAAGAAGCCGTCCTCGTGCTCGCCGACGGATCGCTGTTTCGCGGCCGTTCGATCGGCGCCCCGGGTGCCGCCGTGGGCGAGGTGGTGTTCAACACCGCCATGACCGGGTACCAGGAGATCCTCACCGATCCCTCGTACTGCCGGCAGATTGTCACGCTCACGTACCCGCACATCGGCAATACCGGAACGAACGAAGAGGACGAGGAGGCGGCGCGCGTCTACCCCGAGGGCCTCGTCGTCAGGGATGTTCCCCGGCTGCATTCCAGCTGGCGCGCCAAGGAAGACCTCACCGCTTACCTGAAAAGAAGCAATGTTGTCGGCATATCCGACATCGACACGCGCAAGCTCACCCGTGTCCTGCGCGAGAAGGGCGCCCAGAGCGGCTGCCTCATGGCCGGCGAAGTGAATATTGATCTTGCTTTGACAAAGGCGAGGTCCTTTCCGGGCCTCGCGGGCATGGACCTCGCGAAGGTGGTCACCACCGACAAGCCCTACGAATGGCGCGAGGGGCGCTGGGAGGCCGGCAAGGGCTACCGCCGCATCGACGATGCACGCTTCCACGTCGTCGCCTACGACTACGGCATCAAGCGCAACATCCTGCGCATGCTCGCCGAGCGAAGCGCGCGCATCACCGTTGTCCCGGCTTCCCTTCCGGCAAGGGAGGTCCTGAAGATGAAGCCCGACGGCGTGTTCCTCGCCAACGGGCCGGGCGACCCGGAGCCCTGCGACTACGCGATCGAGGCGATCGGCGAAATCCTCGATGCGACGCGCATCCCGATGTTCGGCATCTGCCTCGGCCACCAGCTCATGGGCCTCGCCTCGGGCGCGAAGACTCTGAAGATGAAGTTCGGCCACCACGGCGCGAACCATCCCGTGAAGGATCTCGACACCGGGCAAGTGGTGATCACCAGCCAGAACCACGGTTTTGCGGTCGATCCTTCTACTATAGGAAATAACTTGAGAGCGACCCATGTGTCGCTCTTCGACGGCTCCCTCCAAGGATTGGCGCGGACGGACAGGCCGGCGTTCTGTTTTCAGGGGCATCCCGAGGCGAGCCCCGGCCCGCACGACATCGGCTACCTGTTCGACCGCTTCGCGAAGATGATGGGAGAGCATGCCGAAAAGAACTGACATCAAGAGCGTGCTCATCATCGGCGCCGGGCCGATCGTCATCGGCCAGGCCTGCGAGTTCGACTACTCGGGGGCGCAGGCCTGCAAGGCGCTGCGGGAAGAGGGCTACCGGGTGGTGCTGGTGAATTCCAATCCCGCTACGATCATGACCGACCCTGGGATGGCCGACGCCACCTATGTCGAGCCGATCACCTGGCAGGTGGTGGCGCGCATCATCGAGAAGGAGCGCCCGGACGCGCTGCTGCCGACCATGGGTGGGCAGACCGCGCTCAACTGTGCGCTCGACCTCGCGCGCGAAGGCGTGCTCGAGAAGTTCGCCGTGGAGATGATCGGTGCCTCTCGCGAGGCGATCGACAAGGCGGAGGACCGCGAGAAGTTCAAGAACGCCATGCGCCGCATCGGGCTTTCCTGCCCGCGCTCCTCGCTCGCCCACTCGATGGAGGAGGCGCTTCAGGTGCAGGCGGGCATCGGCTTCCCGGTGGTCATCCGCCCTTCCTTCACTCTGGGCGGCACCGGCGGCGGTATCGCCTACAACCGCGAGGAGTTCGTCGTCATCTGCGAGCGCGGGCTCGATGCGTCGCCCACGCGTGAGCTATTGATTGAAGAATCCGTCCTGGGCTGGAAAGAGTTCGAGATGGAGGTGGTGCGCGACCGCAAGGACAACTGCATCATCGTCTGCTCGATCGAGAACCTCGACCCGATGGGCGTGCATACCGGCGACTCGATCACCGTGGCGCCGGCGCAGACGCTCACCGACAAGGAGTACCAGGTGATGCGCGACGCGTCGATCGCCGTGCTGCGCGAGATCGGCGTCGACACCGGCGGCTCGAACGTGCAGTTCGCGATCAATCCCGAGGACGGGCGCATGCTCGTCATCGAGATGAACCCGCGCGTGTCGCGCTCGAGCGCGCTCGCCTCGAAGGCCACCGGGTTCCCCATCGCCAAGGTCGCCGCCAAGCTCGCGGTCGGCTACACGCTCGACGAGATCGCGAACGAGGTGACGGGCGGCGCCACGCCCGCGTCCTTCGAGCCGGCGATCGACTACGTGGTCACCAAGGTGCCGCGCTTCGCCTTTGAGAAGTTCCCGCAGGCGAACGACCGCCTCACCACGCAGATGAAGTCGGTGGGCGAGGTCATGGCGATCGGCCGCACCTTCCAGGAATCGTTCCAGAAGGCGCTGCGCGGACTTGAGGTCGGCGTCGACGGGCTGAACCAGCGCACCACCGACCGCGAGACGCTCGAGCGCGAGCTCGGCGAGCCCGGCCCCGAGCGCATCTGGTACGTCGGCGACGCGTTCGAGAACGGCTTCACACTCGAGGAGGTGCACCGTCTCACGCGCATCGACCCCTGGTTCCTCGACCAGATCCTGCAGATCGTCGAGCTCGAGATGGAGCTGGACGATAAGAAGCTCGAGGACATTTCAAAGGAAAGATTGTTCGAGCTGAAACGGAAGGGATTCTCGGACCGGCGGCTCGCGTATCTCTTCAACACGAACGAGAACGAAGTGCGGGAGAAGCGTCACAGGCTGGGCATCCGCCCGGTGTACAAGCGGGTCGACACCTGTGCTGCCGAGTTCGCCACCAAGACCGCCTACATGTACTCCACGTACGAGGAGGAGTGCGAGTCGCAGCCCACGGCCCGCAAGAAGGTGATGGTACTCGGCGGCGGCCCCAACCGCATCGGCCAGGGGATCGAGTTCGACTACTGCTGCGTGCACGCGGCGCTTGCGCTGCGCCAGGACGGTTTCGAGACCCTCATGGTCAACTGCAACCCCGAGACGGTCTCGACCGATTACGACACTTCCGACCGGCTGTACTTCGAGCCGCTCACGCTCGAGGATGTGCTCGAGATCGTCGACAAGGAGCGCCCCTGGGGAGTGATCGTTCAGTACGGCGGGCAGACGCCGCTCAAGCTCGCGCGCGACCTCGCCGCCGCCGGGGTGCCGATCATCGGGACGAGCGCCGACTCGATCGACGTCGCCGAGGACCGCGAGCGCTTCCAGAAGCTCCTGCAGAAGCTGAAGCTGCGCCAGCCCGAGAACCGCACTGCGCGCTCCGCGCAGGACGCAGTGAAGCTTGCCGAGGAGATCGGCTACCCCGTGGTGGTGCGCCCAAGCTACGTGCTGGGCGGCCGCGCCATGGAGATCGTGCACGACCGCATCAACCTGCTGCACTACATGGAGAAGGCCGTGCGGGTCTCGAACGACTCGCCCGTGCTCATCGACCGCTACCTGCAGGACGCGATCGAGGTCGACGTCGACTGCGTGGCCGATGGCCGCCAGGTGCTGATCGGCGGCATCATGGAGCACGTCGAGGAGGCGGGCGTGCATTCCGGCGACTCGGCTTGCTGCCTGCCTCCGCACTCGCTCTCGAGTCATGTCGAGCGCGAGCTGCGGCGGCAGACCACGCAAATGGCGAAAGCCCTCAAGGTGGTGGGCCTGATGAACGTGCAATACGCCATCCAGCGCGACACCATCTACGTGCTCGAGGTGAATCCGCGCGCCTCGCGCACCGTGCCCTACGTCTCCAAGGCGACCGGGGTGCCCCTCGCCATGATCGGCGCGCGCTGCATGGCCGGGCGCAGCCTCAAGGAGCAGGGGGCGGAGGAGGTCACGCCGTCGTACTTCTCGGTCAAGGAGGCGGTGTTCCCCTTCTCGCGCTTCCCGGGCGTCGACACCATCCTGGGGCCCGAGATGAAGTCGACCGGCGAGGTGATGGGCGTGGGCATGAGCTTCGGCGAGGCCTTTGTCAAGTCGCAGCTCGCCGCCGGCGTGCGCCTGCCTGCCGCGGGCCGGGCCTTCATCAGCGTGCGCGACGCCGACAAGGTCGCCGCGGTGCAGGTGGCGCGCGACCTCGTCGCGCTCGGGTTCTCGCTGCTCGCCACGCGCGGCACAGCCGGGGTGCTGAAATCGCACGGCATCGCGGTCACACCGGTGAACAAGGTGGCGGAGGGCCGACCGCACATCGTCGACATGATCAAGAACGGCGACGTGAGCTTCATCGTCAACACCGTCGAGGCCACGCGAACCGCGAGCTCCGACTCACGCGCCATCCGTGTCACGGCACTCGCCGGCCGGGTGACCTACTACACCACCGTGTCCGGCGCGAAGGCCGCGTGCGCCGGCATGAAGCACCTGGCGCGGCTCGAGCCCTACCGGCTGCAGGAGCTGCACGCGCGATTGCGTCCGGCCGAAGCAGAGCCCGCCGCGACGTCGTAACATAGGGCGACATGAAGACCCCCATGACCAAGCGCGGCGCCGAGCTGCTGCGAGAGGAGCTGCAGCGGCTGAAGAGCGTCGAGCGCCCTGCTACCTCGCGGGCGATCGCCGAGGCGCGCGGTCACGGCGATCTTTCGGAGAACGCCGAGTACGACGCCGCGCGCGAGCGTCAAGGCTTCATCGAGGCGCGCATCTCCGACATCGAGGCCAAGCTCGCGAATGCGCAGATCATCGATCCCAAGCTCGTCGACGCCGATGGCCGCGTGGTGTTCGGCGCCACCGTGGAGGTCGAGGATGGGAGCGGCGAGAAGTCCACCTGGCAGATCGTCGGCGAGGACGAGGCCGACATCAAGGAAGGGCGCATCTCGGTGAGCTCGCCGATCGCCCGCGGCCTCATCGGCAAGGAGGCGGGCGAGTCCGTCGAGGTCCAGACCCCCGGCGGCGTCAAGCGCTACGAGATCCTCGACGTCCGCTACGAGTAGGAACGCCTCTTGCGCCTTATCGGCGGATTCACGACGGCCCGTCCCACATCCTAGTCCTGGTAGGCGCGGCCGGCGGCGATTGTGGTACGCGAAGCCGGTCTCCATGATTGGCCGATCATTCTCATGGAGCCCCTCATGCAAAGGCTCGCTTCTCTTTTCCTCCTCGCGTTCCTCGCGGCGTGCTCGTACACCGGCGACGCGCTGAAGGACTCCGGCTCGGCCGCCGCCGGCGCGACCAGTCCGGATGCCGCGTACATGCGCGACATCGTGCAGGGCAACCTCGCCGAAATCGCCACCGGAAAGCTCGCGGTCGCGAAGGCGCAGTCGCCCGAGGTGCGCCGCTTCGGGCAGCTCATGATCGAAGACCACGCCAAGCTCCAGCGCCAAGGCGCGCAGGTCGCGGCGGCGAACGGCTGGCCGTTGCCCAGCGCGCCGCACGAGCGGCACCAGGCCGTCGCCAAGAAGCTCGACTCGACGTCCGGTGAGAGCTTCGAGCGCGCCTACATGGAGCAGATGGTGAAGGACCACGCCGAGACGCTGCAGCTTCTCGAGCGCACGTTCCAGGAAGCGCAGGATCCGCAGCTTCGCCGGGTCGCCCAGAGCGCGATCCCGCACGTGCGCCAGCATCTCGACCTCGCGCGGCGCCTGGCTGGCGACGTGGTCGGCCTCAGGTAGTGCGCAGGAAGGCCGAGATCCACCGGCCGACGAGCGCACCGTCACTCGGCTGACCGACGCTCTCCAGCGCGGCATCGGCGCGCTCGGCGCCGATGCTCTTCGCACGCGCACGGATCAGCGCCTCGGCGAACTGCGCCGTGAACTCCGGGTGGCCCTCGATGCCGAGCATCGTCTGGCCGACGCGGAACATGCCCACCTCGCAGTGCGCGCTGCGGCCGAGCACCACCGCTCCGGGCGGCAGGCGTTGCACCTGGTCCTGGTGCATGTGATGAATGCGTACCTCCCGGCGGGGCGGCGCCATCCACGCCTCCTGAGAGAGGATCTGCACCGGAAGGACGCCGACACCCCAACCTTGGCTCGACTTCGCCACCTCGCCGCCCATCGCGTGCGCGAGCATCTGGTGGCCGAAGCAGATGCCGACGAAGCGCTTTTGCGATTCGTTCAGTCTCCTGATGAACCCGGACAGCGCATCGATCCAGCCCGTCGCGTCGTAAACGGAATGCTTGGAGCCGGTGCAGACCCACGCTTCGCATTCGTCCGGGCTGCCGGGGATCTGCCCGCGATGTGTCGCGTAGTAGCTGAAGCGCGCTTCGGGGAGAAGGGCGGCGAACATCTCCCGGTAGCCACCCGTGATGTGCGCGAATCGCCCGACAACGTCATCGCACTCGAGCAGCCCGATTCTCATAGCGACAAGCGCAGGTGGAATGATTTGGGTCGCGTGAATGCTTCCAGGCCCAGGCGCGACAGCGTGCAGCCGCGCCCCGAGTCCTTGACGCCGGTCCACGCGAGCGCCGGATCGAGGTAGTCGCAGCGGTTCATGTACCAGGTCCCGGTCTCGACCTGCTCGCCGATGTGAAGCGCGGCTTCCGCATCGCTCGTCCAGATCGACGCCGTGAGCCCGTAGCGGCTGTCGTTCATGAGCGTGATTGCTTCTTCATCGCCCGAGACCGGCATGATGCCGATCGCCGGACCGAAGGTTTCCTCGCGCATGATGGCCATGTCGTGGCTGACGTCGACCAGGACCTCGGGGGAGAGGTAAGGGGTCCCCGGTCTGTCCTTCATGGAGACCAGCTTTCTCGCCCCACGGGAGACGGCCTCCCCGACCTGCCTGCGAACGGCATCGGCCGCGGCGGTCCGCACCATCGGGCCGAGCGTCGTTTCTCGCTCGAGCGGATTTCCTAGGCGGTACTGTTTGGTCAGCGCGACGAAGGCGTCGACGAAGTCCTTGTAGACCTCGCGCTCGACGTAGATGCGCTCGACCGCGCAGCAGGACTGGCCGGAGTTGAAGAAGGCACCGTCGACGAGGTTTTCCACCGTCGCGGCAAGCGGCGCGTCGGCGCGGACGTAGGCGGGATCCTTCCCGCCGAGCTCGAGGCCCGTTCCGATGAAACGCGATGCGGCCGCCTGTTGCACGGCATGGCCGCCGGCGACCGAGCCGGTGAAGGCGACGAACGCGACGCGCGCGTCGCCGACGAGCTTCTCCACCTGCCGATGATCGAGATGCAGAAACTGGAAGACGCCGTCGGGCAGCCCGGCGGCGCGAAAGGCTTCGGCATAGCGCTCTGCGACGAGCGGCGTCTGCGCGGCCATCTTCAGGATCACGCTGTTGCCGGCAAGCAGCGCGGGCACCACCGCGTTCACCGACGTGAGCCACGGGTAGTTCCATGGAGCGATCACGAGCACGGTGCCAAGCGGCTCGCGGCGGATGAATCTCCTGAAGTTCTCCTTCGGAGCGAGCTCGATGTCCCCAAGCGCCAGGCCGGCGATGTCGCACAGGTGCGTCACGCGCTCGTGGAAGCCTCTCTTGATCTCTCCCGGGCTCTGCGAGACCGGGCGGCCCATTTGCCAGCTGAGCTCCTCGGCCAGCGTGTCGGCATGCGCCGCGCACCAGTCGGCCATGCGGCGGCATATCGCGGCGCGCTCGGCAACCGGGCTGGAATGCCAGTGCTTTCGAGACGAGGCGGCCTGCTGAAGAACCCTTTCGATCTCCGCCTCGTTGGCGAGCGCACGCTCGACGTAGACGGAGCCGTCCACCGGCGAAACCGTGGTCTGTGCCTGCTTTCGACTCAGCCGACCACTCCCTGCGCGCGCAGGCGGGCGATGCGCGCGGGGTCGTAGCCGATCTCGCGCAGCAGCGCGTCGGTGTCCGCGCCGAGCCCCGGCGCCGCGCGCCGCGGCCATTCGGTCCGGGGGTCGCGGATCGGGTTCGCGATGAGCCGAGCCACGCGGCCGTCGGGATAGGTGAAGTCCTGGATCGATCCGCGCTCGGCGACGAGCGGGTTGTCGAGCGCCTGCTTCACGTCGTAAACGGGTGCGACCGGCACTGAGCCCGAGAGCTTCTCGAGCCAGTGGGTGGTGGTCTCCTTCATGAGCTCGGCCTCGACCATCGCCGCCACTTCATCCCTTCTCTTCAATCTCTCCTTGAAAGTCGAAAAGCGCAGATCGCTCGCCCATTCCGGCTGCCCGAGCGCCGCGGCGAGCAGGCCCCAGAACTTCTCCTTGTTGCACATGATGAAGAGCCAGCCGTCCCGGGTACGGAAGAGCTGGCTCGGGACGAGCGAGGGATGTCCCGAGCGCTTCTCCCGGCCTTGCACGTGGCCGGCGTTCAGGTACCAGGTGCCGGGATAGTTGAGGTTGAAGAGGGCGAGGTCGTACAGGCTCGTGTCGAGATCCCGGCCCGTGCCGGTCGCGCGCGCGCCGAGGATGCCGGCAAGGAGCGAGAAGCCCGCCGCGAGCCCAGTCATAAGGTCGACGACCGACAGTCCGTAGCGCGCAGGCGCGCCTTCCGGCTCGCCGGTGAGCGACATGTGGCCCGCCTCGGCCTGCATCAGGTAATCGTAGCCGGGCCATGCCCCACGCGAGCCCCCCCGCCCGTACGCCGAAAGGT
>DASRKB010000087.1:0-4135 GCA_035649175.1 Burkholderiales bacterium | reverse complement strand
ACTCACCGCACGCGAGCGAAGGCTCTCGCACCGCCGGCATTGGTGCCGGTCTCGGCGCCGCGATCGGCGCCCTGGTGGGCGGCGGGGCGGGCTGGATCGCTGCGAGCGCCGGGGACATCGGCCTGGTGCTGATCCCGCTCGGGGCGGGCCTGGGCGCCTACATCGGCTCCTTCGCCGGCTCGATGGCGCGCGTGCGCGGCGGCAAGCGCGCGTCCGCGTCGGTCGAGCACCCGGTCGAGCCGCGCGGCGGCCGCATGATCGCGGTGAACGTGGATCGTGCGGGCACGGAAAAACGCGCGATCGACGTCCTCAAGCGCCACGCCGCGCGCGACGTGCGCCGCGCCGAAGGCAAGTGGGCGAACGGATCCTGGCGCGACTTCGACCCGCGCGCCCCGCTCGGTGCCGTGTGACCTTCCTCGGGAGGACATTGTTGTCCGGGAGCGTGGCGGCCGCGGCCGTCACGCTGGCAGCCTCGGTCGCCGGCAGGCGCGCGACCGGCGCCTACGCCGCGCCGCTCAACGCCACCAGCCACTTCCTCTGGGGCGAGCGCGCCGCGCGGAAGAACGAGCTGTCGTGGAAGTACACCGGCACCGGATTCGCCGCCAACTACGGCGCGTCGGTGTTCTGGGCCCTCTTCGCCGAGGCGCTGAAGGGTCCCTCGCCTTCCGCCGCCCGCGCGCTCGCCTCGGGCGCCGCGGTATCGGCGCTGGCATATGTCACCGACTACCACCTGGTTCCCAAGCGCCTGACGCCGGGATTCGAGCTGCGCCTCGCCGGCCGCGCGCTCGCGCTCATCTACGTCGCGCTCGGGCTCGGCCTGAGCACGTCCTGGAAGCGCTGATGGCGCGACCACAGAAGCGCACGCGCAAGACGATCCGCGGCTTCGCCGCCACGCGCGATCCGCGCGGCATCACCAAACAGGCCGAATCGGACCTCGAGCACGGCCTGGTGGACACGGACCTCCGCGGCGCCGCTAGCGCCGGCGCTTCCGCTCCCTCTCCTCGTCGGTCGTCCCGAGCCGCGCCTCCTCGGCCTGGTCGAACCCGCCGCCCAGACCCGCCTCGCTCTCGTTCACCACGCGGTCGGCGTTGACGTGGGGGGGTGCATAGCTGGCATCGGGCAAGACCCGATCCGTTGCGCGAACGCTTCTTGCTTGCACGGCCCCATGGCCGACCACAGCACGACGTTCCATGAAGACGCGGCGCTCCTCAAGCCCGCGACGAAGGACCGCCATCGCGCCATCGCCTCGCTGATGGAAGAGCTCGAGGCGGTGGACTGGTACGACCAGCGCATTGACGCGGCCGACGACGATGAGCTGCGCCAGATCCTCGCGCACAACCGCGACGAGGAGAAGGAGCACGCGGCGATGGTGCTCGAGTGGCTGCGCCGGCATGACCCGCAGCTCGACGCGCACCTGAAGGGCTATCTCTTCTCCCGGGGCAATCTCATGGAGAGAGAACAGGAGCTCGAGCAGGGCGAAGAAGAGCAAGGCGCCAACGCCGCGGAGGGCTCGCTCGGCATTGGCAGTCTGCGCGAGGCGAACCGATGAATCACCTGCTGCGAGAGCTCGCGCCGCTCACCCCCGAGGCCTGGACGCTTATCGAGGACGAGGCGAAGCGCACGCTCAAGCTGCGCCTGGCCGCGCGCAAGATTGTCGACTTCTCCGGCCCGCTCGGCTGGCAGGCGGCCAGCATCCCGCTCGGGCGCATGGAGCGCGCGAATCCCGAGCCGGCGCCTCGCGCCGAAGCCTGGGTGCGGCGCGTGCAGCCGCTCCTCGAGGTGCGCGTGCCCTTCGAGCTCGAGCGCGCGGAGCTCGAGGCGGCGGCGCGCGGCGCGGCCGACCCTGGCCTCGACCCGGTGCGCGAGGCGGCGATCGCGGCTGCGCTCGCGGAGGATCGCGCGGTGTTCCACGGTTACGGCGCCGCGCGCATCCGCGGGCTCATGGAAACCGGCACGGATAGCGGGCTTACGCTCTCCAGCGACTATCAGGCCTATCCCGGCGCCGTGGCGAACGCGATCCACCGACTGCATACCGCCGGTATCGGAGGCCCGTACGCGATCGCGCTCGGGCCGCGCTGCTACACCGGGCTTACGCAAACCACGGTGAGCGGCTTCCCGGTCATCGAGCACGTGCGCCGGCTGCTCGACGGCCCGATCGTGTGGGCGCCCGCCATCGACGGCGCGGCGGTGGTCAGCATGCGCGGCGGCGACTTCGAGCTCACCGTCGGCGGTGATTTCTCCATCGCGTATCTCGAGCACTCGGCTCAGAGGGTGCGGCTCTGCCTGCAAGAAAGCTTCACCTTCCGCGTCCTCACGCCGGAGGCCGCGGTCGCGCTTTCCTACGCGAAGAGCACTTAGCGCGCGTCCGGCGCGCTTGCCGGAGGCGCGGACGCGGCGCCAGGCACGGTGCCGCCAATGCCGGCGCCGCCGACCGAGCTGCCGCCGACGCCGCTGGGGCTGCCCACGCCGCCGGTCCCGGTTGCGAACTGCTCGATGCAGCGCTCGCGCTGCTCGCCGATCATCCCGACGCACCGACTTGGTACCACCGGCGCAGTCGTGCCCATGCCGGTCCCGCCAGAAGTGCCGCCGATCACCGGCGCGGACGGCGTGGTCGGCGTCGATGGGCTGATCGCCGGAGGCGACGGCCTCTCGGGCGTGCTGGCCGGCGAGCCGGTCGTCGGCTGGGCGAACGCGGTAGTGGACAAAGAAAGCAGTGCAGCGGATACGACGGCTCGCGAGATCATGTCAATATCCTCTAGCGATCGAAGTTCTGCTCGGCGAATTGCCAGTTGAGCCGCTTCTCGATGACGGCGTTGAGAAAGCGCTCGCGCTGATTGCGGTAGTCGATATAGTAGGCGTGCTCCCATACGTCGACGGTGAGAAGGCAGTGCACGCCGTGCGCCATTGGCGTGTCGGCATTGGCGGTGGCCATGATGTCGAGCTTGCCGTCGCGCTTGACGAGCCACACCCAGCCGCTGCCGAATAGTTCGACGCCGGCCTTGACGAAGGCCTCGACGAAGCGCTCGTAGCTGCCGAAGTCTCGCTCGACCTGCGCGAGCATGGCGCCCGAGGGCCGGCCGTCCTTCGGCGAGAGCGAGTGCCAGAAGAAGTCGTGGTTCCAGGACTGCGCGGCGTTGTTGAAGAGCTTGCCCCTGCTCGCGCGCACCACGTCCTCCAGCGTCGAGCCCTGGACCGTTTCCTTCTCGAGGAGCTGGTTCATGGTGTCGACGTACTTGCGGTGGTGCTTGCCGTGGTGCAACTGCAGGGTCTCGGCCGACATGATCGGCGCGAGCGCGTCTTCTGCGTAAGGCAGCGGGGGAAGATCGAAGTGGAGCTTCTTGCGCTGCGGCAATGCCATTGGCTTTCCCTCCAGAAGTAAAGCGCCCGGGGGCGGCGCCCGCCGCCCCGGGGTGATGTCTAACCCTTGATGCGGATGTCGTTCTTGACGGACTTCACGCCGTCGACCTGCTTCGCCGCGGCCTCGGCCTGCTTCTTCTGCTCCTCGTTGTCGACGAAGCCGGTGAGCTGGACCACGCCGTTGTAGGTGTTCACGTTCACCACGCTAGCGGTGCGCGCGCCCACGTCAGTGGCGATCGCGGTCTTCACCTTGGCGGTGACCGCGGCGTCGCCCGCCGTCTCGCCGGTGGTACGCTTGTTCTCGGGGTTGGTCGTGCACGCCGCGAGGGCCAGCACAGCCGCGCCGAGCACGGCGCCCATCATGTTGCGTCGGTTTGCGTTCATCTTTGCTCCTATCGGTTCGGTTGGAGGAAGGGCTCGTCAGCCATGTCGGGATTCCCAGTCGCGCACCTGGCGATCGGCTTCGTCCCTGGCCACGCCGTAGCGCTCCTGGATCTTGCCGACCAGCTGGTCGCGGTTGCCGGCCATCTGATCGACCTCGTCGTCGGTCAGCTTGCCCCACTGCTCGCGGACCTTGCCGCGCATCTGCTTCCAGTTGCCCTTCAAGGTGTCCCAGTTCACGTCTGCCTCCTGTGGTTGATGACGATGAGAAACGCCCGGACACGGAGCAAACTGCATGCCCGCTGCGCTTTCCTGCCCGGCGGGGCACTTCTTACAGCGTCGCCCCCCTTACAGCCTCGCCTCGGCGAGGCGCGCGACCGTCGCGAGAAGCGCGACC
>DASRKB010000086.1:0-11113 GCA_035649175.1 Burkholderiales bacterium | reverse complement strand
CGCCCGGCTAGCGGGTCGTCGGGAACGCGAAGGCGAAGCCGAGGCCGGCGCGCTTGACGAGCGAGAGGGCAGAGACGAGATCGCTGCGCCTGACGGAAAGCGCGCGCATCACGCTGCCGTCGTCGCCGTGCAGCTCGGTTGCGCCGCGCTGGAAGCGCTGGTGCACGAGGTTGACCGCGACCGGAACGCGCCCCTGCCGCGGGGCGCGCAGCGTATAGAGCGGGATGAGGCGCGAAAGCGCCGCCGCGGCGATGTTCAGTGCGTCGTCGTAGTCGCGACGGTTGACGATGGCGCGGGTATTGCCGTGCGCCTGGTGAAAGGCGAGCGCGGCCGCTACGGCGAGCGGTATGTAGGCGTCGCTGGCATTCTGGAGCAAATCTTCCGTCCGCTGCTTTTCCTGCTCGAGGCGGACGTCGTCGTTCGGCATGGATCCTTCCTTTTTAGAACCTACGCCGAATCGAGCCGCCTGTCAGTACTCGCAGTGTTATTTAGACAGATAGGAAAAATGAACCCCTCCGGCATGAGGGTTGCTGAACACGCGGCATGGACATGACCGATCTCCACGCCGAGGGGCGCTATTGTCGTCCCGGAACCCTGGTGCTCGACGTGCGCTCGCGGCGCGAGCACCGCACGGGCCATGTGCCGGGCGCGCCCTCGAGCGCGCCGGGGTGGTGACGGTAATCGACCGCGAGGGGATGAAGCAGTGGGGCGCGCGAGGGGTTTCTCGTCGAGCGCGACGTCTCCGTACGCAGCTCCTCGGACTGCCGTTCGCCGTCGGGTTCTTCTTCGCTTGCGACGGCTTGCTCGCGCCGCTCCTCGGCGCGGAGCGGCGGCCGCGATGAAGCTCGGGCCGGTGCTCGTGCTCGGCACGCTCGTCGCGACGCTCCTGCTCGAGCGCCGCCGGCCGCTGCGCAAGGGGCGACAGAACCACCTGCGGCGCGACATTCGGAACGGCTCCATGGCGCTCATGACGATGAGCGCGATCGCGCTTACCGAAAAGCCGCTCGTGCGCTGGGCGCACGGAAAGGGCCGGGGACTGCTGCCACGCCTCGGATTGCCGGCGTGGTTGCAGACAGCGGCGGCCATCGTGCTGCTCGATTACACGCTCTACCTCTGGCACGTGCTCACGCACAAGGTGCCGCTCCTCTGGCGCCTGCACCGCGTGCACCACTCGGACCTCGACCTGAGCGCGAGCACCGCGCTGCGCTTCCACTTCGTCGAGATGATCCTGTCGGCGCCCTGGCGCGCGGCGCAGGTGGCGCTGATCGGCGTATCGCCGCGCCAGCTCTCGGCGTGGCAGACGCTTACCACCGTCGCGATCCTCTTTCACCACTCGAACATCCGCCTGCCGCTTGCGCTCGAGCGCGCGCTCTCGCGCGTCGTGGTCACGCCACGCATGCACGGCATCCACCACTCCGTCGTCGAGCGTGAGACCGACTCCAACTGGGGCACGATCTTCTCGCTTCCCGACTATCTGCACCGCTCCGTCCGGCTCGACCTCTCGCAGCAGGCGATCGACATCGGGGTTCCCGCATTGAGAAAAGGAGAAGAAGTGACCCTGCCGCGGTTGATCGCAATGCCGTTCGGCAGCCAGCGACTCGCGGCCTGAGATCTTGGACTACTCGCTGTAGTCGATGTCGATGCCCTGCCGGCCGAGCTCGGCGCGACGCGCGGCGTTGTAGCGCGGGAGGGTGGGGAAGCGCTTGTAGTGCCCGCCGCTCACGTAGCGCAGCGCCTCCTTGAAGTGGAAGTGGTACAGGTGTCCTTCGAAGCGGAAGACCTCGCGCCCTTCGTCGTACAGCGCGAGCGCCGGCGAGGTGGCGAAGCCGAGCGCCTTCGCCCACTGGGCGGGCGTGCCGGCCGTGCCGTCTGGCATGACGACGCGCTCGCTCGAGCCCGCGTCGAGCCGCACGAAGAGGAACTTCTTCATCTCCGCGAGCACGTCCGGGTGGCGCAGCGTCCGATCGTGCAGGCGCGCGCACTCGGCGCACTGCGCGTCCTCGAAGAGCACCGCGAGCGGCTTTCGGTAGGCCGCGAAATCGGTGCGCTTCGCGAAGAGCGGATGCTCCCGCAGCGCGTACAGCGCCGGCTTCTCGCGCGTCGCGAGCCATGCGGCAAGCGTCTGCGTGCGGTAGTGCTGCCCGTGCACGAACTCGAGCGCCTGGCGCAGCGTGCGCGGGTCGCGGTAGCCCTGGAGCTGCAGCGCCGGCTTGCCTGCCGCGCCGAGAAAGACGAGGGTGGGCGTGCCCAGCACCTTGAGCCGCCGGGCGAGCGCCTGCTCGGTGCCGCTCGTGCCGTCGACCCAGGTTACCTCCATCGCGCCGCGCACGTTGATGCCGATGACGTCGAAGTGCCGGCGGAGGAAGTCGTGCGTCTCGCCGTCGCGAAAGCTCTCGCGCAGCATGCGCTCGCAGTAGGGGCACTCGTCGAGGTGCAGGAAGAGCATGACGTGCCGGCCCTGCGCGCCGGCTTCCGTGACGTCTTCCCGGAGATCGAGGAGGCTCGGCTTGAACCACTCCGGCAGCGCGTACTTGAGGCCGCCCTTCAGGCTGCCGGGGGCCGGCTGGGCTGCGGCCTGGACGGCCATGCCGAGGAGCAGCGCGGCGACAAGGAGACGGCTCGCGTTCACGAGCCGCAATGCTAACCGCTTCAGTGCCGGGCGCTGACGCGCTTCGCCTGCATGCCCTCGGCGGCGGGCTCCTCGATGAAATGCACGTCGGTGCCCTCCCCCAGGTGCTCGAAGGGTGGATGCACGACGTTCTCGCGCGAGAAGTAGAGCTCGCGTCCGTCGGGGGTGACGATGAAGCCGAACCCCTGCGCTAGATCGATGCGCGCCACGCGCCCGGTGTGCTCCGGCGCGTGCGCCTTGACGTCGCCGCGCTGGTTGCGCGTGTAGTCCTCGAGCTGGCGCCGCGCCGCGTCGAACGCGTCGCGCAGCGCGATCTGCGCATCTTCGTCATGCACATGCGTGACGGCGATCTCGCCGCCGGGGACCTTGATGTCGATGCGCGCGGTGAACTCCTTGCCTTGGCGCTTGTGCCGGGCGTCGAGGGAGAGCACTACGCGGCAGCTCACGATGTGCGGGCTGAAGTGCTCGAGCTTCTCGGCCTTCTCACGGATGGCATTCTGCAGCGCGTCCGAAGACGCGATGCCGTGCAGGGATACCTGGAGGGGGATTTGCATGCCACCACCGTACCGAGGGATGCGCAGGGGCTTGTTGATCTAGGTCAGAGAAACGCGTTGCCCTGCCGAGGCGCCGGAAATTGACGGGGATCAAAGGCGCGATGGCCGCCGCGCCTAGCATGCGGCAGTGGACGTCGTCGTCGCCGAGCATCTCTCGAAGACTTACCAGGCGGGCGCGGTAGCGGTACCGGCCGTGCGCGAGGCGAGCTTTGCCATCGCCGCGGGCTCGCTCGTCGCTTTCGTCGGCCCCTCGGGCAGCGGCAAAAGCACGCTGCTCAACATGGTGGGCTGCCTCGACCATCCCAGCTCGGGGTCCCTGCAGGTCCTGGGACAGGACGTCGCGAAGCTCGATCGGCGCGCGGCCGCCGACTTCCGCGGCGCCAACCTCGGCTTCATCTTCCAGGACTTCAACCTGATCCCGGTGCTCTCGGCGGCGGAGAATATCGAGTACCCGCTGCTCATGGTGCAGAACCGACCGGCGGCGGAGCGGCGCAAGCGTGTCATGGCACTGCTCGAGGCGGTCGGAATGGCCGAGCAGGCGGACAAGCGTCCCGACCAGCTCTCCGGCGGGCAGAAGCAGCGCGTCGCGGTGGCACGCGCGCTCGCCACCCGCGCGAAGCTGGTGCTCGCCGACGAGCCGACTGCGAACCTCGACCACGACACCGCCTACCGCATCCTCTCGCTCATGAAAAAGATGCGCGACGAGTCCGGCACCACGTTCGTCTTCTCGACCCATGATCAGAAGATCGTGAACGAGGCCGAAGTGGTCCTCGCGCTGGAGGACGGCCGCCTGGTGAATCATGGCTAAGGTCCTCCAGCTCGCGGCGCGCAACCTGGCGCGCTACTGGCGCCGCACGCTGCTCACTTCGGGGCTCATCATCCTCGGCGTGGTGGCGGTGCTGCTCTTCGTGGCGGTGTCGGGCTCGTTCAAGGGCATGATCGTCGGCCAGATCACAGACTCGATGCTCGGCCACGTGCAGGTGCACCGGCGCGGCTACGTCGCCTCGATCGACAACCTGCCGCTCAACCTGAACATGAAGCCGGCCGCGGTGGCGCAGGTGGAAAAGGCACTCGCCGCGGATCCCGCGGTCGCGGCTTGGTCGCCGCGGCTCAAGTTCGGGGCGATGTTCAGCAACTTCGCCGAAACCACCACCGTGCGCCTGAACGGCGTGCTGCCCGAGCGCGAGGCCGCCGCCATGCCGATGCTCCCCGCGCGCCTGGTGCAGGGCAGCGCCGCCGGCGGACTGGTCGACCGCGGAAGCGTGCTGATCCCGCAGATCCTCGCGCGCGGCATGAAGATCGAGCCGGGCGCCACCGTGGTGCTGGTGGCGACCAACCTCGACGGCTCGGTGAACGGCAAGAGCTTTGTGGTCCAAGGCGTGCTGGGCGACGTCACCGGCCCCGGCGGGCGCGACGGCTACGTTCACATCGACGATGCGCGCGAGCTGCTTCGCATGGGCGACGCCGAGGTGAGCGAGATCGCGGTGCGCCTGAAGTCGCTGCAGGACCTCGGGGACGCGAGAGCGCGCCTCGCCGCTGCGGTGGAGAAGGGGCTCGAGGTGCACGGCTGGGACCAGCTCTCGCCGTTCGCCAACATTGCGCGCATGATCGACCTGCTGGATCTCTTCATCCGCGTCATGCTCGTCGGCATCGTCCTGATTGCGGTCATGAACGTGATGATCATGGCGGTCTACGAGCGCATCCGCGAGATCGGCATGATCTCCGCCATCGGCACGCCGCCGCGGCGCATCCTCGCGCTCTTCCTCGCCGAGGGCGCGCTGCTCGGCGCCGCAGGCACGGCGATCGGCGTGGCGCTGAGCTTGGCGATCGTCTCGGCGCTCAACGTCTGGCCACTGCGCTTCACCTTCGGGCGCCAGCAGGAGCTGGTGCTCGAGCCCTCGCTTGCCCTCGTCGACGCCGTGCTGATCGGCGCCATCGTCATCGTCATCGCGATCCTCGCCAGCCTGCAGCCGGCCTGGAAGGCCGCGCGCATGGACCCCATCACCGCCTTGCGCCATGTCTAGACCCATCGTTCTCTTTCTTGTCTTCTTCCTGGTCCCGCCCTTCGCGTGGGCGCTCGACGGCGAGGCGATCCTGCGCCAGGTGGACCGCAAGCTCAATCCCGAGTCTTACGAGATGTACCGCAAGCTCGTCAACATCGAGCCCGACGGCAGGAAGAAGGAGTTCGTGCTGTTCTCCGTGAAGAAGGGGCGCGACAGGATGGTGGCCCTCTTCCTCGACCCGCCGAGCGACAAGGGCCGCGCCACGTTGCGCCTGGGCGACAACATGTGGCTCTACATCCCGAGCGTGGGCAAGCCCATCCGCATTACGAGCCTCCAGTCCGTGGTGGGCGGCGTATTCAACAACGCGGACATCCTGAATCTCGACTACAGCGTCGAGTACGGGGTAGAAAAGGCGACCGAGGAGGGGAAGACCTACGTTCTCGAGCTGAAGGCGCGGAGCGGCGCGGTGGCCTACGACCGGCTGAAGATGCGCGTGGACCGCGCGAGCCTCACGCCCACCGAGATCGAGTGCTACGCCGCGAGCGGCCTGCTCATCAAGACGCTGCGCTTCAAGGACCTGAAGGATTTCGGCGGCGGGCTGAAGCGCCCGGCGACGATGGAGACCGACAGCCCGCTCTACAAGGGCTACAAGTCGCTGATGCTCTACGGCAGCATCAAAGCGCGCGCGCTCCCGGACGAGGTGTTCACGCTCGACTACCTGCCGCGCGCGAGCGAGCTGCGCTAGCCGCGTGCGGCGAGCCTGGCCGTTTCTCCTATTGGTCGCCTGGGGGTCAGTGGCGCTCGGCCAGAACGAGGAGCGCTTCGAGTTCGATGTCTCGCAGTTCGAGAAGAAGCCCTACGAGCTCGGCGGCTTCGTGGAGGGCCGCGCGGAGCGCCAGCGCCTGGACCGCGGCGCGGCGCTGTTTCCGCTGCAGTTCCCCGGCGTCACCGAGAAGTACAACGACCGCGGCATCGCCGCCGCGGAGCTCTGGGGCACCGTGCGTCGCGACGCGCTGCGCGCGCAGTTCCTGGCGCATGGCGAATACCTGGACGAGGTGCGCGGCTCCGAGCACGAGGCGACGCTCTACGAAGCCTTCGCCACGTGGCAGGCCTCGCCCGGGACGAGCTGGGAAGCCGGCAAGAAGACGCAGCGCTGGGGCAAGGGCTACGCCTGGAACCCCGTCGGCTTCCTCGAGCGCCCCAAGGACCCGGAGGACCCGGAGCTCGCGCGCGAGGGTTTCATCGCGCTCTCGGGGACCTTCGTGCGCAGCCATGGCGGCGCCCTGCAGAACTGGTCGTTCACGCCGCTCGTCGTGCCCACCGAAGCCGGCCTGAACGGCGATTTCGGCGCCGAGGACCATTGGAACCCGGCTGCGAAGCTCACGCTCCTCTACCGCGACACCGACATCGATCTCCTCTGGCTGGGAGAGGGCAGCCGCAGCGCGCACTTCGGCTTCGACATATCGCGCAACTTCGGCACCAATCTCGAGCTGCATGGCGAATGGGCCCGCATCCGAGATTTCGAGCAGCCGCTGCTCGAGGCAGGCAGCCTTGCTCTCGCCCCGCCGCGCGATGCGACGAGCTACCTCCTGGGCCTGCGCTACCTCACCGAGCGCGAGACCACGTGGATCGTCGAGTACTACCGCAACGGCACCGGCTACAGCGAAGCCCAGGGGCGCGACTTCTACGAAACGGCGCACGCCGGGGCGGATCTCGGCGCGCTCTCGCCGGTGCTGCGCAGCGCCGCGCAGGCCGGCTACGCGCGGCCCAACCTGATGCGGCGCTACCTGTACGTACGTGCGAGCCAGAAGGAGCCGTTCGACATCCTCTACTTCACGCCGGCCGTCACCACCATCGTCAACCTCGACGACGGCAGCTACTCGCTCGTGGGGGAGCTGCTGTACGCCGGCTTCAAGGATGTCGAGCTGCGCCTGCGCGCGGCGGCGAACCGCGGCGAGCGGCTGACCGAGTACGGTGAGAAGCCGGTCGACGCGCGCGTCGAGCTGAGGCTGCGCTACTATTTCTGAGCCGCGTTCAGCTCGACCTTGAAGAACGAAAGCACCGCCTGTTTGCCAGGTTGCACGATGACTTGAGTTGACTTAGGTCAACCAGCAGAAGCAAACCTGCGGCAAAGTGTGCGGGAGTTCATTCGCTCCGAGGAATACCATGCCCAATGCTCAAGTCGTTCTCTGCCATCCGGTTCGAACCGCCATCGGCACATATGGCGGCTCGCTCAAGGCGATTCCGGCGACAAAGCTCGGCTCCGCGGTCATTGCGGAGGCGCTACGCCGGTCGAAGCTCCCGGCGACCGACATCGACACCGTCGTGATGGGTCACGTCATCCAGGCGGGAGCCCGCATGAATCCAGCGCGGCAAGCGGCGATCGGCGCCGGCGTTCCGGTCAGCGTGCCCGCCATGACGGTGAACCGCGTGTGCGGCTCTGGCGCGCAGGCGATCGCGAGCGCCGCGCTCGAGATCCTCGCCGGCAATGCGAGCTGCACCATCGCCGGCGGCATGGAAAACATGGACATGGCGCCGTACCTCGTCGCCGGCGGCCGTTGGGGGTACCGAATGGGCGACGCCACTATGTTCGACAGCATGCTGTGCGACGGTTTGAACGACGCGTTCTCCGGCCAGCATTCCGGCTGGCACACGGAGGACCTCGTCGCGAGATATGGCATTGCGCGCGCAGATCAGGACCGCTGGGCGGCGCGCTCGCAGCAACGATTCTCGGCGGCGCAGGCCGCCGGCAAGTTCGACCAGGAGATCGCCGGAGTCGAGATCAAGGGGCGGAAGGGACTCGAGATCTTCGGGCGCGATGAGCACAACCGCCCCGATACGACGCAGGACAGCCTCGCCAAGCTGAAGCCCGCGTTCCGCAAGGACGGTACCGTGACCGCGGGGAACGCCCCGGGGCTGAATAGCGGCGCGGCCGCCATGCTCGTAGCCGAGCGCGGCTGGGCGGAGAGGAAGGGGCTCGCGCCGATGGCGCGCCTCGTCTCCTACGGCGTCGCGGCCGTCGAACCCGGCATGTTCGGAATTGGTCCGGTACCGGCGGTGCGCCAGGCGCTCGAGCGCGCCGGCTGGAAAACGACGGACGTTCAGCGCATCGAGATCAATGAGGCCTTCGCCGCGATCGCGCTCGCCTGCCTGCGAGAGCTCGGATTGAGCGAGGACATCGTCAACGTCGAGGGCGGCGCCATCGCGCATGGCCACGCGATTGGCGCCACTGGCGCCGTGCTGACCACGCGCCTGCTGCATTCGATGAAGCGCGACGATCTGAAGCGTGGCGTCGTGACACTGTGCATCGGCGGCGGGCAGGGTATCGCGCTCGCGCTGGAGTTGCTGTGATTCGATCGATGCCGCCGGCCCGCTAGCGGGGAGGCTTCCGTAGTAATCTGCCGGTCGCATGGATCTCGGCCTCGCGGGAAGGTGCGCCCTCGTCACGGGCGGTAGCATGGGCATCGGCAAGGCGGCGGCGCTCGCGCTTGCCGCGGAAGGCTGCCGGGTGGCGATCGCCGCGCGTGGGGCGCCAGCGCTTACAGAGGCTGCGGCGGAGATCGGCCACGAAACCTTGGCTGTGCAGGCGGATTGCACGCGTCCGGAGGACATCCGGCGCATGGTCGAGGAGACGCTTGCGCGCATGGGCCGCATCGACATCCTGGTGAACAGCATCGGCGCGGCGAAGTCGGGGGACTTCCTCGATCTTTCGGACGACGACTGGCGCGAGAGCCTCGAGCTCAAGCTCTACGGCATCGTGCGCTCCTGCCGCGAGGTCGTGCCACACATGCGCCGCTGCCGCTGGGGCCGGATCGTCAACGTCATCGGCCACCGCGGGCGCCAGCCCGACACGCAGGCGATGCCCGCGGGCGTGGCGAACGCCGGCCTCATCAACTTCACCAAGGCACTCGCCGACGACGTCGTGCGCTACGGCATCCTGGTGAACGGCGTAAGCCCCTGCCCGATGGAGACGCGGCGCCTCGACTACATGGTGCGCGCGAAGGCGCAGATGACCGGCGTCTCAGAAAGCGAGGCGCGAGACGAGTTCCTGCGCGACATTCCCATCGGTCGCTTCGCGCTTCCCGAGGAGATCGCGCCGCTCATCGCGTTCCTCGCCTCCGAGCGCAACAGCTACGTGACGGGCGTCACCATCGCGATCGACGGCGGCGCAACGCGCGCTACCTAGGGAGATTCTGAGAAAGCGCTGGACTGTCGTCCCCGCGCAGGCGGGGACCCATGTATTTCAAGAGAAAATTTCGCGTCGGTTCTCGCGGGGACGACTTCTCCAGATTTTCTCTAGGACGGCAGCAGGTAGAGCGTGATCGCGAACACCAGGTACACGGCGAGAAGCTGCACGCCGGTGTACCAGCCGGACCTTCCGGAATTCGCCAGCATCGAGACGGTGAACATGGCGATGAACACCGCCACCACCTGAGCGCTGCCGAAGGCGAGGTCCATCGGCGCCGGCCCGATGAAGTGGCTGGCGAGCACGAGCACCGGCGCGACGAACAACGCGATCTGGGTAGCGCTGCCGATAGCGATGCCTACGCTCATGTCGAGGCGGTTCTTGCGCGCCGCCGCGAACGCGGTGACGGACTCCGCGGCGCCGCCGACCAGCGCCACGACCACGAAGCCGACGAAGGCTGGCGACATGCCGAGCTGCTCGGCCGCGTGCTGCACCGAATTGACGAAGACGTGGCTCACCATCGCGATCAGCACCGTGGCCACCGCGAGCGCGCCGAGGGCGACCGGCATCGGCCAGGGCGTCTCGTCCACGTCCTGGTGCGCCTTGCTGCCGAACACGTCCCGGTGCGTGCCGAGGGAGAAGAAGAGCCCCAGGGCGTAGCTCGCGATGAGCAGGATCGACAGCCCGACGCTCAGCTCCTGCAGGTAACCCGTCTCGCGCAGATGCCCGGCGTCCGCGAGCGCGGAGGGCACGAGCAGCGTCACGGTGCCGAGCAGCAGCATAGCGACCTGCAGGCGCGCGGCGGCGGGATTGTACTCCTGCACGTGATGGCGCAGACCGCCGAGCAGGAACGACGCGCCGAGCATGAACAGCAGGTTGGCGACGACCGCCCCCGCGATCGACGCCTTGACCAGGTCGATCATCCCCAGCCGCAGCGCGGTCAGCGCGATGACCAGCTCAGTCAGGTTGCCGAGGCTCGCGTTCAGCAGGCCGCCGACGGTGTCGCCGGTCTTGGCGGCCACCGATTCGGTGGCGTGGCTGAGCAACGCGGCGAGCGGCACGATCGCCACCACTGACAGGACGAAGAGCAGCGTGTGCTTCTGTGGCACCGCGTGTCCGGCGACGATCACGACTGGTGCCAGCGCCAGCAGCCAGAAGATGGGCTTGTGCTTCAGTTCCTGCAGGATCCGGCTCATCGTTGGCGTTCTCCGGAAAGCGCGAGGGCGAGCGATACTAATCGAGATTACCGTCGGCAGTGCGCTTCGCCGGCGCGTCTCGGGCAAGGGCCTCAGCCTGTCGGCCGGCCTGCAGGTCGGCGAAGACGATCGCCTGCTCGCGCAATGGAACCGAGGCGAGGGCATCAGCCGCTACTTCAACGACGGCCTGAGCAGCATCGGCGCGGTATTCGACGCGGGCGGCACGCTCGAGCCGCTGCAGCGCTGAGCCTGCAGATCAGCGCCCGGTATCTGATCTACTGATTTCTCGGCGCTCCTTACCCGTCAGGTCCGTGTCAGCCAGGGTCCGCCTGTTGCAATTGCGCAACGCAACAATTGACGTACGAGCCCCTTTCTACAAAAGCACGGCGAGCGGTCGCAGCGCTGCTGTACTGTCTTGCGCGACACGTTGAAATCGACACAACCGTGCCGGCCGCCGGAGTGCTCGGCGGCCCATCAGGTCGAGAAATCGTATGGGAGTTTCAATGAAAAGCAGCAAGGCACTACTAGCAGCCGCGAGCTTCGCG
>DASRKB010000085.1:0-11204 GCA_035649175.1 Burkholderiales bacterium | reverse complement strand
TGACTATCTCGTATCTTCCGTGGGGGCGACTGTTTCGTATCTATCTCGTATCTTTCCGCGGAGGCGACTGTTTCGTAGTTTTGCGCCGGGGCAACTGTCTTCATTTCATTTGTCGAAAACTACGGGCTCCTGGCCGACGTCCAACTCGCCGTACTTGAGCCCGCCGGCGCGCTCGTAGACGTGCAGCACGGCGCCGCTCGGGACGACCTGCGTCTCGGCAAGCCGGAAGGCGGCCGGGATCGTACCCTCGCCGAACAGGCGCTTTCCTGTGCCGAGCAGCACGGGAAAGAACCACAGGCGCAGGGTGTCGACGAGCTCGTGCCTGAGCAGGGTCTGGACGAGCGAGCCGCTGCCATGGACCTGAATCTCGCCGCCTTCCTCCGACTTGAGTTTCGCGACCTCGCCGGCGACGTCGCTCCCGAGCAGGCGGGAGTTGTTCCAGTCGACCTTGCGCAGCGTGCGCGAAGCGACGAACTTCTGCCTGGTGTTGAGCGCCGTGGCGATCTCGTCGGCCGGGTCGATGGACTTGGGCCAGGCCGCGGCGAAGATCTCGTAGGTCTTGCGCCCGAGCAGGAAGCCGCCGGCGCGCTTCGTCCACTCTGTCATGATCCCGACGAACTTCTCGTCGAAGTACGGGACCAGCCAGCCGCCGTGCCGGAAGCCGCCCTCGCGGTCCTCGTCGGGGCCGCCCGGCGCCTGCACCACGCCATCCAGCGTGAGGAAGGCGCCGACCACCAGCTTCCTCACGAGACGGCCTCCTCGAGCTTGCGGATGTCGAGCTTCACCATCTTGAGCATCGCCTGCATCACGCGCCCGGCCTTCCCGCCTTCGAAAAAGCGGTCCATCGCCGCCGGCACGATCTGCCAGGACAGGCCGAACCTGTCCTTGAGCCAGCCGCACTGCACGGGTTTCCCACCGTCGGCGGTGAGCTCATCCCAGTAATAGTCGATCTCGGCCTGCGTCTCGCACTCGACGACGAAGGAGATCGCATCGTTGAACTTCCACTCCTGCGCGCCGCCGTTCAGCGCGACGAACTCGACGCCGTCGAGCCGAAATGCCACGGTCATCACCTTGCCGGCGGGGCCAGGGCTGCCTTCCGGGTAGCGGGCGACCTTGCCGATCTCACCATCCTTGAAGATCGAGGTGTAGAACCTCGCCGCCTCCTCGGCCTGATCCTCGAACCAGAGGAAGGGCTTGATTTTGCGGGATTTCACCATCGGGATGCTCTCCTTTCCTGCTACCTGGTCGAATGGCGGCGCGCCGATTCGACAGTCTCCCTAGCGTTTTTTCAGCCCGGCAATGCGCCGCTGAAGGAGCCGGCGCTCGGGCTCCTGGCGGGCGAGCGAGAGCGCTCTTTCGTAGGAAGCGAGGGCCTCGGCCTTGCGGCCCAGGCGGCGGCAGAGGTCTGCATGTGCGGCGTGGGCGAGGTGATAGCCGTTCAAATCCTTCAGAAGAGAATTCACTATCGGCAAAGCAACTGCGGGGCCATCCCGCATCGCGATCGCCACGGCGCGATTGAGCGCAATGACTGGCGAAGGGTCGAGGCGCGAGAGGACGTCGTAGAGGCCGATGATCTCGCTCCAGTCGGTCTCCTTTGTGCTCGGCGCCTCGGCATGCACCGCGGCGATCGCGGCCTGCAGGCAGTAGGGCCCAAACATGCGGGTCTTGAGCGCGCGCTCGGTGAGCGCGACGCCCTCGGCGATCATCGCCGGGTCCCAGAGGCTGCGGTCCTGGTCCTCGAGCAGCACGATGTCGCCGTCGGCCGTGGCGCGTGCGGCGCGGCGCGACTCCTGGATGAGCATGAGCGCGACGAGACCCATCGCCTCCGGCTCCGGGAGCAGCTCAACCAGCAGCCGCCCGACGCGGATCGCCTCCTGGGAGAGATCGGCGCGCGTGACCGAGTCGCCGGAGGAGGGCGAGTAGCCCTCGTTGAAGACGAGGTAGAGCACGCGCAGCACCGCGTCCAGACGCTCGGGCAGCTCCTTCGGCCCCGGCACCTCGTAGGGAATCCTCGCGTCGCGGATCTTGGATTTCGCGCGCACGATGCGCTGCGCGATCGTCGGCGCGGGCGTGAGGAAGGCGCGCGCGATCTCCTCGGTCTTCAGCCCGCACACCTCGCGCAGCGTGAGCGCGACCTGCGCGTCGGGCGCGAGTGCCGGGTGGCAGCAAGTGAAGATGAGGCGCAGGCGGTCGTCCTCGATGCTCTCCGCTTCGGCGGTGGCTTCGGCATGGAGGTTCTCAATCGTTTCTTCGCTCAGAGCGTCAAAGCGGGATTGTTTCCTTATGAGGTCGATGGCTTTGAAACGCCCCGCCGAGACGAGCCATGCGCGCGGGTTCGCGGGCACGCCTTCCCTCGGCCACTGCTCGAGCGCGGCGCGAAAGGCTTCCGAGAGCGCTTCCTCCGCCAGATCGAAGTCACCGAGCAGGCGCACGAGGGTGGCGAAGACGCGGCGCGATTCGCTGCGATAGAGGGCGTCGAGGTCGATCAAGCGGGTTTGGACGAGTGGATAAACTGCCGGTCCCGGACTCCATTACGATGAACCGGGAGGTACGCGATGCTGGTGATTATCCACGGCTGGAGCGACACGAGCCGATCGTTCGAGAGGCTGGGGCGTGAGCTGGTGCGCGAGGGCATCGTCGATGGCGTGACGCACGTGCGCCTGGGCGACTACGTCTCGCTGGACGACGACGTCACGTTCGACGACATCGCCGCGGCGCTCGAAAGGGCATGGCACGAGGAGGCGCTGCCGACCGGCGCCCGCAGCGTCGACGTGGTGGTGCACAGTACCGGAGCCCTGGTCGTGCGCCATTGGATGACGCAGAAGCACACGCCGGCGTCGAACCCGATTCGGCGCTTCCTCATGCTCGCGCCGGCGAACTTCGGCTCGCCGCTCGCGCACAAGGGCCGCTCGTTCATCGGGCGCATCGTGAAGGGCTTCAAGAGCGACAAGCCGTTCCAGACCGGCACGCACATCCTGAACGGCCTGGAGCTCGCGAGCCCCTTCGCCTGGGATCTCGCGATGCGCGACCGCTTCTCGCCCGAGCGCTGGTACGGGCCCGGACGGGTGCTCGCTACCGTGCTCGTCGGCACCTCCGGGTACTCGGGGATTTCGGGCGCGGCGAACCAGCCCGGCACCGACGGAACGGTGCGCGTCGCGACCGCGAACCTCAACGCGGCTTACTTCCGCTTCGACTTCACGCACGAGCCGCAACCGGGGCAGGAGCCGCCGCCGGGGAGGCTCCTGCCTCCGACCGCGCCCAACGGTCTCGCCGCCTTCGCGCGCATACCGGAGGAGAACCACAGCACCATCGCATTCAAGGACGGCGGGCCGCGGAACGCGGACACGCCGCGCTTCGTCCGGCGGGCGCTGCAGGTCACCGACGCCGAATTCGAGGCGTTCGCAAACGAGCTTGCCCTGTACAGCGATTTCGCGCGCGCCGACGTGGCGGACTGGGACACCTACCGCCACAGCTTCCAGGACACGGTGGTGCGCGTGCGCGACAATTTCGGCCAGCCGGTGGACGACTACTTCATCGAGGTGTTCGCGAAGCGCGACGACGGCAGGCCGGACGACGCCATCACCTGCCGCATCCAGGAAGAGGTGATGCAGCGCGTGCACCCGAACGACCTCGACCCGTCGCGGCGCAGCTTGCACCTGAACGAGACCGCCCTGCGCACGATCCTCGACGATCGGCCGCTCTACGTGAGCCTCACCGCCATGCCCGACATCCGCAAGACCGGGACCGTCGGCTACGCCACATTGCGCTACGACGACATCGGCAGCATCCGGCTCGCCCGCAGCCTGCTCGAGAAGTTCATCCAGCCCGATCGCACGGCGCTCGTCGACATCGTCATCAGCCGCCGGCAGACCGATAAGGTGTTCCGCTTCTCGCGGCTCAAGGCTTAAGGAAATTCTGGAAAGCACTACATCGACTAGGCCGGATCGCTTATAGGTGTAACGCGCATCTTGGCCAGCACCCCGCCCGGATCGAAGAGGAGCACGAGCTCCGCTCCCGGCGCGGGCGACACGGGGGGCTGGCGGTACACCCACACCTCGTAGCCGCTTGCGAAGTCCACCGTGGTAGCGGGGCCCAGGGCGGCGCGCACGTCCGATTTCGTCGTCTCTCCTACGACCAATGTCTCTTGGGCTTCGGCGGCGGAGCGGACTTCGCCCGGGCCGAGCGGCCGCTCCGCGCTTTGGAACGCCGGCAGCGCACAGCCGGAAAGCAATGCAAGCGAAGCGAGGAAGAGCTTCACATGTACTCCAGGACGACGAGCGTGTCGTCCGGCCAGTTCGCGTCACCGAGCGGCACGAAGTACGTGCGGTCGACGATCGCCTCGCAATCGCAGTAGCGGATCCGGTCCTTCCAGTCGGGATCGCGCGTCGCGCCTGCGTAGAGGCGGTCGACCGGGAGCACCTTCCGGCGCTCGCCGTCGACCAGCGTGACGCTCCATAGCGGGCGCTCGGCGAAGTAGAGATAGCGCGGCAGGTCGCGATGGCAATAGGTGGGCCCCCGCGGCAGCAGCTCGTCCAGCCAGCCGAAGAGCCCGGGCGGGTAATCGGAGATGAGGCCGCTCTCCATGCCCACCTCGCACTCCATCCGCAAGTCGCCGAGGCGTCGGACGTTCGGCGGCAGGCCTGGAGTGCGCACGTCGGCGCGCCAGGTCATGGTGCCGGCCTTGCGGTTCGGCACCACGCGCGCGTTCTCCTTGAGCGCTTTCGCATCGTGCTTCAGCGTAAAGGTGCCGTCCGGCTCGACCTTTAGCGGGATGTCGACGCTGTCGGAGGACACCTCGAGCCTGACGCCGTCCATGGAGACGTCCGGCTTGCGCGGGATGAGCTTGAAGCGCAGCGTGGCTCGCGGCGCGAGCGCCTCGCGCCGCTCGTTGAAGAGCTGCTCGCCTTCCACCATCTTCTTGTAGGACTTGTTGACCGGGTTGCGCAGCGCGGTCACGACCACGGCGTCGTTCTGCGCCGTCGCGAGCGCGGGCAGGAACGCCAGCAAGAAGATCAAGAAAATAGGGACGTACCCCATTTTCGAAGTGCTAAATAGGGTACGTCCCCAATTTTCGCGGAAAGTTCGGGGTCTGACCCCGATCTCTTCGATCTCTTACTTGCCGGTCCAGCGCGGCGGGCGCTTCTCGACGAAGGCGCGCACGCCCTCCGCGAAGTCGGCGCTGCCGTAGATCTTTGCCACGAGGTCGTCGCCGTCGGGGAGCGGGCGCGCTTCTCGCAGGCGCCGGATGGCTTCCTTGGTGACCTGGATCGTAAGGGGCGCGTGGGAAGCGACTTTCCCGGCGATTTCCTTGACGCGCTGCGCGATCGTCTCCGCCGGGACGATCTCGTGCACGAAGCCCACGCCGGCGGCTTCCTGCGCGGTGAGCAGGCGCGCGGTCATGATGATCTCGCCCAGCAGCGAGGGCCCGATCAGGTCCATGTAGCGCGCGTAGTTCTTCATCGAGAGGCAGTTGCCGAGCGTGCGGGCGATCGGCGCGCCGAACTTCGCGTCCGGGGTGGCGATGCGGATGTCGGCGCCGGCGGCGATGCCGAAGCCGCCGCCGACGGCGTAGCCCTGTATCTGGGCGATGACGGGCTTGGTGACCCGCGCGATGCGCCCGGCGCGCTTGTCGCCGTCGCGCTCGTACTTCAGGCCGTCCTCGGCGCCCTTGAATTTCGTGAACTGGCTGATATCCGTGCCGGCGACGAACGCCTTGCCGCCCGCGCCGCGCAGCACGAGCACCCGGATCGCCTCGTCCCGGTCGACCTCCTCGCACACCTCGTACAGGCGCTCGTACATGTTCCAGGTCATCGCGTTGCGCGCCTCGGGGCGGTTGAAGGTGACGGTGACGATGGCGCCGTCGCGCTCGACGAGCAGCTCTGCTGCGGAATCGGTCTTGTTCACGGAGGCTTTCTTTCGGAGAATCCGGGTCGCCGATGGTAACCAATAATCCGCCGGGCGCGCTCGAAGGGCTGCGCGTCATCGACCAGACGCAGGTGATGGCGGGCCCGTTCTGCTCGATGCTGCTGGGCGACCTGGGCGCCGAGGTCATCAAGGTCGAGCCGCCGGAGGGCGAGTACACGCGCCAGGAGCGCGCCATCGCGCCGGGCGTGTCGGCATCCTTCCTCGCGCTCAACCGCAACAAGAAGAGCCTCGCGCTCGACCTCAAGACGCCCGAGGGCGTCGCGCGGCTCAAGAAGCTCGCCGCCACGGCGGATGTCCTCGTGGAGAACTATCGGCCTGGCGTAGCGAAGCGCCTGGGGGTCGATTTTGAAGCGCTGAGACAGATAAACCCCAGGCTGATCTATTGCTCCATCTCGGGCTTCGGGCAGACCGGGCCGTACGCGAGCCGCGGCGGCTTCGACCTGATCGCGCAGGGCATGAGCGGCATCATGAGCGCCACGGGGAGCGAGGGCGGGCCGCCGGTGAAGGTGGGGGTGCCGATCACCGACCTCGGCGCCGGCCTGTTCGCCGTCTTCGGCATCCTGTGCGCGCTGCGCGCGCGCAAGAAGACCGGGCGAGGCCAGTTCGTCGACACCTCGCTCTTCGAGGCCGGGCTCGCGCTTTCGGCGTGGGAGGCAACCGAGTACTGGTACACCGGCCAGATCCCGAAGCGCTTGGGCACCGCGCATCGCCTGAACGCGCCCTATCAGGCGTTCAAGGCCTCCGACGGCTACTTCACCGTCGGCGCGTCGAACACCAAGCTTTGGGGTTTATTCGCAGAGATGCTGGGATTGAAGCAATTGATTTCCGATCCGCGGTTTGCCGACACGGGCAAAAGACTTGAAAACAGAGCCGAGCTCGAGCAGCTCATCGAGCAGGTCACCGCGAAGCAGACGCGCGCGCACTGGCTGGAGCGCTGCGAGAAGGCCGGCATCCCCGCCGGGCCGATCTACTCGGTGGCCGAGGCGCTCGCCGACCCGCAGGCGCAGGCGCGCAACATGACCTGGGAGTACGACTACCCCGGCGTGGGCCGGGCGAAGTCGCTCGGCAACCCGGTCAAGCTCTCGAGGACGCCGGCGCGGCTCTACCGCATTCCGCCGCGGCTCGGGGAAGACAACGGCAAGATCGAATGAAGCCCCTCGAAGGCATCCGCGTCATCGATCTCACCCAGGCCATGGCGGCGCCCTTCTGCACCATGAACCTCGCCGACATGGGCGCCGACGTGATCAAGATCGAGCCGCCGGGGGAGGGGGAGCAGACCCGCCAGCTCGGCGCGGCGAACAAGAACGGCCACAGCGCGACGTTCATGACGATGAACCGCGGCAAGCGCGGGCTCGCCGTCGACCTCAAGCAGCCCGAAGGCGTGGAGATCGTGCGCAAGCTCGCGGCCACGGCCGATGTCTTCGTGCAGAACTATCGGCCAGGGGTTGTCGACAGACTGGGGCTGGACTATCAATCCCTCCACAAGGTAAATCCGAGACTGGTGTACTGCCAGATCTCCGGCTTCGGCAACACCGGCCCCTACGCGAGCCGCGGCGGCTACGATCTGATCGCGCAGGGGATGAGCGGCGTGATCAGCGTGACGGGCGACGAGGACGGCCCGCCGGCCAAGTCCGGTGTGCCGCTCGCCGACCTTTCCGCGGGGCTCTTTGCCGCGTACGGCGTCCTCGCCGCGCTCGAGCACCGCGACCGCACCGGCGAGGGCCAGCTCGTCGACACCTCGCTGCTGGAAGCGGCGATGGCGCTCACCGTGTGGGAGTCGGCGGAGTACTGGACGACCGGGAAGGCGCCCCGGCCCGTCGGCTCCGCGCACCGCAATTCCGCGCCCTACCAGGCGCTGCGGGCCTCCGACGGCTACTTCAACGTCGGCGCCGCGAACGACAAGCTCTTCGCGGCGTTCTGCGCGGCGATCGAGCGCAAGGATCTTCTGTCGGATCCGAGGTTCTCCAGCCGCTCCTCCCGGCTGCAGCATCGCAAGGTTCTTCAGGACGAAATTGAATCCGTGACGAAAAAGGAAACGAGGGCCGCATGGCTGGCCCGGCTGGAGAAGGCGGGCGTGCCCGCCGGCCCGATCAACAACTACGCCGAGGCGCTCGCCGACCCGCACGCGCTCGCACGCGACATGGTGGTCGACCTCGTCCATCCGGGCGCGGGCGACATCAAGGCGCTCGGCGTGCCGGTGAAGCTGTCGGAAACGCCAGGAGCGGTGGAGCGCGCGGCGCCGCTCCTCGGCGAGCACACGGCGGAGATCCTGAAAGAGCTGTGCTACAGTGAGTCGCAGCTGAAGGCGCTCGTTTCCAGGGGCGTCGTCCAGTAAACGAGAGAGGAGAGATTCAATGCAAGTCGCAAGAGCTGTGGCCGCCGGCGCGGCGGCGCTGTCCCTGCTCGCGCCCGCAGCGGCGCAGGCGCAGTACCCGGCAAAGCCCGTGGAAGTCGTGGTGCCCTACGCGCCCGGCGGGGGCACCGACAACCTGATGCGCATGATCACCGGCATCATCGACGAGAACAAATGGTCGCCGGTGCCCCTCAATGTCAACAACCGCGCCGGCGGCTCCGGCGCGATCGGCTACAACTACCTGATCAACAAGAAGGGCGACCCGCACGTGATCGCCGGCGCCACGCCGATGATCGTGTCGGGCAAGATCGAGGGACGGCTGCCGGGCAACCACCGCGACGCGATGACGATCCTCATGATCGTCGCGATCGACGAGCTGATGCTCTCGGTGCGCAACGAGTCCCCGTTCAAGAGCATCGACGACTTCGTGAAGGCGGCGCGCGCGAAGCCCGGCGGCCTCACCGTGGGCGGCACCGCCACCTTCACCGAGGACCATATCTTCACGCACCTCTTCGAGCAGGCGGCGAAGATCAACGTGAAGTACGTGCCGTTCAACTCGGGCGGCGAGGTGACGACCGCGCTCCTCGGCGGCCACATCGACGCCGCGGTGGAGAACCCGAACGAGGTCGTGGCCCAGGTCGAGGCGGGCAAGGCGCGCAACCTCGCGGTCGCGGCGAAGAAGCGCCTGGCCGACGCGCCCGACGTGCCGACCTTCGCCGAGCGCGGCTATGAGTTCTACTGGGAGCAGATGCGCGGCGTGGTCGGGCCGGCCAACATGGACCCGGCCGCGGTGAAGTGGTGGCAGGAAACCCTGAAGAAGGTCGTCGCCACCGAGAAGTGGAAGACCCAGTACATCAAGCGCAACCTCCTCACGCCGACCGACTGGACGGGCGAGGAGGCGAACAAGTACCTCGACAGCCTGAACGCCAAGTACGACAAGGCCCTGAAGAGCCTGAAGTCGGCGAAGTAGCGCGTGCGTAGCGCCGACCGCATCGCGGCGGCGGCGCTGCTCGTGCTCGCGGTGGCGTTCACCGCGGGCGCGCTCATGCGCTACGCCTACTGGAGCCGGTTCGAGGGCCCGGGGCCGGGCTTCGTGCCTTTCTGGGTCGGGCTCGCCATGGCGCTCCTCGCCGCGGGCCTCCTGGTGCGCGCCTGGCGGCAGGAGAGCGCGGGCGAGCCATGGGCGCCGCGGGGCGAGGCGCTGCGCAACGTGCTCGTGGTGCTGGGCGCCTCGGTCGGGTTCGTGGCGCTCATGAAGGTGCTGGGCATGGTGCTCGCGGCCGCGCTTTTCCTCGCGGTGCTGGTGCGCTACCTCGAGCGCTCGCCCTGGCGCGTCACGCTGCCCGTGGCCGCCGGCGCCGCCGGCGCGATCTGGCTCATCTTCGCCCACTGGCTGCGCGTGCCGTTTCCCGCCGGCCCGCTCGGCTTCTAGCGCGTGGATTTCCTCTCCAACCTCACGCTCGGCTTCTCGGTCGCGCTCACGCCGTTCAACGTGATGATGGCGGTGGTCGGCGTGATGCTCGGCATGCTGATCGGCGCGCTCCCCGGCGTCGGCCCGCCCTCGGGCGTGGCGCTGCTCCTGCCGCTCACCTTCGGCATGGATCCCACCTCCGGCATCATCATGCTCGCCGCGCTCTACGCGGGCACGATGTACGGCGGCACCATCACCGCGGTGCTCATCAACACGCCGGGCGAGTCCGCATCGGTGGTCACGTGCATCGACGGTCACCGCATGGCGCAGCAGGGGCGCGCGGGCGCGGCGCTCGGCATCGCCGCCATCGGCTCGTTCATCGCCGGCACGGTGGGCGTGCTGCTCCTCATGCTCGTCTCGCCGCTGCTCGCGCGCTGGGCGCTCTCCTTCGGGCCGCCGGAGACCTTCGCGCTCATGCTGCTGGGGCTCACCACGGTCACGCTTCTCACCGGAGAGGACGCGCTCAAGGGCTACCTCAGCATGGTGCTCGGGCTCATGCTCGCCATGGTGGGCTTCGACATCGTGTCGGGCGAGGCGCGCTATGGCTTCGGCATCACGGAGATGATGGACGGCGTCGACTTCCTGCCGGTGGCGATCGGGCTCTTCGGGCTGGGCGAGGTGCTCGCCGGCGCCGAGCGCCGCGGCGAGAGCGTGATCGCGAAGGGCCGCTACGGCCTGCGCGACGTGCTGCCGAGCTTCGCCGACTGGGTGCGCGCGCGCTGGTCGATCGCGCGCGGCACGGTGCTCGGCTTCCTGGTCGGCGTCCTGCCCGGCGCCGGCCCCACCGTGGCCACCTTCCTCGCCTATACGCTCGAGAAGAAGCTCTCGCGCCATCCCGAGCAGTTCGGCAACGGCGCGATCGAGGGCGTGGCGGGGCCGGAGTCGGCGAACAACGCCGGCGCCACCGGCGCCATGGTGCCGATGCTCACGCTGGGCATCCCCGGCTCGGCCACCACCGCGATCATGCTGGGCGGGCTGATGATGTGGGGCCTGCGGCCGGGCCCGCTGCTCTTCGAGAAGAACCCGCAGTTCGTCTGGGGCCTCATCGCCTCGCAGTACATCGCCAACGTGCTGCTGCTCATCCTCGCCACCGCGTGCATCCCGCTCTTCGTGCGCGCCCTGCGCGTGCCCTACGGGATTCTCCTGCCGCTCATCGTCACGCTCTGCGTCACCGGCGCCTACTCGCTCAAGAACAGCGTGTGGGACGTCGGCACGATGCTCGTGTTCGGGGTGCTCGGCTACTTCATGAAGCGCCTGGGCTACTCGCCCGCGGCGCTCGTGCTCGCCCTGGTGCTCGGCCCGCTCGCCGAGCGGGCGCTGCGCCAGTCGCTCATCATCTCCGACGCCGGCGTCGGCATCTTCTTCACGCGCCCCATCTCCGGCGTCCTCACCACCCTCGCGCTCCTCGCCGTCGCCGTGCCGGTCGGGCGCGCGCTGCTGCGGTGGAAAAAGGGG
>DASRKB010000084.1:0-118900 GCA_035649175.1 Burkholderiales bacterium | reverse complement strand
CGAGTAGGCGAGCGCTTGCTGGCCGAGCCACACGCCGTTGCCCGCGTCGGTGAGCACGCCCAAGGTCCACGCGATGCCCAAGCCCACCAGCCGCGGCTGGCGCACGCACCAGAACACGAGCACCAGCGCCACGAAGTCGGGCACCAGGCGCAGATCGCGCCAAGGGAGGAAGTTGAGGAAAAGCGCGAGGGCGAACGACGCGATGATCGTGCTTGCACGCACCGGGAGCAGAATCGACCTATCGGGCAGCATCGGCCTTCGCCTTGCGCGAGCGGTCCCCGCGCCTTTCCTTGACCGGGTCCTGCGGCCGCGGCGGCAGCGCGGTCTCGCTCGTGAGCACGAGCACGTAGCGGCCACGATCGACACCGGCGACGGGCCGGGCGAACGCGCGCGCGAACGTCTGCTCGACATCGCGCTCGATGCGCACCACGTCCGCGACCGGCAAGCCGGCGGGGTAGGTGCCGTCGATGCCCGAGGTCACCAGCCGGTCGCCGTTCTGGATGTCGCTCACCGCAGACATGAAGCGTAGCTCGAGCATGCCGGACGCGCCCCCGCCGAACGCTACCGCGCGCAGGCCGTTCCTCACCACTTGCACCGGCACCGCGTGGTCGCGGTCGGTCAGCAGCGTCACCTCCGATAGCAGCGGATGAACTCGCGTCACCTGACCCACCAAGCCTCTTTCATCCGCAATCGGGCTGCCCGGCAGCACGCCCTGTGCCGCGCCGCGGCCGATTAGAACCTTGTGAGAGTACGGGTCGCGCCCGGCATAGAGCACCTCGGCCGGCTGGGCACGCGCGGCGATGCGCTCGGCCGCACCGATCAGCCGACGCAGGTGCGCTGCCTCGGCCTCAAGCGCCTGCAGGCGCTGCACCTCCTCTGCATAGGTGAGCGACTTGGCGCGCAGCGCTTCGTTCTCGGCGACAAGGCGCGTCTGGGCGGAGAAGTACTCGCCGATGCGCGAGGCGATGTCGGCGGGCGCGCTCCCGAGCCGCTGCAGCGGGTAGGCCGCGATCGCCAGCCAGCTCCTCAGTCCCTCGACGTAGCGGAAGCGGGCGTCGACCACGAGCAGCGCAAGCGAGAGTGAAGCGAAGAAGAACAGCCGGACGAGCGGCGCTGGCCCACGCTTGAAGAACGGAGGGGGGGTATGGTCCATCCCCAGGCTAGGTTACGAGGGCCCCTTTGTCCCCCGTCGGTTCAGTCGTTCGTGAAGATCGGGCCGAAGTGCTCCATCTTCTCGAGGGCCTTCCCGGAGCCGCGCACTACGCAGGTGAGCGGATCGTCGGCGACGATCACCGGCAAGCCGGTTTCCTCCATGAGCAGGCGATCGAGGTCGCGGAGCAGCGCCCCGCCTCCGGTGAGCACCATGCCCTTCTCGGCGATGTCGGCGCCGAGCTCAGGCGGTGTCTGCTCGAGCGCGGACTTCACCGCCGACACGATTTGGTTGAGCGGCTCGGTGAGCGCCTCGAGGATCTCGTTGGACGAGATGGTGAAGCTCCGAGGTATGCCCTCTGCAAGGTTGCGCCCCTTGACCTCCATCTCGCGCACCTCCGAGCCGGGAAAAGCCGAGCCGATCTCCTTCTTGATGAGTTCGGCCGTCGTCTCGCCGATCAGCATGCCGTAGTTGCGCCGGATGTAGTTGATGACCGCCTCGTCGAACTTGTCGCCCCCCACGCGTACCGAGCCGGAGTAGACCATGCCGCCGAGGGAAATCACACCCACCTCGGTGGTACCGCCGCCGATGTCGACCACCATGGATCCTGTGGCGTCTGCGACCGGCATGTCGGCGCCGATGGCGGCGGCCATGGGCTCCTCGATAAGGTACACCTGCCCTGCGCCCGCGCCGATCGCGCTCTCGCGGATCGCGCGGCGCTCGACCTGCGTCGAGCCGCAGGGCACGCAGATGATGATGCGCGGGCTCGGGGAGAACAGCTTGTTGTCGTGCACTTTCTTGATGAACTGCTTGAGCATCTGCTCCGTGACGGTGAAGTCGGCAATCACCCCGTCCTTCATCGGGCGGATGGCGATGATGTTCCCCGGCGTCTTGCCGAGCATCTGCTTGGCTTCCTTGCCCACGGCCTGGATGGTCTTCTTGCCGCTCGGTCCCGCCTCCTGGCGGATGGCGACGACCGAAGGCTCGTCGAGCACGATTCCCTTTCCGCGGACGTAGATGAGCGTGTTGGCGGTACCCAGGTCGATGGCCAGGTCGTTGGAGAAGTAGCTGCGAAGGAATCCAAGCATGGGCAAAGGTGGGCCTTTTTCCGTTTCTTAACCGTGCCTTAGGCTGGAACCCTAAGACCGTCTCAATTGGCCGCTATGATACGCTTAACGCGGCCAGGGCACATAAGGTACTACGTCCATACGGCGCATCCGTGCACGCGCCGAACCCTTCAACAAGGAATGTCGCTTTCCCACGACCACATCCGCCGCTTGGGCCGGCTCGCCCGCATCGCCATTGAGCCGGAGGAGTCCGAGGCGGTCGCCGGCCGCCTAAACCGGGTGCTGAGGCTCGTCGAGGAGCTGCTGGCAGTCGATACCGAGGGCGTCGAGCCCATGGCGCATGCGCTGGAGCTCCCCGAGCGGCTCAGGCCGGACGCGGTGACCGAGGAGGACCGCCGTGCGCTTTATCAAAGCGTCGCGCCGGCGGTCCAAGACGGCTTGTACCTCGTGCCAAGGGTGATCGAGTAAGGGTGCTGAACGCCACCGTCGCCGAGCTCTCCGCCGCGCTCGCGGCGAAGCAGGTCTCCTCCCTGGAGCTCACCGAGGCCTTCCTAGAACGCATCGGCCGGCTCAACGCTGTCCTGAACGCCTTCATTACCGTGGAGCCAGAGCGCAGCCTGGCGCAGGCGCGGGCGGCGGACGCGCTCCGGGCACGGGGCGACGCCGGTCCGCTTGCCGGGATTCCGATCGCGATCAAGGATGTCTATTGCACGAAGGGTCAGCGCACCACCTGCGGCTCGCGCATGCTGGAGAAATTCGTCAGTCCCTACGATGCGCATGTCGTCGAGCGCCTCGAGCGCGCCGGCGCCGTGGCCCTCGGCAAGTGCAACATGGACGAGTTCGCCATGGGCTCGTCGAACGAGAACTCGTACTTCGGCGCAGTGCGTAACCCCTGGGACCATGGCCGGGTGCCTGGCGGCTCTTCCGGTGGATCGGCGGCGGCGGTCGCCGCCCGCATGGCGCCCGCAGCCATCGGCACCGATACCGGCGGCTCGGTGCGGCAGCCGGCGGCGTTCAGCGGCATTTGCGGGCTGCGACCGACCTACGGCCTGGTGTCCCGCTACGGTCTCATCGCGTTCGCTTCGTCGCTCGACCAGGCCGGACCGATGGCGCGCACGGCGCAGGACCTCGCGCTCCTGCTCAACGTCATGGCCGGCTTCGACCCGCGGGACTCGACCAGCGCCGAGCGCCCGAAGGAGGACTACGCACGCGATCTCGGAGTGAAGATCGAGGGTCTGCGCATCGGTTTGCCAGCGGAATATTTTGGCGAGGGCATCGAGCCGACGGTGCGCGAGGCGGTAGAGACCGCGGCCGCGTGGTTCGTCTCGCAGGGTGCCCGCACCATCGCGCTCGAGCTGCCTCGCACTCGGCTTGCGGTTCCCGCCTACTATGTGATCGCGCCCGCGGAGGCCTCGTCCAATCTTTCCCGCTTCGACGGCGTGCGCTATGGTCATCGGGCAAGCGCCTATGCCGACTTGGTCGACATGTATTGCCGCACGCGCGCCGAGGGGTTCGGCACCGAGGTGAAGCAGCGGATCCTGGTCGGGACCTACGTGCTTTCGCACGGCTACTATGACGCCTACTACCTTCAGGCCCAGAAGGTACGTCGCCTGATTGCGCAGGACTTCTCGCGGGCCTTCGAGCGCTGCGACATGATCCTCGGCCCCACCGCGCCGACCACGGCGTTCGAGATCGGGGCAAAGGCGGAGGATCCCGTGCAGATGTACTTGGGCGACATCTTCACCATCCCGGCCCCCCTGGCTGGCCTTCCGGCGCTGTCGCTGCCGTGCGGCTTCGACGGGAAGGGGTTGCCTGTCGGGCTGCAGCTCATGGGTCCGGCGTTTTCCGAGGCAAGGCTGCTCGGCGCTGGATACCGTTATCAGCAGGCGACTGACTGGCACCTGCGCGTGCCTACGCAGACGCCGTTGTAGCCGGGGCGAGCCATGGAATGGGAAATCGTCATCGGCATCGAGACCCACGCGCAGCTCGCGACGAAGAGCAAGATGTTCTCCGGTGCCGCCACCGCCTTCGGGGCGGCGGTGAACACGCAGGCGTCCGGGGTCGACATCGCGCTGCCAGGCGCCCTGCCCGTCGCCAACCGCGCAGCAGTCGAGCACGCGATCCGCTTCGGCCTCGCCGTGAAGGGCACGATTGCGCGGCGCTCGATCTTCGCGCGCAAGAACTACTTCTACCCCGACCTGCCGAAGGGGTACCAGATCAGCCAGTACGAATCACCGATCGTGCAAGGCGGAAGCATCGGAATACTGGTCGACGCCGCGGCGAAGGCCATCCGTCTGACGCGGGCCCACCTAGAGGAAGACGCCGGAAAGTCCTTGCATGAGGACTTCCGTGGGATGACCGGCATCGACCTCAACCGCGCCGGAACCCCGCTGCTCGAGATCGTCTCCGAGCCCGAACTGCGCGGCCCGAAGGAGGCTGTGGCCTACGCGCGCGCGCTGCATGCCCTCGTCATGTGGATCGGCATCTGCGACGGGAACATGCAGGAAGGCTCCTTCCGCTGCGATGCCAACGTCTCAGTCAGGAAGGCGGGGGACACGGCGCTGGGAACGCGCTGCGAGATCAAGAACCTGAATTCCTTCCGCTTCATGGAGAAGGCCATCGAGTTTGAGGCCCGGCGGCAGATTGGCATCCTGGAGGAGGGCGGCAAGATAGAGCAGGAGACGCGGCTCTATGACGCCGAGCGCGACGAGACCCGCTCGATGCGCAGCAAGGAGGACGCGCAGGACTACCGCTACTTTCCTGACCCGGACCTGCTGCCGCTCGTGGTGAGCGAGGAGATGATCGAAGCGGTGCGCGGTTCCATGCCCGAGCTTCCAGGGGCCAAGCGTGAGCGGTTCGGAAAGCGCATTCCCGCAGAGATCGCCTATCTGTTGACTTCCACGCGGGACAAGGCCGAGTACTTCGAAGCTTCGATCGACGCTTCGGACGTCGCTTCGTTCCCGAAGGTCTACGAGGCGGTCGCGAACGCGGTGGTGGGCGACCTGACGGCGCAACTGAACGACGCGAATCTTTCGTTCAGGCAATCGCCCTTGTCGCCCACGGAGCTCGCATTGCTCCAGCAGCGGGTGGCCGACGGCACGATCTCCGGCAAGATCGCCAAGGACCTGCTGAAGGCTAAGTTCCAGGGCGAGACGGCCGGAATCGACGAGCTGATCGACAGGCGCGGGCTGCGACAGATCAGTGACGCCAGCGCGATTGAGAAGCTGGTCGACGAGGTACTCACCACAAGCGCGCGGCTCGTGGCCGACTACCGCTCGGGGAAGGAGAAGGCCTTCAACGCCCTGGTCGGGCAGGTGATGAAGGCGAGCCGGGGCAAGGCGAATCCGCTGCAGGCGGCCGAGGCGCTGCGGCGCCGGCTGGGCTAGAGCCTACTTCGGCATGCCGGCCAGCTCGCGGTAGCGGCGCCGGTCCTCGTCGTAGCGTTCGTTGATGCTGATGGCTTCCCTCTCCTTGTTCGCGATCAGGCCCTGCATCGCCTCGATGTCGATCTGTGTCGTGCGAATGTCCTCGAGCAGCTTGGCGGGCGGCTTGGCGCCGTCCTTGTAGAACCCGAGCTCCTTGTCGTAGCCAGCGCGGCGCCTGTTGAGCACGTCGATGCGGCGCTGGGCCTCCTGCACGGCTAAGGTGTTGTCCGCGAGCGCACGCTTGCGGGCCAATTCGATGTCCTTCTCGCTCGTGTAGGTGGCGAGCAGCGCCCGGTTGCGGCGCGACTCCTCGCGCCGCTCCTGCGCCTCCTCGGCGAGTCGCTTCTCCTCGGCTTCCTTCTCGAGCCGCGCCTTCTCGTCGGCTTCGGGATCGATGCGCTTCACGAGCAGGCCGCGCGAGTTCAGCTGGTCGATCGGCTGGCCCAGGCACTGCGTTGGAATGGTGTGGCCGTAGTACTTCTTGCCGTCCTTGCCGGTGCAGCGGTACGTGTAGCGCTCTTCGGCGCCTTTGCGCTGCGCGTCCGCCGCGAGCGGCACGGCGAGCAGCGCGGCCGCCGTGAGAATTGCCACTGGTGATGCCATCGCTTGCCTTCCCCAAGGGGCGAAGCGCCGATTCTAACCTGCTAGAATCCGCGCCGCCCATGCACTCCGCCGACAAGGCGTTCATCGCCGAGACCACCGCCCGGATGCTGCTGGAGGTGAAGGCCGTGCTGTTTTTCCAGGACAAGCCCTTCATCTTCACCTCGGGCTGGGCGAGCCCGGTGTACATCGACTGCCGCAAGCTCATCTTCTACCCGCGCATCCGTGGCCAGCTCGTCGAGTTCGCCGCGGCGACCCTCTCGCGCGACGCGGGCTTCGAGCAGTTCGACGTGGTCGCCGGCGGCGAGACCGCCGGCATCCCCTACGCGGCGTGGATCGCCGACCGCCTGGGGCTGCCGATGCAGTACGTGCGCAAGAAGCCCAAGGGCTTCGGCCGCAACGCGCAGATCGAGGGCGACATCCGCGAGGGCGCGCGCACGCTGCTCGTCGAGGACCTGACCACCGACGGCCGCTCGAAGATCAACTTCTGCAAGGCGCTGCGCGAGGCGGGCGCGATCGTCGAGCACGTGTTCGTCAACTTCTACTACGACATCTTCCCCGAGTCGAAGAAGACGCTCGCCGGCCTGAACGTCCGGCTGCACCACCTCGCCACGTGGTGGGACGTGCTCGCGGTGGTAAAGAAGGACGGCTACCTCGAGACGGCGCAGATCGCCGAGGTGGAGAAGTTCTTGCACGCCCCGGCGCAGTGGTCCGCGGCGCACGGCGGCGCCTCTGCCTTTCCGAGTTCTTGAGGGTAATTACTCTCAACGTCAACGGGATACGATCTGCCGCGGGCAAGGGCTTGTTCCGCTGGCTCGCGGCGCAGCGCCCGGACGTGGTATGCCTGCAGGAGATCAAGTGCCAGGAGGCGGACCTCGACGCGAAGCTGCACGGCCTCAAGGCCTTCGAGAGCTGCCACGCCTTCGCGAAGAAGAAGGGCTACAGCGGGGTCGCGCTCTTGAGCCGGCGCGCCCCCGACGAGATGCGCCGCGGCTTCGCGAGCCGGGAATTCGATGCCGAGGGCCGCTACGTGGAAGCGCGCTTCGGCAAGCTCTGGGTGGTCTCGGTGTACATGCCCTCGGGCTCCGCCGGCCCGCATCGACAGGCGTCGAAGTTTCGCTTCCTCAGGCGGTTCCTGCGCCACCTGGAGAGCCTTCGCGAGAGAAAGCAGGAGATCATCCTGTGCGGCGATTGGAACATCGCGCACCGCGAGATCGACCTGCGCAACTGGCGCTCGAACCAGAAGAACTCCGGCTTCCTGCCGGAGGAGCGCGCCTGGCTTACGCGCGTGCTCGACGAGCTCGGCTTCGTCGACGTGTTCCGGCGCCTGAACGACAAGCCCGAGCAGTACACGTGGTGGTCGAACCGCGGCCAGGCGTGGGCGAAGAACGTCGGCTGGCGCATCGACTACCAGATCGCCACCCCCGGCGTGGCGGCCACCGCGACGCGCGAGTCGATCTACAAGGCGAAGCGGTTCTCCGACCACGCGCCCCTGACGATCGACTATGACTACCCGCTGGGCTAGCGCGCTCAGACCCTACCTCGAGGCCGCGCCCCTCGCGGCGCTTTTCCTGGGCATCTCCTCGGGCTTCGCCTTCGCGATGATCGGCGCGACGCTCACCACGCGCCTCGCCCAGCACGGGATCACGAAGAGCGCGGTCACCGCCTTCGCACTTACCTTTCTCGCCTACAACCTCAAGTTCCTCTGGGCGCCGGTCGTGGACCATGTGCGCCTGCCGCTCATCGGCCGCTTCGGCCAGCGCGTGAGCTGGCTGTGGTTCGCCGGCGTACTGGTCATGGCGGCGGTCGCCTTCCTCGGCCTCGCGGACCCGGGAGAGGCGCTGCTCATGATCGCGGTGGCCGCGGTCGCGGTCGGCATCGCCGGGGCGACGTTCGACATCATCATCGACGCGTATCGCATCGAGCTTCTTGAGCCGCGCCAGCTCGGCGCGGGGTCCGGCATGTCGCAGTACGGCTGGCGCGTCGGCGCTGCGGCGGCGGGCGGCCTCGCGCTCGTGCTCGCCGCGCGCTACGGCTGGGCCATCGCCTACTTCGCCTGCGCGGCCTTTGCGCTGCCGGCCATGCTGGTCGGCGTTGTCATGGGCGAGCCCGCGCGCCATCGGGAGCCGGCGAAAGTGCACGGGGCGCTCGAAGCGCTCGCGGCGTATTTCAGCCCGCTCTTCGAGTTCCTCCGCCGCCAGGGCGCGCTGGTGGTGCTCGTCTTCGTTCTCATTCACAAGATCGGCGACACCCTCGCGAACCTCACGCTGCGGCTGCTTTTCCAGGACCTTGGCTTCTCGAACGACGAAGTCGCGTTCTACGACGTCGGTATCGGCTTTGGCGCGCTTCTCGGCGGCGTGTTTGCCGGCGGCATCCTGTACGCGCGGCTGGGGATGAAGGGCTCGGTCCTCCTCAGCCTGGTGCTCATGGCGATCTCGAACCTGAGCTTCGCGGCGCTGGCCGCCGCGGGGCACACCAACGCCGGCATGGCCGCCGCCGTCGGCTTCGAGAACTTCGCGAGCGGCATCGGCGGGGTGACGGTCGTCGCCTACCTCTCCGCGCTCTGCAACCTTCGCTTCACCGCCACCCAGTACGCGCTGCTTTCGGCGCTCGCCAGCATCGCGGGGCGGTTTCTCACCGGCACCACGGCCGGCGGCCTCATCGAGGCGATGGGCTACGTCAACTTCTATCTGCTGACGACCGCCGTGGCGCTGCCAGGAGTGCTGCTCTTCTGGTTCATGATCCGCTCGGGGCTCGCCGACCTGTCGGTCGGCTCGGCGGGCAGAGAGGCCTAACCCTTCCGCCGGGCCTCGCGCAACGCCGCCACCACCTCGCCGGCGTCCGGGAAGCGCCCGGTGCGGTATTTGGAGAACACGAGCTTCCCGTCCGCCGCGACGTCGAAGATGCCCTTGTCGCCCGGGACCAGCCGGGCGCGCGCCCCGAGCGCACGCTCGATCTCGGCAGTCAGACCGACCGCCTGGGGTTCGTAGTTTCAGCGTACGCAGTAGGTGATGGTGACTTCCATCGCTCAGTCTCCGGCACAGCGATAGACCGCAACGCTGCCGAGAAGGTTCGGCAGGAAGGCGACGGGCTTTCCTTCGTGCATGACCAGGCGCTCGCGAACACGCACGCCCATGCGACGGCATAGGTCCTCGAAATCCGCGACCGTGCAATGGTGCACGTTGGGTGTCTCGTACCACTCGTAGGGCAGCGACGGCGAGACCGGCATGCGGCCGAGCGCGACCTGCACCCGCGCGCTCCAGTGGCCGAAGTTCGGGAAACTGACGATCACTTCGCGGCCCACGCGCAGCATCTCCCGCATCAGGAACTCGGTGCGGTGGATGGTCTGCAGCGTCTCTGAGAGGATCACGCAGTCGAACGAGCCATCGGCGAAGAGCGAGAGACCGCTTTCGAGGTCGACCTGCAGCACGTTCACGTCGTTCGAAACGCACGCGATGACGTTGTCGTCGTCGATCTCCACCCCGTAGCCCGGCGCCTCGCGCTCCTGCCAGAGCGAGCGCAGCAGCGATCCGTCGCCGCACCCCAGGTCGAGCACGCGCGCGCCCTGCGGCACCCAGTTCACGATCGCGGCGAGGTCCGCTCTCATAGCTCGATATTTCCGAAGTAAGCTCGCAGGGCGGCGTGGTAGCGCTCGTCCTCGAGGAGGAACGCGTCGTGCCCGCCCGGCGCGTCGATCTCCAGATAGGAGACGATGCGCCGATTGTCGAGCAGCGCGCGCACGATCTCGCGCGAGCGCGATGGCGGGAAGCGCCAGTCGGACTTGAAGGACACGACCAGGAACGCCGCGCGCGCGCGCGCGAGCGCCTTGGTCAGGTCGCCGGCGAACTCCGCGGCAGGGTCGAAGTAATCGAGCGCCTTGGTGATGCGCAGATACGTGTTCGCGTCGAAGTAGGTCGAGAACTTGTCGCCCTGATAGCGCAGGTAGGATTCGACCTCGAAGTCAATGTCGAAGTCGAAGCCCGGCGCGCCGCGGCGCAGGAGGCGGCCGAACTTCTCGGCCATCGCCTCGCCCGAGAGATAGGTGATGTGGCCGATCATGCGGGCAATGCGCAGGCCGCGCGTGGGCACCACGCCCTTGTCGTAGTAGTGCCCGCCGTGGAAGTCGGGATCGGTCATGATCGCCTGGCGCGCCACCTCGTTGAAGGCGATGTTCTGGGGCGAGAGCCGGGCGGCCGCCGCGATCACGAGCGCGTGGCGCACCCGCTCGGGGTAGGAGAGCGTCCACTGCAGCGCCTGCATCGCGCCGAGCGAGCCGCCCATCACCGCAGCGAAGCGCTCGATGCCCAGGCGGTCGGCGAGGCGCGCCTGCGCCTCGACCCAGTCCTCCACGGTCACGACCGGGAAGTCGGCGCCCCAGGGCTTGCCGGTGGCGGGATTGATCGACGCCGGGCCGGTCGAGCCGAAGCAGCTACCGAGGTAGTTGGAGCCCACGACGAAGAAGCGCCGCGTGTCGAGCGGCTTGCCCGGGCCCACCAGGTTGTCCCACCAGCCCTCGTTGTCCGGGTCGTGTTCGTAGACGCCGGCGACGTGGTGCGAGGCGTTCAGTGCGTGGCAGACAAGGACCGCATTGGACTTCGCCTCGTTCAGCTCGCCATAGGTCTCGTAGGCGAGCTCGAACGCGGGTAGCTCGGCGCCGCTTGTGAGGCGGATCGGCTCGTCGAAGCGCACCTTCTGCGGCACGACGAAGCGGGAAGCGGTATCGGGAGCGTTCACGTCTCTTTAGCGGTATTTGTCGTGCGCCCGCAAGCTGACTCAAATCGGCGCGCGCCGATTATAGGCTAAGGTTCCTTGGCCGCCCCGCTTTCGAGCAGCGACGCGATCACTTCGTCCGAAACGCCCGCCTCGCGCAGCACCTCGCGCGTGTGCTCGCCCAGTCGCGGCGCATGCCGGCGGTACTCCGGTGCCGACTCCGACCACTCCGAGGGCACCGCCATCGAGCGGAGGCGGCCTTCCGTCGGGTGCTCGATGCTCCGGAAAAAGCCGGTCGCCGCGAGGTGCGGGTCGACCACCACGTCGGTGAGGCTGTTCATGCGCTGCACCGGGATGTCGGCGCGCTCGAGCGCCTCGATCCACTCGGCGGTGGTGCGCCGCCTCATTTGCTCGGCGACGAAGGCATACGCCCCGTCGTAGTTGCGGCTCCGCGCTTCCTGGGAGCGGTATTTCTCCTCTTGGAACATCTCAGGCTTCCCCAGCACCCCGAAAAAAGCCTTCCACTGCTTGTCGTTGTAGATGAGCGCGCAGACGTGCCCGTCCTTCGTGGCATAGGGGCGGCGGTCCGGGGCGAGCATGCGTGCATAGCCCGGCTCGCCCTCCTGGGGATCGAAGGTGTAGCCGCCGAGGTGTTCGCCGAGCACGATCTGCAGCAGGTGCTCGAACATCGGTACGTCGACGCGCTGGCCCTTGCCGCTCCTTTCGCGGTAGTAGAGCGCAGCGCTCACCGCGCTCGCCACCTGCTGGCCCACCGAGCGGTCCGCGACGATGATCGGCGCGTAGCGCGGCTCGGCCGCGCCCTGCTTTTGCAGGAGCCAGGGGATGCCCGCGGCGCCCTGGATGAGGTCGTCGTAGGCTGCCTTCGCCGCATACGGGCCGCGCTGGCTGTAACCGAAGCACCCCACGTAGATGATCTTCAAATTCTCTTTTCTGAGCTCTTCATATGACAGCTTGAGTCGCGCCATCGCTTGCGGCCGGATGTTGTAGACCAGCACGTCGCAACGCCGCGCGAGCGCAAGGCACGCCTCCAGCGCCGCGGGCTTCTTCAGGTCGAGCACCACCGAGCGCTTGTTGCGGTTGGCATTTAGGAAGATGTGGCCCATGCCGGGGTGGCGGAAGGGCCACGCGTGGCGCATCACGTCGCCCTCGGGCGGCTCGACCTTCACCACGTCGGCGCCGAAGTCCGCGAGGATCTGGGTCGCGTAAGGTCCCATCACCACGGTAGTGAGGTCGAGGACCCGAACACCGTGCAGCGGACCGCTCATGCGTTCAGCTTGGCGAGGAGGTCGCGGGTCTTCGCCGGATCGGTGTTGCGCAGCACGCGCTGCGCCAGCGTCTGCACCTCGCCGAGGTTCGTACGCAGGACCCGCTCCTTGATCTGCAAGAGCTGCGAGGGATGCATCGAGAAATTGCGCAGCCCCAGGCCTAGCAGAAGGCGCGTGAGCTGCAGGTCGCCTGCCATCTCGCCGCACACCGCGACCGGGACGCCGCCGCGCGTGGCAGTCTGGATGGTGCCGGCCACCAAGGTCAGCACCGCGGGGTGCAGCGGGTCGTAGAGATGGGCGACCGCGTCGTCGGTGCGGTCGATGGCGAGCGTGTACTGGATGAGGTCGTTCGTGCCGATCGACAGGAAGTCGAGGCGCTTCATGAAGATTGGCAGCGCGAGCGCCGCGGCTGGGATCTCGATCATGCCGCCGACCTCGATGCCCTGGTCGTAGGGCAGGCCGCGCTCGTCGAGCTGCTGCTTCGCCTGCCGGATGAGCGCGAGCGTCTGCTCGATTTCGTGTACGTGCGCGAGCATGGGCAGCAGGATCCGCACCTTGCCGTAGGTCGACGCGCGCAGGATGGCCCGCAGCTGGGTGAGGAACATCTGCGGCTCGGACAGGCAGAAGCGGATGGCGCGCAGGCCCATGGCCGGGTTCGGGATGGTGTGCCCGGTCGCGCCGCCGCTCTCGATCGCCTTGTCCGCGCCGATGTCGAGGGTGCGCAGCACCACTGGCCGGCCCTGCATGGACTGCGCGACCTGCCGGTAGGCGCTGAACTGCTCTTCCTCGCCCGGAAGGTCGCGGCGGTTGAGGAACAGGAACTCGGTGCGGAAGAGCCCGACCCCCTGAGCGCCGACCTCCAGCGCGTCGGGCGCGTCCTCAGGCAGCTCGATGTTGGCGAACAGATCGATCGGCGTGCCGTCGAGCGTCGTGCTCGGGGTCTTCCTCAGGCGTTTGAGCCGCTGGCGGCCGGCCCGGATCTGCGCCTGGCGCTCGCGGTACTCATTGAGAACCAGCGGATCGGGGTTGACGATGAGCACGCCCTGCTCGCCGTCGACGATGAGGAGCTCGCCCTCGGCCACCGTCTGGCGCGCATGGTGCAGGCCCACGACCGCCGGGATGCCGAGGGAGCGCGCCACGATCGCGGTGTGCGAGGTCACTCCGCCCACGTCGGTGACGAAGCCGCCGTAGCGGTGGCGCTTGAAGAGGATCATGTCGCCGGGCGAGAGGTCGTGGGCGACCACGATCAGCTTCTCCTCTTCCTCGGAGCCGGCGGGCTCGGTGAGGGTCTTGGCGCCCAGCAGCACCTTCAGCACGCGCTCCACGGCGTGCTGCACGTCCGCCTTGCGCTCGCGCAGGTATGGGTCCTCGATCTCGTCGAAGCGCTCGACCAGCCGCTCCATCTGCTGCACCAGGGCCCACTCGGCGTTCGCGCGTTGCTCGCGGATCAGCTTGCGCGGCGCCTGCGCGATCGCCGAGTCCTCGAGGATCATGCGGTGCAGATCGAGGAATGCCTCGAGCTCCGCCGGCGCGCCAGGCGCGATGTGGGATTTCAGCGCCACCAGTTGCTCCTGCGCGGTGGCGAGCGCCTGGTCGAGGCGCGCGATCTCCGCCTCCACCGCGTCCGGCGGAATCTCGTAGTGCGCGACCTCCAGGCGCGCGGTGGAGACGAGGTGCGCGTAGCCTACGGTGATGCCGCTCGAAACGGCAAGGCCGTGCAGGACGAAGTTCACGCGCTACTCGCCTTCGCCGAAGCGCTCGGCGATGAGCCCGGTCAGTGCCCTTAGCGCCGCGTCGGCGTCGGTGCCTTCGGCCTCGATGTGCACGCGCGTGCCTTGCCCGGCGGCGAGCATCATCACGCCCATGATGCTCTTGGCGTTGACCCGGCGGCCGCTGCGCGAGAGCCAGATCTCGCATTGGAAGCCACTCGCGAGGTGGGTGAGCTTGGCCGCGGCGCGCGCGTGCAGCCCGAGGCGATTCACGATCTCCGCCTCGACGCTAGGCATCGCAGCAGCGATCGGTGTTCATGTGCACCACGCCCTCGGCGCCACCGGAGAGCGCGCGCTGCACGGCACCCGCGAGGGAGCCATTCCGGCCGGTCACCACCCGCAGCAGCATCGGCAGCGAGACGCCCGACACGCCCTCGACGTGTCCATCGTCGAGGAGCTTGGACGCCACGTTGCCCGGGGTGGCGCCGAAGATGTCGGTGAGGACGAGCACACCGTCGCCGTCGTCGATGCTTTCGAGGAGCTCGCGCGCCCGCAGGACGAGGTCGTCCGGATCGTCCTGGCGCCAGACGCTGAGTGTCGACACCTGGGCCGGGTGCATGCCGAGGATCTGCGAGGCGCTCTGCAGGAGCGCGGTGCCGATCTCGCCGTGCGTGACGAGGAGGACGCCGATCATGGGAGCTTGCCTTCCAGCGCCTCGAGGAACATGCCCGCGACGTCGAAGCCGGTCTGATCCTGGATCTCGCGGAAGCCGGTGGGGCTGGTGACGTTCACTTCCGTGAGCCAGTCGCCGATCACGTCGAGCCCGACGAAGAGCAGCCCTCGCTTCGCGAGCGCCGGGCCGATGGCTTCGGCGATCTCGCGATGCCGCGCGCTGACGGGCTGCGCCACGCCGCGCGCGCCGGCGGCGAGGTTGCCGCGCGACTCGCCCGGGCGCGGGATGCGCGCAAGGCAGTGCGGCACGAGCTTGCCGCCGATCAGGATCACCCGCTTGTCGCCCTCGGCGATCTCCGGGATGAAGCGCTGCGCCATCACCGTGCGCCTTCCCCCCTGGCACATGGTCTCGACGATGACATTGCGGTTCGGGTCGTCGGCGCGCACCCGGAACACCGCCTCACCGCCCATGACATCAAGGCGCTTCACGACCACGTCGCGCTCCGCGTCGATGAACGTTTGGAGGGCGTCGGCCTCGCGGCTCACCAGCGTGGGCACGACGAAGCACTCGAACTCCGCGATGGCGAGCTTTTCGTTGTGGTCGCGGATGGCGTCGGGCGCGTTGAAGACGCGCGCGCCCTCGCGGACCGCTGCCGAGAGAAGCCAGGTGCTCACCACGTACTCCAGGTCGAAGGGCGGGTCCTTGCGCATCAGCACCGCGCCGAACCACGCGAGCGCGCGCGTTGCCGACTCGTGCGGCCGGTACCAATCCTCGTCGTTCTCGGTGAGCGAGATGCGCGTCGCCGCGGCGCCGACGCGGCCCTTCAGAAAGTGCAACGCCGGTTGCTCGCAGACCCACACCGCGTGGCCGCGCGCCTGCGCGGCGCGCATCATGCAGACGGTCGTATCCTTGTACGCCTTGAGCGAGTCGGGCGGATCGACGACGAAGAGGAGATCGGCCAGACGGGTCTTCTCTACTTGCTCTGCGAGACCATGAACTCCACGGCGGCGCGGATCTGCGCGTCGCTCAGCGCGGGATTGCCGCCCTTGGGGGGCATGGCGCCCTTGCCTTTCATCACGGACTGCACGAGCGCATCCAAGCCGGTCTTGATGCGCGGCGCCCACGCCGCCTTGTCGCCGAGCGGGGGCGAGCCCGCGACTGACTGCATGTGGCAGGCGACGCAGGTCTGGGTGTACACGGCCTTGCCGTCCACCGCCTGCGGTTTCCCGGCGGCGGCGACCTGCGGCTTGGGCGCGGGCTGCTCCGCCGCGGCGCCGGGCGCGCCGAACTCGACGCGACCGACGGGAGCGATGCGGGCGGCGACGGCCTCCGGCGTCATCGCGTTCGGGTCGGCCGCTGGGCGGCCGACCACGAGCTGGATAATGAGAACAATGCCGACGATCGGCACGAGGAATGCGAGAACGACCACCACGGCGAGTTGCTGCGGGGTCTTGATGAACGACGAGTGTTGGTCGTGCGTATCCACGGTGGTGGCGGCTTTTTTCTAAAGGCATGATTTTAGCTTGAAAGTCTGGCTGATCGTCCTCGGCGCCCTGCTCATCGCCCTCGGCGTCGCATGGCCCTGGCTCGCGAAGCTCGGGCTCGGCCGGCTGCCGGGCGACATTTACGTGGAGCGCGAAGGCTTTAGCTTCTACTTCCCGATCACCACCGGCATCGTGGTGTCGATCGTCATCTCGCTCGTGCTCTGGCTGCTGCGCCGGTGAGCCGTGCTATCCTCGCCTCCCCCAGGGCGCCCGTAGCTCAGCGGATCAGAGTATTGGCCTCCGAAGCCAAGGGTCGTGGGTTCGAATCCCGCCGGGCGCGCCACTCCTTCAGGGGCCGAAAAGAGAAGGGCCGCTCGAGCGCGGCCCGTCTTCGCGCGCGCTGCTTACTTGAAGGCGGCCGCGAAGAACTTCCTCGCTTCCGCCTTGGACTGCTTGTCCACTTCGGCGTTGTAAGCGAGCGGCAAGTTGAACTTCCTGCCTGCCTCGGTCGCCGCCGGGTTGGTGAAGGCGTGCACCGCGCCAGGGTAGTTGATGAACCGGTAGTCGACTTTCGCGGCTTCCATCTCCTTCCTGAACGCCTCGATCGAGTCGGGCTTGACGAACGGGTCATCGGCGCCGTTCAGCACCAGCACCTTCGACTTCACCTTGCCAGCCGCGGCGGGCGTCTGTGGCGTCAGGTTGGCGTGGAACGCCGCTACTCCGCGTAGGTCCGCGCCGGCGCGCGCCATGTTGAGCACCACGGCGCCGCCCATGCAATAGCCCGAGGCGCCGATCTTCTTGGCGTCGACGGTCGAGTGCTTGGCGAGCTGCGCGCGCGCCGCATTGAAGCGTGACTGCATGCCCGCAGAGTCGCCCATCAGCCCCTTCATCAGGCCGCTCGCGTCCTTGGGGTTGTCGGCGGTCTTCGCATCGCCGTACATGTCTGCGACGAACGCGGTGTAGCCCTGCTCGGCGAACTTGCGCGCCTCGTCGCGGGTGTGCTGGGTAATCCCCCACCACTCGTGCACGACAACGATGCCGGGGCGGCGGCCCTTCCTCGCCTCGTCGTAGACGATGAAGCCCTTCAGGGTCGTGTCGCCGTCCTTGTAGGTGACGGGCTCCTCTTTGACCGCTGCGACCCCCGGGAGCGTAGTCGCGATGGCGAGCAAGCCTGCGGCGAAAGTCACGCGCATGATCGGTTCTCCTCGGTGTTAGACGACGCCGTGCTTCTTGAACCACGCAAGCATGCGCTTCCAGCCGTCCTCGGCCGCCTCCTTGCGGTAGCTCGGCCGGTAGTCGGCGTGGAAGGCGTGGGGCATGGCCTCGTAGACGTGGATCTGTGACTTTGCGTCGTTGCCGAAGGCCTTCAGCCCGGCGCGCATGCGCTCGACGAGGTCGAGCGGAATGCCTTCGTCGGCGCCGCCGTAGAGGCCGAGCACGGGCCGATCGATCCGGTCGGTGACATCGATGGGCGTCTGCGGCATCGCGCCGCGCGGCGAGAGCGATCCGTACCACGCGACGCCCGCGTCGATTTTCTTCTGGTGCGCGGTGTACATCCACACCATGCGGCCGCCGATGCAGAAGCCGGTGATGCCCAACTTGCGCGCGTTGGCGCGCGGCTGCTTCTCGGCCCAAGCGACGACCGTGTCGAGGTCGGCGAAAGCCTGCGAGTCGGGCAACGAGGTTGCCTTGGCGATCACCTCCTTGATGTCGGTCAGCTTCCAGAGCTCCCCCATACGAAAGTACGGGTCGTTGGTTATCGCGAAGTAACCCGCCTTCGCCAGCCGCCGCACGGTGTCCTTGATGTATTCGTGCGGCCCCCAGATCTCTGGCACGACGATGACCACCGCCTTCTTGTCGGCGCCTTTGGGCACTGCATAGTAGATCGGGATGTCGCCGATCCTGCCGTCGCCGCCGACCAGCCCGTCCATCGGCGTCTTGATGGCCTGCCCGAGCACCGGCTCGGCGGTTGCCGCGAATCCCGCGGCGAGCGCGGCGGCGATGAACCCGCGCCGGTCGACCTGCACGTCCGGCAAGAGGCTGTTCAGGTGATCGTTCCCCAAGTCCCTGCGCGAGTCCCGTTTCAGCATGGTTCCTCCGGGTAAGTCCCCCTATTAACGCGGGAGCAACGTCTCTTATTCCTTGACCGCGGTCAAGGGTGGGCGCTGCTTCCAGTGGCCGGTCGCCGATTCGAAAGCGTGCGCCAGCTGCAGCACGCCCAAGTCGTCGCGGTAGCGGCCGACGATCTGCAGGCCGACGGGCAACCCTTGTAGACTGAAGCCGCCGGGGACCGAGATCGCCGGGTGCCCGGTGACGGTGATGAAGTAGCAGCTCTTCATCCAGTCGAGATAGTTGTCCAGGTGCACGCCGTTGATCTCGGTCGGCCAGGGTTCGCCCACCGGGAAGGGCAGCACCTGGCTTGTCGGCAGGCACAGGAAATCATAGCGCTGCATGAATTTGCGCATGCGGTGGTAAAGCGCCGTGCGCACCCCATTCGCGCGCGCGACCCGCTCGCCGTCGAGGCCGAGGCCCAACTCGATGTTCCAGACCACGTCCTTCTTGAGCTTGTTGCGCTGCGTGCGATAGAGCTCCCCATAGCGCTGCACGAAGCCTACGGCGCGCAGGACGTGGAAGGGCTCCTCGGCGCCCGACAGGTCGGGCTCGGCGTCCTCGACGACGCAGCCGAGCGTGCGCAGCGCGCCGCGCGCGGCTTCGAGCGTGCGCGTCACCTCCGCCTCGACCGGCAGACCGCCGAGGTTGCGGCTCCAGGCCACCCGCACCTTGCGGAAGCTCCTCTTGAGGGGTCTCCGGAAAACCGCGCCCCCTTCCGGGATCGACGTCGGATCCCGCTCGTCCGGGCCGGCCATCGCGGAGAAGAGAAGAGCACAGTCGGCGACCGTGCGTCCGAGCGAGCCCATCACTGTCAGGATCTGCCACGCGTCGGCCGCCGGCCAGCTCGGCACGCGCCCGGCGGACGGACGAAAACCTGCGACGTTGCAGAAGCTGCCGGGATTGCGCAGGGACGCGCCGAGGTCCGAGCCGTCGGCGAAAGGCAGCATGCCGCAGGCGACCGCGACTGCTGCCCCGCCCGAGGAGCCGCCGCAGGTGCGGCTCCGGTCGTAAGGGTTGAGCGTCGGGCCGAAGACCTCGTTGAAGGTCTGGCTGCCCGCCGCGAACTCCGGCGTGTTGGTCTTGCCGAGCGTCACCACGCCCGCGGCTGCGAGGCGCTCGACGACGAGGTGGTCCTCAACCGGCACGTGCTCGCGGTAGACCGGCGAGCCATAGGTGGTGCGAATCCCCTTGGTCGGGACCACGTCCTTGTACGCGATCGGCAGGCCCCAGAGCGGCATCCGCGGGTCCGGCGTCCTGCGGTCGAGCGCCTTCGCCTGTTTCAGGGCGAGCTCGGGAAGGAACGTCACGATGGCGTTGACCTTGGGGTTCACGCGCTCGATCTGCGCGATGTATGCCCTCGTGACCTCGGTCGCGGAGAGCTTGCGCGCGCGCAGCAGCCGCGCAAGGCGCGTCGCCGGCATGAAGACGTCGATGCTCACTGGAGCGAGTGGTACTTGCGCTCGAGCTCGCGGTACAGCTCATCGGCGAGGCCCGGCGAAGGCGCAAGGTGTGCGAGGATCTCCGCCATGTGCTCGTTGTCCTCGCGACCCTGCCACATCTTGCGGTAGGTGCCCGCCTTGTAGCCGTTGTCCTGGCGGAAGTGGTTGAGAACGTTCTTCGAGACGTAGTCGCGGTACAGGCGCTCCGCGTCGATGCCGCAGTCCCAGAGAAGAGAGGAAAAAAGCGGAAGCGAGACCTTGCGCACGGCGGAAAGCGCGGCCAGGAGCTCCAGCTTCGCGCGCAGGTCGAGGCTCGGTATGTCGTAGCTTGCTCCGTCGAACAGGATCCGCGCAGGGCCCTGCCACTCCGCCGCTATCCGCTCCGCCGCCTTCGGTTGGACTCCTCCGGCTGCCACCAGGTAGTGGGACAGGAGGAAGTGCCAGATGTCGACAAGCTCGATGCGCAGCTGCTCGAGGTTGGGCTCCTGGCGCTTCCACCACTTCCAGCCGAAGTGCTCCAGGCCCTCGACCGCCTCGACAAGTACCGCGCGCAGGAACGCATGGCCGGCGGAAAGCCATGCGGGATCGATCTTGCGGTTCATGCGCTCCTGCAGCGCGAGCATCGCGAGGAGCATCGCTTCGGTCGGCGTCTTCATATCACATCAGCACGATGTCGAACTGCTCCTGGGTATAGCCGGACTCCACGTGCATCGAGATCGGTTTGCCGATGAAGTCGGAGAGCATCGCCAGCGCGGGTGACTGCTCCTCGAGGAAGAGGTCGATCACCGGCTGCGAGGCCACCACGCGGAACTCCTTCGCCTGGAAGGCGCGCGCCTCGCGCAGGATCTCGCGCAGGATCTCGTAGCACACGGTATGCGCGGTCTTCACCGCGCCGCGGCCGGCGCAGGTGGGGCAGGGCTCGCAGAGCACGTGGGCGAGGGACTCCCGCGTGCGCTTGCGCGTCATCTCCACGAGCCCGAGCGCGGTGAACCCGTTCACCGTCATGCGCGTGCGATCGCGCGAGAGCGCGCGCCTGAACTCCTCGAGCACCGCCGCGCGGTGCTCGGCGTTCTGCATGTCGATGAAGTCGATCACGATGATGCCCCCGAGGTTGCGCAGCCGCAGTTGCCGCGCGATGGCCTGCGCCGCCTCGAGGTTGGTCTTGAACACCGTGTCGTCGAAGCTGCGGCTGCCGACGAAGCCGCCCGTGTTCACGTCGATGGTGGTCATGGCCTCGGTCTGGTCGATGACCAGCGTGCCGCCCGACTTGAGCTCCACGCGCCGGGCGAGCGCCCGCTCGATCTCGGCCTCGACGTCGTAGAGCTCGAAGAGCGGCCGCTCGCCCGTATAGTGCTCGATGCGCGAGCGCACCTGGGACATGTAGCGCTCGGCGAAGGCCGCGAGGCTCTGCCAGGTTTCGCGCGAGTCGACCACCACGCGGCTCGTGCCCGGATTCACCATGTCGCGCAGCACGCGCTGGGCGAGCGACAGGTCCTGGTAGACGAGCTGGGGCGGCGCCGCTCCGAGAGACCTTTCCTTGATGACTTCCCAAAGGTTGCGCAGGTAGGCGAGGTCGGCGCGCAGCTCCTCCTCGGCGGCGCTTTCGGCGAGCGTGCGCACGATGAAGCCGCCTTTCTCCTCCGGGGGCACCAGCTCCTTCACCCGCTCGCGCAACGCCGCGCGGCCGTCCTCGTCCTCGATGCGTTGCGAGATGCCGATGTGCGGCTGCCCTTCGGCGGAGGAAGCCGGCAGGTACACGAGCAACCGACCGGCGATCGAGATCTGCGTGGACAGGCGCGCGCCCTTGCTGCCGATCGGGTCTTTCACCACCTGCACGAGAAGCGGCTGGCCTTCGGCGAGAACTTTCTCGATCGGCCGCGCCAGGCGCTTGTCCTCCAGGATGTCCCCCACGTGGAGGAACGCGGCGCGTTCCAGGCCGATCTCCACGAAGGCCGACTGCATGCCCGGAAGCACGCGCGCCACCCGGCCCATGTAGATGTTGCCTACGAAGCCGCGGCTCGCCGCGCGCTCGATGAGCAGCTCCTGCACCACGCCGGAGCCGGCGACTGCGACGCGGGTTTCCTGCGGCGTGACGTTGACGAGGATCTCTTCGTCGATCACGCGCGGGCTCAGCGGCGCAGCGGCAGCTTCTCGAGCAGCAGGCTCGTCTCGTAGAGCGCCAGCCCCATGACGCCGGAATAGCTCCCGCGCAGCTCGACCACGAAACGCGCCGCGCGGCCCTGGATCGCGTAGGCGCCGGCCTTGTCGTCGCATTCCCCGGTCACCACGTACTGGCGGATCTCCTCTTCCGTCAGGGCCTTGAGCCGCACTTCCGAGCGCGAGACCGCGCTCTCCAGCCAGTCGTCGTGCTTGAGCGCCGCGGCGGTGAGCACCTCGTGCGTGCGGCCCGAGAGCGCGGCCAGCATCGCCGCGGCGTCTTCGCGGCCCGCGGGCTTGCCAAGGATGCGCCCCTCGAGCGCGACGGTGGTGTCCGCGGCGAGCACCGGCGCCGGCGGCAGGTTGCGCTGGAGCAGGCGGCGCCAGCCCGCCTCGGCCTTGGCGCGCGCCATCCGCTCGACATACGCGGCCGGCTCCTCCCCGGCAATGGGCGTCTCGTCGACCTCGTCAGGCTCGCCGGGGCGCGAGCGGAAGAGCAGGAGGTGGTAGCGTACGCCGATCTGCGAGAGCAGCTCCCGCCGCCGCGGGCTGCGCGAGGCGAGATAGATACCACGCTCCGGAAGGCCGACCATGAAAAAACTATACCCGATGGTAAGGGTGGCCGGTGAGCAGTGTCGCGGCGCGGTACATCTGCTCGAGGAGCACGACCTGCGCGAGCGCGTGCGGCAGCGTGAGCGAAGACAGGCGCAGCACCAGCGCCGCCGCTTTCTTCGCATCCTCAGGGAGCCCGTCGGGCCCGCCGACGAGGAACACGGTCTCCTCGAGGAGCAGCTTGCTGAACGCCTTGGTGTCCAGGTCGCGACCGCGCTCGTCGAGAGCCACCAAGCGGGCTTTCTTGGGCAGTGAGATTCTCAACTTGGCCGCCTTCGTCGTGGTTCGCGAGACTTCATAGCCCCGCGGCATGCGCTTCGTGTAGCCGGCGCAGGCCTGCTCGGCCCAGGCGGGCAGCCTAGCGTCGAGGGCGACGACGTGCAGCCGTGGCACGCGATGCCTTCCTCTTCAGCGTGACGCGCTTGCCGCCCCAGACTTCCTCGAGGTTGTAGAAGTCGCGCACCGCCGGGTGCATGATGTGCACTACGACGTCGCCGAGGTCGACCAGCACCCACTCGCCGCTCGCCTCGCCCTCGACGCCGTAGACGCGCGAGCCGCTCTCGCGCACCTTTTCCTGCACACGGTCGGCCAGCGCGCGCACCTGGCGGTTCGACTCGCCGCTCGCGATGACCACGCGCTCGAACATCGAGGGCATGCGCGCGGTGTTGAACACCAGGATGTCGCGGCCCTTCACGTCCTCGAGGGCGTCGACCACGATGCGCTGCTTCTTGCGGATGTCCACTAGCGGTAGAGCCCCTGCGTGGCGATATAGTTCGCGACCGCCGATGGCACGAGGCCAGAGACGTCCTCGCCGCGTGCCACGCGCGCGCGGATGTCGCTCGCCGAGATCCGCATCGGCTCGATGGGAATCGCGGTTGCCTCGCCGTCGGGCAGAGCCCAGCCTGGCCGCGCGAACACCGCGATGCGAGCGAGCCGGCGTACCTCCCCGGGGCGGTGCCAGGTGTCGAGCTTCCCATACTGGTCCGCGCCCATTAGCAGCCACAGCGGGGTGTCGCCGTTCTCGAGCTTGAGCTCGTGCAGCGTGTCGACGGTGTAGCCGGAGGCGCCCGGCGAGAGCTCGCGCGCATCGACCTCGGCGTGCGCGTCGCCCTGGAGCGCGAGCTGCAGCATCTCGAGCCGGTGATGCGCCGAGGCCACCGCCGGGTTGCGGTAGCGCGTGGTGCCGGTGGGGATCCAGAGGATCTTCTCCAGGCCCAGGTGGGTGAGCGCGGCGCGCGCCATCGCAAGGTGCGCGTTGTGAATCGGGTCGAAGGTGCCGCCGAGGATGCCCAGGCTCAGGTGCGGATCTCGCCGTGTCCGAGCACGACGTACTTCTGCGTCGTCAGACCCTCGAGCCCGACCGGGCCGCGGGCGTGGAGCTTGTCCGTCGAGATGCCGATCTCGGCCCCGAGTCCGTACTCGTAGCCGTCGGCGAAGCGCGTCGATGCATTCCACATCACCGAGCTCGAGTCGACCTCGCGCAGGAAGCGCTCGGCGCGCTGGCGGTCCCCGGCCACGATGGCGTCGGTGTGCTGCGAGCCGTACTTGGCGATGTGCTCGATGGCGGCGTCCAGGTCGGGCACCACGCGGATCGACACCACCGGGGCGAGCCACTCCGTGGCGTAATCCTTCTCAGTCACTGCCTTGGCGTCCGGGATCAGCGTTCGCGCCGCCGGATCAGCGTGCATCTCGACCTGCTTCTCGGCAAAAATTCTCCCAATGCGGGGAAGGACTCGCTCGGCGATCCCTTCCGCCACAAGGAGCGTTTCCATCGTATTGCAGGTGCCGTAGCGCTGGGTCTTCGCGTTGTCGGCGATGCGAACCGCCATGTCGGGGTCGGCGCTGTCGTCGATGTAGACATGGCACACGCCGTCGAGGTGCTTGATCATCGGGATGCGCGACTCGCGCGCGAGCCGCTCGATGAGCGACTTGCCGCCGCGCGGCACCAGAATGTCGATGTACTCGGTCATGGTGATGAGCTCACCGACGGCGGCGCGGTCGGCCGTGTCGACGAGCTGCACCGTGGCGAACGGCAGCCCGGCGTGCCCGAGGCCGGTGCGCACGCAGCGCGCGATCGCGCGGTTCGACTCCAGGGCCTCGGAGCCGCCGCGCAGGATGCAGGCGTTGCCCGACTTCACGCACAGCGCCGCGGCGTCGGCGGTGACGTTCGGGCGGGACTCGTAGATGATCGCCACGACGCCGATCGGCACGCGCATTTTCGCGACCTCGATGCCGGTCGGCCGGCGCACCCGCTCCGAGATCGCCCCGACCGGGTCGGCGAGCGCCGCGACCTGCTCGATGCCTTCGGCCATCTGCTCCACCAGGGCCTGGTTGAGCGTCAGCCTGTCGACGAAGGCCGAATCGCGCCCCGCGCCCCGGGCGCGCGCGACGTCCGCGGTATTGGCCTTCAAGATAGCCGCGGACTGGCCGCGGATCTCGGCCGCCATCGCGGCAAGAGCGCGGTTCTTGGCGTCGGTGTCGGCGCGCGCGACCGCGCGAGCCGCCGCACGCGCGGCGCGGCCGAGCTCGCGAACCTCCGACGCCTGCTTAAGCGCCTGATCCATCGGCCAAGTTTAGCCCAAGCACGATCAGCTCTTCCCATGGGTCCCCCCCCCCGACGCCCTTGATCGCGCGGTCGATGCGCGCGGCGTGGCGCAGCGCGCGCTCGATCGCGGCGGGGCGCTGCCTGCCTGCGGCCGCCTCGAGCGCCCGCGCGAGCGCCTTGTGGAACACGCGTCCCCGTCCCTGCAGGCCGAAGAGCGCGCTCGAGATGACGTGCAGCACGAAGGTGGGCTGCTCGCCCTCGGCTCGCAGGCCCCCGATTACGCGGACGTAGCGCGCCGCGTCGCCCGCGACCAATGCCTCGGCGGCCAGGTAGGGGTCATAGCGGGCGACGTCGGCGGTCGCTTCCCGCACGGTGGTGAGGTCGAGCTCGCCCTCGGGCGCGATGAGCGCGAGCTTCTGCAGTTCTTGGTGCGCGGCGAGCAGATTGCCCTCGACGCGATCGGCGAGCCAGGCGAGGACCTCGACCGCCGCATGCTGCTTCTGGAGCGCGAGCCGCTGGCGCAGCCAGTCGGGCAGCGCCTGCCGCGATACCGGCTCAACGCCGACCACCACCCCCGCAGACTTGAGCGCTGTGAACCAGGGGGCCTTCCACCAGCCCGGGCCTTCCGGCCGCGGCATGGTGACGAGCAGGAGCGCCTCGGCGCTCGGTGCCTCGCACCAGCCTACAAGCGCCTCGGCGGCGGGCGCGGCGACCTTGCCGCTCGTCAGGCGCAGCTCGACGAGCTTTCGCTCGCCGAAGAGAGACACGCTCGCGCTCGCATGGCGAAACTCGCCCCAGTCGAAGCCGCGCCCCGGCTCGTAGACCTCGCGCTCGGCGTAGCCAGCGCGACGGGCGGCGGCACGAACCGCATCGGCGGCCTCTAGCGCGAGCAACGGCTCGTCGCCGTGCACAGCGTATACGGGCGACAGGCTGCGCTCGAGATGCGCGCGCAGTTGGTCCGCGCGCAGCTCCATTACTTCGCCGACTGCGCGGCGGCGAGGCGCCGCATGATCTGCTGCACCATGTCGTTCTGCATGTCGCGGAAGAGGAGCTGCTCCTCCGATTCCTTGGCGAGCACTTGGGCGTCGTCGAAGGTCACGTCGCGCGAAAGCTGGATCGTGGTGGGCGCGACGTACTGGTGTCCCTTGCCGTCGTGCACCTGGAAGCCCACGCGGTACTGAAGCTGGTACTCGCGCACTCGCCCGGCGGTGGTCAGCGAGACAATCTCCTTGCCGCGCGACTCGTGGGTGAACTGCAGGATCGCCTGCGCTCCCTTCGGCGAGTCGACCACGCGCGCGTTGGTGCCGGTCTGGATGTTGCGCTTCAGGTCGAGCTTGATGCCGCTCGTCACGTCGGGGATGTAGACGGTGTCGAAGGGCACCGTCGCCGAGCCGCGCATCTTGAAGCCGCAACCGGCGAGCGCGACGGCGAGCGCGAGGACGAGGGCGCGCCTCAAACGACCAGGTTCACCAGTCGCCCCGGAACGACGACGACCTTCTTGACCTGCTGTCCGGACACGAAGCGCTGCACGTTGGCGTTCGTCAAAGCCAGCTCTTCAATCGCGGCGCGGTCGGCGGCCTTGGGCACGCGGATGGAGCCGCGCAGCTTCCCGTTCACCTGCACCACGAGCTCGACCTCGTCCTGCTCGAGCGCCTTAGGGTCGGGCTCGGGCCAGGCGGCCTTCATGATGTCCTCGCCGAAGCCGAGCTCACGCCAGAGGTGATGCGTGACATGCGGCGTGATCGGCGAGAGCAGCCGCAGCAGGATCGAAAACCCCTCCTCGAGGAGCGCACGAGCGGCGTCGTCTCGCGGCAGCTCGTCCAGCACGTTGAAGATCTTGTTGCCGGCGGTCGCCACGGTGTTGAACTGATGCTTGCCCATGTCGTAGTTGGCCTGCCTCAGCACGGCATGAATCTGGAAACGTGCCGCCTTGAGCGCGGCGTCGAGACTCGACGGATTCACCCCGGCGCCCTGCGCCCTGCCGAAGCCGGCGCCGAAGCTCCAGAGTCTCTTCATGAATCGGTAGGCCCCGGCTACCCCGTTGTCCGACCATTCGAGGGTGTTGGTCGGGGGCGCGGTGGCGATCACGAAGAAGCGGGCGGTGTCCGCGCCGTACTTCTCGATCAGCTCCTGCGGATCGACGCCGTTGTTCTTCGACTTCGACATGGTGCCCATGCCGTCATGAATGACGGGCCTGCCGTCCTTCGTCTTCGCCGAGACGATCTTCCCGTCGGCGTCGCGCTCGACTTCGACCTGCGAGGGATTGACCCACTCGCGCCGGCCGCCCGCGTCGGTGTAGTAGGACTCGGCGAGCACCATGCCCTGGGTGAGCAGGTTGGTGAAGGGCTCGTCGACGCCGCGCATCAGGCCGGTCTCCTCCTGCATGGCGCGCTGGAAGAAGCGCGAATAGAGCAGATGCAGGATCGCGTGCTCGATGCCGCCGATGTACTGGTCGACCGGCATCCAGTAGTTGGCCCGCTCGTCGAGCATCGTCTTGTCCTGCGCGGGGCACGCAAAGCGCGCGAAGTACCAGGACGAATCAACGAAGGTGTCCATGGTGTCGGTCTCGCGCCGCGCGGGCTTGCCGCACGACGGGCACGGGGTGTCGACGTAGGAAGCGCGCTTGTTGAGCGGGTTGCCGGTGCCGTCGGGCACCACGTCCTCGGGCAGTACCACCGGCAGCTGCTCGTCGGGCACCGGCACGTCGCCGCACGCGGCGCAGTGCACGATCGGGATCGGCGTGCCCCAGTAGCGCTGGCGCGAGATGCCCCAGTCGCGCAGGCGCCACTGCACCTGCTTCTCGCCCAGGCCCTTCGCCTTCAGGTCGGCCGCGATCGCATCGACCGCCTTCTCGAAAGGCAATCCATCGTAGGGGCCGGAGTTGATGCACACGCCGTGCTCGGCGTACTCGGACTTCCACGGCGGCGGAACGGTGTCGCCCAAGGGATGCCGGATTACCGGCTTGATCGGCAGCTGGTACTGGAGCGCGAACGCGTAGTCGCGCTCGTCGTGCGCGGGCACGCCCATTACCGCGCCCTCGCCGTAGCCCATGAGGACGTAGTTGCCGACCCAGACGGGGAGCTTCTCGCCGCTGAGCGGGTGCGTCACGAACATGCCGGTCGGCATGCCCTTCTTCTCGATCTGCGCGAGGTCGGCCTCCATGACCGCGCCCTTCTTGCATTCCTCGACGAACGCTTGGAGTTCGGGGTTCTTCCGGGAAGCGGAAACGGCGATCGGATGCTCCGCGGCTACGGCCATGAAAGTCGCGCCCATCAGCGTGTCGGCGCGCGTGGTGAACACCCATAGCACCGATTTCTGGTCTTGCATCTCATACTCAAAACCAATCCGGACGCCTTCCGACTTGCCGATCCAGTTCTTCTGCATCAGCTTCACCTGCTCCGGCCAGCCGGGAAGCCGGTCGAGCGCCGCGAGGAGCTCCTCCGCGTAGGCGGTGATGCGCAGGAAATACATCGGGATCTCGCGCTTCTCGACGAGCGCGCCGGTGCGCCAGCCGCGGCCCTCGATCACCTGCTCGTTGGCGAGCACGGTCTGGTCGACCGGATCCCAGTTCACCACGCCGGTCTTCTTGTAGGCGAGGCCTTTCTTGAAGAGGCGCGTGAAGAGCCACTGGTTCCACTTGTAGTAGTCGGGGCTGCAGGTGGCGAGCTCGCGCGCCCAGTCGAGGGCGAAGCCGAGGCTTTTCAGCTGCGACTTCATGGTGGCGATGTTGTCGTAGGTCCACTTCGCCGGCGGCACGCGGTTCGCCATCGCGGCGTTCTCCGCCGGCAGGCCGAACGCGTCCCAGCCCATCGGCTGCAGCACGTTCGCGCCGCGCATGCGGTGATGGCGGGTGAGGACATCGCCGATCGTGTAGTTTCTTACGTGCCCCATGTGCAGCTTCCCCGAGGGATACGGGAACATGGACAGACAATAGAACTTCTGCCGCGCGGGATCCTCGCCGACGTGGAACGAACGCTGACTTTCCCAGAACTGCTGGGCTTCGCGCTCCACCGTCTGCGGCTCGTAAGCTTCTTTCATGGGAAGCGGCGAATTATATGGCTGCCCGCCGCCCGGACGCAGCAACGCTGAATTAGAATCGGCAGCTTGTCGCTTCACCTCGAACACCTCAACCCGGAGCAGCTCGCCGCCGTCACCCTACCCGATGAGCACGGGCTCATTCTTGCCGGCGCGGGGAGCGGCAAGACGCGCGTGCTCACGACGCGCATCGCCTGGCTCGTCAAGAGCGGCCGCGTCGCGCCGTCACAGCTCCTTGCGGTCACCTTCACCAACAAGGCGGCGCGCGAGATGCTTACGCGCGTCACGGCCATGCTGCCCACCAACCCGCGCGGCATGTGGGTCGGCACCTTCCACGGCTTGTGCAACCGCATGCTGCGCGCGCACCACCGCGAGGCCGGGTTGCCACAGGCTTTCCAGATCCTCGACTCCCAGGACCAGCTCGCGGCCATCAAGCGTTTGTCGAGGTCGCTCAACGTCGACGAGGACCGCCTTCCGCCGCGCGAGACGCAGTATTTCGTCAACGCCCAGAAGGAAGAGGGCGTGCGCGCTTCCGCGGTGCCTCCCGGCGACGAGCAGGCGCGGCGCCTCGTCGAGCTCTACGCTGCCTACGATGAGCAGTGCCGGCGCGAGGGCGTGGTCGACTTCCCCGAGCTGCTGCTGCGAAGCTACGAGCTACTGAAGAATAATGAAGTGCTGCGCGGGCACTACTCGCAGCGTTTCCGCCACATCCTGGTCGACGAGTTCCAGGACACCAACCGCCTGCAGTACCGGTGGCTGAAGCTCTTCTCCAACCAGAACTGCTTCTTCTGCGTTGGCGACGACGACCAGTCGATCTACACCTTCCGCGGCGCCCACGTGGGCAACATGGCCGACTTCGAGCGCGAGTTCCGCGTGCGCCACGTGGTGCGCCTGGAGCAGAACTACCGCTCGCACGGCAACATCCTCGACGCCGCCAACGCGCTCATCGCCAACAACCGCAAGCGCCTGGGCAAGAACCTGTGGACCGCCGCCGGCGCGGGCGAGCCGATCCGCGTCTTCGAGGGCGAGTCCGACACGGACGAGGCGCGCTGGATCGTCGACGAAGTGCAGGCGCTCGCGCGCGAGGGCACGCCGCGCTCGCAGATGGCGGTGCTCTACCGCTCGAATGCCCAGTCGCGCGTGCTGGAGCATGCGTTGTTCTCCCAAGGCGTGCCCTACCGGGTCTACGGCGGCCTGCGGTTCTTCGAGCGCGCCGAGATCAAGCACGCGCTCGCCTATCTGCGCCTGGTCGCGCTAGCCGACGACGACAACGCATTCCTGCGCGTCGCGAACTTTCCGCCGCGCGGCATCGGCGCGCGCACCATCGAGCAGCTTCAGGACGCGGCGAAGCAGCAAGGGTGCTCTCTCTTCAAGGTTTCGGACGGAAAGGCGCTCGTCTTCAGGAAGCTCATCGAGGACCTGAAAAACGAGACGCAAGGTCTGCCGCTGCAGGAGCTCGTCGATGTCGTGGTGCGCAAGAGCGGGCTCATCGAGCATTACAAGAATGAGCGCGAGGGCGCCGACCGCATTCAGAACCTGGAGGAGCTGGTGAACGCCGCCGCCACGTTCTCGGAGGAGGAGCGCGAACTGGGGTCGGGCGAGGCGGCCGACCCGCTGACCGCCTTCCTCACCCACGCCGCGCTGGAGGCGGGCGAGCACCAGGCCGGCGAGGGGCAGGACGCGCTGCAGCTTATGACGGTGCACTCGGCGAAGGGCCTCGAGTTCGACGTGGTGTTCCTCTCGGGGCTGGAAGAGGGTCTCTTTCCCCACGAGTCGAGCGTCATGGAGCGCGACGGCCTGGAGGAGGAGCGCCGGCTTGCGTACGTAGCGATTACCCGCGCGCGCAGCCGGCTCTACCTCTCGCACGCCCAGACCCGCATGCTGCACGGCCAGACGCGCTACAACCTCGCCTCGCGCTTCCTGGAGGAGATTCCGCGGGAGCTGATGAAGTGGCTTACTCCGCGCTTGACGCGGCAGAAGGCCTTCACGCCTGATTTTGCACGCCAGTCGCAGGTCGCTTTTCCCAGGAAGCCCCACGGCCGTGAGATCGGCGGGTTTCGCATAGGGCAGACCGTGGTGCACGCGAAGTTCGGCAGCGGCGTCATCGTCGACGCCGAGGGGCAGGGCAGCGACACGCGCGTGCAGGTGAACTTCGGCGCGCAGGGTGTGAAGTGGCTCGCCGTCGCCGTGGCTAAGCTCCAGGCAGCCTAGGCTTCGCGCCGGTCGGTCACCAGCGCCGGCAACAGGCGCTGCGGCGTAAAGCGGACGCTGAAGGTGCTGCCTTTACCCGGCGTGCTCTGGATCTCCAGCGACGCCTGGTGCCGGGCAAGCGCGTGCTTCACGATGGCGAGCCCCAGGCCGGTGCCGCCGGTCTCGCGCGAGCGGCTGCGGTCAACGCGGTAGAAGCGCTCGGTCAGCCTGGGGATGTGCTCGGGCGCGATGCCGGGACCCGTGTCCTCCACCGAGAACACGGCTCCGTCGGAACTCTCGCGCCAAAGAAGGCGCACCTTGCCGCCTGCAGGCGTATACCGCACCGCGTTGCTGATGAGGTTGCCGAACGCACTGGCGATCTCGCTCTCGGAACCGACCAGGTCCAAGGTCGCCCGGCCTTCGAGCGCGACAGTGTGCCGGCCGCCCGAGAGCGCCTCGGCGTCGGTCCGCAGCCGCGCGAGCAGCGACGCGACGCGCACGCGTTCGGCCGCGGGTGGCGGCGCCGACTCCAGCACCGAGAGCGCGAGCAGGTCCTCGATGATGCGGTGCATGCGTGTGGCCTGCTCGCGCATCATGGCGACGTAGTCGCGCACCCTCTGTGGGTCGAGCTTGAGCTCGCGCACCGTCTCGAGAAACCCGACGAGCACGGTGAGGGGCGTGCGCAGCTCGTGGGACACGTTCGCGACGAAATCACGGCGCATCGTCTCTACGCGCTCGGACTGCGTGATGTCCCGCACGAGCATGAGCGTTTGGGCATCGCCGTAGCGAATCAGCTGAACCGACAGCGTTACGCCGCGCATGACGGGTACGCGCGCGGGCGGAGCATGCTCCCGGTCGCGGGATCCCAAGTACTCGATGAAGGCCGGCTCGCGCACCAGGTTGGCGATCGGCCGCCCGACGTCCTCGCCGGCGTCGAGCTTGAGCAGGAGTGCGGCCGTGTCGTTGCACCACTCGATGCAGTTCTTGCCGTCGAGCAGCACGACGCCGTCAGGCATGGCCTGCGCGGCGCGGCGCAAGCTCGCCAGGGCGTCGGTCAGCTCGGCTTCGCGCCGCGCTCCCTCGCGCGCATAGCGGTGCAGCGCGGCGAGTAGCTCGTCCCAGGCGCCGGTGCCCTCCGGCACTCGCTCCGGCAGCGGATCGGCGAGCCAGCGCGCGAGCCGGGCGACATGCCAGAGGTGATAACCGAGCAGGAGCGCCAGGCCCAGGGCGAGCGCCGCCCAGAACACCGTCAGCCCGGCGATGAGCCACGCTGTTGCGCCGACGCCCAAAACGACGGCGAGCGCCGCGAGCGTGGCCCGGATGGTGGGCGTCAAGCGGTGCGCAGCCCGTAGCCGGCGCCGCGGACGGTGTCGATCAGCCGGTCGTGGCCGGTGGGTTGCAGCACCTTGCGCAGGCGCCGGATATGGACGTCGACCGTGCGCTCCTCTACATAGACGTGATCGCCCCACACGTGGTCGAGGAGCTGCGCGCGCGAGTACACCCGCCCCGGGTGAGTCATGAAGAAGTGCAGCAGCCGGAACTCGGAAGGCGCAAGGGCGAGCCGCCGCTCGCCGACCGTCACGCGATGGCTCGCGGGATCGAGCCGCAGGCCTTGCACCTCCACGGCGTCGCCCGAGAGCTGTGGAGCGCGCCGGCGCAGCACTGCCTTGATGCGCGCGGCAAGCTCCTTGGGAGAGAATGGCTTGGTCAGGTAGTCGTCCGCGCCGGTCTCAAGTCCGGCCACCTTGTCCTGCTCCATGGCGCGGGCAGTCAGCATGACGATGGGAAGCTCCCGGGTGCGCTCATCGGCGCGCAGCCGGCGGGCGAGCGAGAGGCCCGATTCGCCCGGAAGCATCCAGTCGAGCACCACGACGTCGGGCAGCTGATCGCGGATGGATCGCTCCGCCTCTTCCGCCGTCGACGCACGGCGCACCCGATGGCCCGAGTGCTCGAGGTTGACCGCGATCAGCTCCTGGATCTGCGGCTCGTCCTCGACGACGAGGACGGTGGCGCTCATGCCTCGGCGGTCGCGGTCCTGGTGTGGCGCACGTCGGTGCCCTTGACGATGTAGATCACGTACTCGGCCATATTCTTGGCGTGGTCGCCGATGCGCTCGATCGCCTTGGCGACCCACACGATTTCGAGCGCGGTGCTGATGGTGCGCGGGTCTTCCATCATGTAGGTGACGAGCTGGCGTAGGATCGAGCGGAATTCCGTATCGATGCCGGCGTCGTCGCGGATCACCGTGGCCGCCGTCTCGACGTCCAGGCGGGCGAACGCGTCGAGCGCGCGCCGCAGCATCGATATCGCGAGTTCGGCCGCGTGCCGCACATCGACCGACGCCGCGGCACCGGCGCCGCCGCGCTCGTGGATGCTCTTGGCCATGCGCGCGATCTTCTGTGCCTCGTCGCCAATGCGCTCGAGGTCCGTGACCGTCTTGGTGATGGCGAAGATCATGCGCAGATCGGAGGCCGCGGGCTGCCGCTTCACGATCACGTGACTGCAGTCGCCGTCGAGGGCGACCTCCATGCCATTCACCCGATGGTCGTTGGCGATTACGTCCTCGGCGAGCACACGGTCGCCGGACGCGAGGGCTTCGAGCGCGTTGCGGATCTGCGACTCCACCAAGCCACCCATCTGCAGCACGCGCGAACGGATCGAGTCGAGGTCGAGGTCGTACTGCTTGGAGGCATGCTCGCTTGTCGTGACCATCTCGTTGCTCCTAGCCGAACCGGCCGGTGATGTAGTCCTCGGTCTGCTTCATCTTCGGCTTGATGAAGAGATCGTCCGTGACGCCGAACTCGATCAACTCGCCCAGGTACATGTAAGCGGTGTAGTCGGACACGCGCGCCGCCTGCTGCATGTTGTGCGTCACGATGAGGATGGTCACCTGGGCCTTGAGATCGTGGATCAGCTCCTCGATCGAGGCGGTGGCGATGGGATCGAGCGCCGAGGTCGGCTCGTCGAACAGGAGGAGCTCCGGGTCGGTGGCGAGCGCCCGGGCGATGCAAAGGCGCTGCTGCTGGCCACCCGAGAGGTTGTAGGCCGGCTCGTGGAGCCGGGTCTTCACCTCGTCCCAGAGCGCCGCGTCGGAAAGCGCTTTCTCCACCTTCTCCTCGATTCGCCGCCTGGCGCGCTCGCCGCGCACGCGCAAGCCGTAAGCCACGTTCTCGAAGATTGTCTTGGGAAACGGGTTGGGCTTCTGGAACACCATGCCGATGCGCATGCGCACCTCGATGGGGTCCACCTCGCGGGCGAGGAGGTCGGTGTTGTCCGGCTGCAGCACGATCTGCCCCTCGTAGCGGTTGCCGGGATAGAGATCGTGCATGCGATTGAAGCAGCGCAGGAATGTCGACTTGCCGCAGCCCGAGGGCCCGATGAGCGCCGTGACGCGCCGCTCGTAGACCTGCATGCTGATGGACTTTAGCGCGCGGAAGTCGCCGTAGTAGAAGTCGAGAGCGTTCACCTCCGCCTTGCAGGCGGTCTGCCCCTTGGATTCCTCCATGAGCCCTGTGCTCAGCGCCTTGTCGGGTGCGGACATCATATCTCCTTTACCACTTGATGTTGCGCCGCAAGCGATAGCGCAGCCAGATCGCGAACCCGTTCATCGCGAGCGTCATGAGCACGAGCACGAAGCCCGCAGCGGCGGCATTGACCTGGAAGGCGGCTTCGGGGCGCGAGGTCCAGTTGAACATCTGGATCGGCATGACGCTGAAGGGCGAGAGCACCCACTCGAAGGACAGGAAGGGTGGCTCGGCCTGGACTGGTGACGGCGGCAGGAACGCGATGAAGGTCAGCGCACCTATGGTGATCACGGGCGCGGTTTCGCCGATGGCGCGCGCCATGCCGATGATGACGCCGGTGAGGATGCCGGCCGAGGAGTACGGCAGGATGTGGTAGCGCACCGTCTGCCACCGCGTGGCGCCGAGCGCGTAGGAGCCCTCGCGGATCGCCTGCGGAATCGAGCGGATGGCCTCGCGTGTCGCGACGATCACGACGGGAAGGATCAGCAGCGCGAGCGTCAGCCCCGCCGAGAGAATCGACTGGCCCAGGCCGAACTGGTAGACGAAGAGGCCCAGAGCGAGCAGCCCGTAGACGATCGAGGGCACGCCGGCGAGGTTGGTGATGTTGATCTCGATGAGGTCGGTGATCCAGTTCTTGCGCGCGTATTCCTCCAGGTACACGCCAGCCGCCACGCCGAGCGGCACGGCGAAGAACGCCGTCACGATCATCACCAGGGTCGAGCCCACCCAGGCCGAGAGGATGCCGGCCTGCGAAGCGCGCCGCGAGGGGAACGAGGTGAAGAAGTCCCAGTCGAGCCGCCCCATGCCCTTGAATGCCATGTCGGCGAAGAGCGCCGCGAAGGTCAGCACGCCGATCATCAATGCCATCAGGCCGATGATCGCGAAGATGGCCTCGTAGCGCTTGCGCTTGCGGATCTCGCTAGTAGGACTCACGGAAGCGCCTCCTCAGGGCGTGACCCGCGATGTTGAAGACCAGCGTGATGATCATGAGCGAGAGGCCCGCAGCGAAGATCGTCTGGTAGCCGGTCGAGCCGTGCGGCAGGTCGCCGAGCGCCACCTGCACGATGTAGGCGGTAATGGTCGCGGCCGGCTCGAGCGGGTTGAAGGTGAGGTTGGGCTGCATGCCGGCAGCCACCGCGAGGATCATGGTCTCGCCCACGGCGCGCGAGATGCCGAGGATGTAGGCGGCCGCGACGCCGGAGAATGCCGCGGGAAACACGACACGCAGCGCGGTCTGCAGCCGCGTGGCGCCCATCGCATACGAGCCCTCGCGCAGGCTCATCGGCACCGCGCGCATTGCGTCCTCGGAGATCGACGCCACGTAGGGAATGATCATGACGCCCATCACCAGGCCGGCCGAGAGCAGGTTGAAGCCCGGCAGATCGGGATAGACGCGCTGCAGGAGCGGCGTGACGAAGAGCAGCGCAAAGTAGCCGTACACGATAGTCGGCACCCCGCCGAGCAGCTCGAGGAACGGCTTGGCGATCTCGCGCAGCTTGAAGGGCGCGAACTCGGAGAGATAGATCGCGATGATCGTGCCCAGCGGGATCGCGATGAACAGCGCGACCAGCGAGCTCGTGAGCGTGCCCGAGAGCAGCACCATGATGCCGAAGTGCGCGTCGTCGAAGAGCGGCGTCCACTGCGTGTCGGTGAGGAAATCGGCGATCGGGACCGCCCGGAAGAACACCACGGACTCCTTCACCAGGATGTACACGATGCCGATCGTGGTGAAGACCGAGACGAGCGCGGCCAGGAACAGCACTGCCTCGATGGCGCGTTCGCGGAGGATGCGGGCCCGTCGGGCGGCCAGGCTGCCGCTGCGGGTCATTCCGGGCATCGGGCTTGTGGCAGCGCCAGGCATGGCTCCGCTCATGTGAGACCTTCGGGATTATGACAAGAAAAACCCGCCGGCCAGCCGGCCGGCGGACACTGCGTTCAACTCAGAGCTTGCCTTCGCGCTTCAGCAGCTCGTCGATCGTGACGCCGACTTCCGCCATGCCGCCGAAGACGGTGCCCTTCTTGCCTTTCTGGACGTGCTCCCACGCCATCTTGTAGGCGTTGGCGGGCAGGGGTACATACTTCACTTCCTTGGCGAGCGCGCCGCCGTGGGTCATGTAGAACTGCACGAAGTCCTTGACCTCGGGCTTGGCGAGCGCCTTGGTGCTCACATAGATGAAGATCGGCCGCGCGAGCGGAGAATAGGCGCCCTTCTCGACCGCCTCGAGGGAGGGCAGTACCGCCTGGCCTTTCTCGTTGACGATCGGCACGGCCTTCAGCTTGTCCTTGTTCTCGACGTAGTAGGCGAAGCCGAAGTAGCCGAGCGCGTTGCGGTCGCGCGCGACGCCTTGCACGAGCACGTTGTCGTCCTCCGACGCCGTGAAGTCGCCCCGCGAGGACTTCGACTTGCCGACCACCGCCTCGGTGAAGTAGTCGAACGTGCCGGAATCCGCCCCCGGCCCGAAGAGCGCCATCGGCGCATCCGGCCAGGACGGGTTGATCTGGTTCCAGCGCGTCACCTTGGCCTGGGCCGATGGCTCCCACATCTTCTTCAATTCGGCGACGGTCAGCTGCTTGATGAAGTCGTTCTTGGGATGCACCACCACGGTCAGCGCGTCGAAGGCCACCGGCAGCTCGACATACTCGATGCCGGCCGCCTTGCAGTCGCCCATCTCTTTCTTGAGGATCGGGCGCGAAGCGCCGGAGATGTCGGTCTCGCCACGGCAGAACTTTTTGAAGCCGCCGCCGGTACCCGAAATGCCTACGGTCACTTTGACGGCGCCTTTCCTCGCTTTCTGAAACTCCTCGGCAACCGCTTCGGTGACCGGGAAAACCGTGCTTGATCCATCGATCTTGACGATATCGGCATGCACAGGGAATGCGACCGCCACGGCGGCGGCCATCAACATCGCTTTCACTGAATTCTCCTTCGTGGGGTTGATGGCGCGCAGCCTAGGACAGGCTTGTTACCGCCTAGTGACCGCTCGTCACAAATGCGCCAAGCTCTTGGCGCGGCTAGCGTTCTCGGTTAGAGGTGGCTTGGCGCGAGGGTGCGCGCCCGGCGCTCCAGGACAGGAGGACTCAGCTTGCGCTGGAGAAGGCTCGTAAAGATCTGGATGCGCCGCCGCAACGTCCAGAACGCGTCGCGCACCATCGCCTCGGGTGAGGGGGAACCTGCCGCGTCGCGGTCCCAGACCTGCCAGTGCGCCACCAGCGGCTCGCCTGGCCACTCTGCCCAAGCCTCGGCGGCAGCGAGATCGCTCAGCGTGATCACGAAGCTCATCTTCGGCGCAAGCGGGAAGCGCGCGCTTTCGAGGCCCTTGGGATGCAGGCCTGTGATCGGCATGCGGTGCGCCGCCAGCAGATCCAACGTGTAAGCGTCGAGCGAGCCGCGCGGCACGCAGCCAGCGCTGCATGCGCGGAAGCGCGTCGGCGCGATCCCGTTGAAAATCGATTCCGCCATGGTACTCAGGACGCTGTTGTCCGAGCAGACGAAGAGTACGTTCACTTGCGCTGATATTGCGGCTGGTGTGGTAGCGGAGAGACGACCGTCCTTATGACAGCAGGTCAATCATAGGGCGACTTCGCGGTGACAGGCAATGCATACTTGGCTCGTATGAGATCACGTTGCGCATTTCTTGAGCGCTGAACATCCGGGTAGGATTAAGCGCCGAAGCGGCAACGGAAAATCGCAGGGATTACTCGCTCCGCTTATCCACAATCCGTGTGGATAAGGTGGAGTAAGCGGGTTCTACACGAGCGAGGCGACGATGACGTACCGCGCGAGACGGCCTGCGGCCATGAAAGCGAGCGCCGCGGGCCAGCGGATGCGAAGCCACCCCGCCGCGACGCAAAGGGCATCGCCCACGAGCGGCAGCCATGCGAGCAGCAAGGCGGGCGTGCCGTAACGCTGGATTGCGGCAATCCCCTTCGTCTCCTTCGGCGGGATGAGGCGCCCGACCAGGTAGGAGGTCATGCCGCCGGCGGTATTGCCGAGCGTCGCCGTCGCGACCGCGAGCGCGAGCTGATCGGGGTACAGCTTGAGGTAGCCGAAGAGCGCCGCCTCGGAGGGAAGCGGCACGAGCGTCGCGGCGGCGAAGCTGGCGGTAAACAAGGCGGCGAGTTCGGCCATGCTAAATTCGACGCCCCTTGAAGAAGAACTACCTTGAAAGGATCCTGAAGGCGCGCGTGTACGACGTGGCGGTGGAAACGCCGCTCGAGCCGGCGCGCGCGCTTTCCGCGCGACTGGGCAGCCGCCTGCTCCTGAAGCGCGAGGACCTGCAGCCGATATTCTCGTTCAAGGTGCGCGGCGCCTACAACAAAATGGCCTCGCTGCCGCGCGCGCGGCTGAAGAAGGGCGTCATCGCGGCGAGCGCGGGCAACCACGCGCAGGGCGTCGCGCTCGCGGCGCAACGCCTTGGCTGCCGCGCGGTGATCGTGATGCCGGTGACTACGCCGCGCATCAAGGTCGACGCCGTGGCGGCGCTCGGCGCCGAGGTGGTGCTCCACGGCGATTCGTATGCGGAGGCGTACGAGCGATCTCTTCATCTGAAGCGCAAGCGCGGCCTCGTCTTCGTGCATCCCTACGACGACCCCGACGTGATCGCCGGGCAGGGCACGATCGGCATGGAGATCCTGCGCCAGCAGCCCGGCGCGCTCGACGCGATCTTCGTCCCGGTGGGCGGCGGCGGGCTCATCTCCGGCATCGCCGCCTACGTAAAGCGCGTGCGCCCGTCGGTGAAGATCATCGGCGTCGAGCCGGTGGACGCCGACGCGATGGCCAGGTCTTTGAGATCGAAGAAGAGGGTGGTTCTGGAAAGCGTCGGGCTGTTCGCGGACGGCGTGGCGGTGAAGGAGGTAGGCCGCGAGACCTTCCGCCTGTGCCGCGAGCTCGTCGACGACATGGTGCTCGCCGACACCGACGAGATGTGCGCGGCGATCAAGGACGTCTTCGAGGACACGCGCGTGGTGCTCGAGCCGGCGGGCGCGCTCGCGATCGCAGGCGCGAAAGCCTGGGTGGAGAAACATTCCTTGAAGAACAAGATCCTCGTGGCGGTCGCCTCCGGCGCCAACACCAACTTCGACCGCCTGCGCTTCATCGCCGAGGAGGCGGAGCTCGGCGAGCAGCGCGAGGCGGTGCTCGCGGTCACCATCCCCGAGCGGCCGGGGAGCTTCAAGACGTTCTGCGCCACGCTGGGCGCGAAGAACATCACCGAGTTCAACTATCGCATCGCCGACTCGCGGGAGGCGCACATCTTCGTCGGCATCGAGGTCGAGGGACGCAGCCAGACAGCGCGCATCGTGCGCAACCTGAGGCGGCGCGGGCTCACGACGCTCGACCTCTCAGACAACGAGATGGCGAAGTGGCACGTCCGACACATGGTGGGCGGCCGCGCGCCTTTTGCAAAAAATGAACTTCTTTACCGGTTCGAGTTCCCGGAGCGGCCGGGAGCGCTCATGCGCTTCCTGCAGAGCATGCGCGGTGACTGGAACATCAGCCTTTTTCACTATCGCAACCACGGGGCGGATTACGGGCGCGTGCTGGTCGGTATCCAGGTGCCGCCGCGCGAGATGCCGGCGTTCCGCGCGTTCCTTCGCAAGCTCGGCTACCCCTACGCCGAGGAGACCGCCAACCCTGCCTACCGGCTCTTTCTGGTCTGACCGAAGTACGCTTCGTCGGCGTAGCAGACGGGCGAGGCCAGCGCGCTTGATCCCGTCATCTCTGGCTCTCCGAGGTAAGCGAGCGCTTGCTCATCACGGCGATACACCCCGCGCTCGGTAACCACGTAGTCCATTGGGACGTCCCAGGGCTGCGGATGGATGCTCTCCAAATGCGACATTTCGTACGAGATTCCAATCGTAACGGGCTTCTTTTCCATGCCCGCGAGCGTGCGGTCGAAGAAGCCCGCTCCGTAGCCGAGCCGATAGCCTTGAGCGTCCCAGCCGTTCATCGGCAAAAGTACCGCGTCGGGCGTGACTTCCGGCGAGCCGACCGGATAGGGGATGTCGAGTGCGCCCTTCTCCAGCGGCACGCCTGGATGCCATTCGCGGAACAGTAGCGGTTGTCGCGGCGCAACGACAACCGGGAGCGCGGTCAACGCGCCACGCTCCCGCATCGTTCTGGCAAGATGACGGGCGTCGTACTCGCCCCTGATCGGCCAGCAGAAGGCGAGGCGGCCGCGGGCAAGACCCGGGAACGAGCGCTCAAGCGCCGCGTCGATGCGATGGCGCCAGGCCTCGAGCAGCGAGGGCGCAAGCGCGGCGCGCTCGGCGATGAGCCGCTCGCGCTCGGCCTTGCGCCAGGCTCTTAGGGTGGCGGCATCCATGGGGGAAAGTCCGAAGTTTATGGCTTCGCAGTGGTTATGCAATGTCGCGGCGACCTTGTGCCTGCTCAGCGCGTCGGCGACCGCCGCGCCGGGGCAGGATGACGCGTTGCTCGGCGCGTACGACGCATATCGCGCCGGCGATGCGCTGCGCTACGCACGCCATGCGGGCGGCCTGGAGAGCCACCTGCTCTCGCCCTGGCTCGAGTACTGGCGCCTGGTCATGCGCCTGGAGGACGCCGCGCCCGCCGACGTGCGAGAGTTCCTGGCGAAGCACCAGGGGACCTACGTAGCGGAGCTGCTGCGCGGCGACTGGCTGAAAGCCACGGGCAAGCGCGCGCAGTGGGCGGAGTTCGATCGCGAGGCCTCCGCCTACCCGCGAGAGGACCTCGAGATCCGCTGCTACGGCTGGCTCTCGCGCCTCGCGCGCGAGGACGAAGCCGCCCTCGACGAGGCGCGCGCGATGTGGCTGCATCCCGAGGAGCTGCCCGAGGGGTGCGCGCGGCTCGCCGACACGCTTGCCGCACGCGGGCGGCTTTCGCTTACCGACATTTGGATGCGCGTGCGCGTGCTTTTCGAGAACGGGCAAATCACCGCGGCGAAAACCGCGCTCGCCTATCTGCCGAGGGGCGACGCGCCTGACGAGCGGCTGCTTGCCGAGGCGGCACGCCAGCCCGAGCGCTTCCTGGCGCGCTTGCCGAGAACCCTGGAGCGGCGCGCCACGCGCGAAGTGGTAGTGCTCGCCGGCCTGCGCCATGCCCGCAACGATCCGAAAGCGGCGGCGCAGGCGCTCGGGGGCGCGCTTGGCGATCGCTTGCCGCATGCCGACGTCCAATACCTCTGGGTGCGAGTTGCGCACTACGCGGCCCGCGAACACCTGCCCGAGGCCCTGCAGTGGTACGAGCGCGCGGGTGACTCGCCTCTCGACGCGCACCAGCTCGCGTGGAAAGCCCGGGCGGCGTTGCGCGCCGGGGACTGGCGCACGGTGCGCGACACGATCGACCGCATGCCCGGGCCGACGCGGCTGACCGGTACCTGGACCTACTGGTATGGCCGCTCGCTCGCCGCGCTTGGGGAGAACCGCGCGAGCCGCGCCTGGTTCCTGCGCATCGCCGGGCGACCCGATTTCTACGGACTACTCGCCGCGGAGGAGCTTGGTTACGTGATCACGCCGCCCGAGGAGGCGTATCAGCCAGGTGAGAACGAGGTCGAGGCGGCGCGCGCCACACCGGCGCTCGCTCGTGCGCTCGAGCTCATCCGCCTGGGAATCCGCACCGAAGGCGTGCGCGAATGGCTCTTCGCCATCCGACACTTCGATGACACCCGGCTGCTCGCGGCCGCCGAACTCGCGCGGCGCGAGGGCGCCTATGACCGCGCCATCAGCACCGCCGATCGCACCGAGGCCGTGCACAACTTCGCGCTGCGCTATCCGACGCCATTCCGCGAGGTCATCGCCGAATATGCCAAGTCGCAGGGTCTCGACGAGGCCTGGGTGATGGGACTCGCGCGCCAGGAGAGCCGCTTCATCCCCGAGGCGCGCTCGAGCGCCGGCGCGGCAGGGCTGATGCAAGTCATGCCTCGGACCGCGCGCTTTGTCGCGGCCAAGATCGGCATGCGCAACTACCGGCCGGCTGCCGTCACCGACGTGCAGACCAACGTGACGCTCGGGACGGGCTACCTGAGGATGGTGCTCGACCAGCTTGGCCACCCCGTGCTTGCATCGGCAGCCTACAACGCCGGCCCGGCGCGCGCCCGCCGGTGGCGCGAGGCGGAGCGGCCGCTCGAGGGCGCGATCTTCGCGGAGACGATCCCGTTCGGCGAGACACGCGACTACGTGAAGAAGGTGACGGCGAACGCGGTGTTCTACGCGGCCGTGCTCGAGAATCGCGCCACGCCCATCAAGGAGCTCCTGGGCACCATCTCGCCGCGCAACGCCGCGGAGCCGGCGGCCCGGGACGAGTTGCCCTGAAGGTCCTGGTGCTCGGGGGCTCGGGATTCCTGGGCCGTCATCTCATCGCAGAGCTGGCGCGCCGCGGGATGTGGGTCAGCGTGCCTTCCCGGCGCCGCGAGCGCGCCAAGCATCTCATCGTGCTACCGACCGTCGAGGTGCTCGAGGAGGACATCCACGCGCCCAGGACGCTCGAGCGCCTGCTCAGCGGCTGCGATGCGGTCGTGAATCTCGTGGGGACTCTCGCCGAGCGGGATTTCGAGCGCCTACACGCTCAGCTGCCCGCGCAGATCGCCTCGGCGTGCCGCGCGAGCGGCGTGCGCCGATTTCTCCATGTCAGCGCGCTCGGGGCCGCGCCGGATGCGCCCTCGGCATATCAGAGATCGAAGGCGCGCGGCGAAGAGGCGGTGCTCGGCGCAGCATCCGTCGATGCCACCGTGTTCCGGCCTTCAGTCGTGTTCGGGCCGGAGGATCGCTTCCTCAATCTGTTCGCCCGCCTCGCGCGCTTGATGCCGGTGCTCGCACTCGCCTGTCCCCAGGCGCGCTTCCAGCCGGTCTACGTCGGTGACGTGGCGCTCGCACTGGCCGAGTCGCTCGACGAGCCGGAAGCGCACGGCAAGCGCTACGATCTGTGCGGGCCGCACGACTACACGCTCGAAGGTCTGGTCCGGTTCGCCTGCGCAGCGAGCGGCTATCGTCGCCTGGTGATCGGGCTCCCGCCTGGGCTCTCCTACCTCCAGGCGTGGGTCCTGGAGCACCTGCCCGGGCGGCTCATGACGCGCGACAATGTCCGCTCCATGCAGGTGCCGAACGTGTGCGCTGCCGGGTGCACGCTGCCCTTCGGCCTGCCGGCGCGTGCGCTCGAGGCGATCGCGCCGGCGTACCTTCAGGCGTAGCTTCTCGCCACGGCGGTTCGGTTTATCCTGCGCGGCATGCTGCTCGTCATCGGCAACAAGAACTACTCGTCCTGGTCGCTACGCCCGTGGATCGCGATGAAGGTCCACGGCATCGCGTTCGACGAGAAGCGCATCCCGCTCGACAAGCCTGAGACGAAGCGGGAGATCCTGCGTCACTCGCCGGCCGGTAAGGTCCCCTGCCTGGTCGACGGGGCGCTCGCCATCTGGGACTCGCTCGCCATCCTGGAGTACCTCGCCGAGCGCGAGCCGCGGCTCTGGCCCGCGGATCGCGCAGAGCGCGCGAGGGCCCGCGCGATCTCGGCCGAGATGCACTCGGGCTTCGCCGCGCTGCGCCAGCACATGGGGCTCAACGTGCGCAAGCGCTATCCGGGCCGGGGGCGCACCTCTGAGGTGCTCGAGGACATCCGGCGCATCGAGGCCATCTGGTCCCAGGCGCAGGGGCCGTTCCTGTTCGGGCCCTTTACCGCCGCGGACGCCATGTACGCGCCTGTGGTGCTGCGCTTTCGCACCTACGAGGTGCGGGTGGCCAATCGCGAGTACTACCAGGCGATGCTCGCGTTGCCGGCGATGAAGGAATGGATCGACGCCGCCGAGCGCGAGCCCGAATCGATTCCGCAGTACGATCTGGCTGAGTGAAGACGTACGTCGTCGGCGGCGCGGTGCGCGACGAGTTGCTGGGACTACCAGTGAAGGACCGCGACCACGTTGTCGTTGGCGCCACGCCCGAGGAGATGGAGCGGCGCGGCTTCAAGCCGGTCGGCAAGGACTTTCCGGTGTTCCTGCATCCCGGCACGCACGAGGAGTACGCGCTCGCCCGCACCGAGAGAAAGAGCGGCCGCGGCTACAAGGGCTTCACCGTCCATGCCGCCCCGGACGTGACGCTGGAGGACGACCTGCGCCGGCGCGACCTCACGATCAACGCGATGGCAAAAGACGAGGACGGCGCGCTCATCGACCCGTTCGGCGGTCGGCAGGACCTGGAGCGGCGCATCCTTCGTCATGTCGGCCCGGCGTTCGCCGAGGATGCTGTGCGCATCCTGCGCGTGGCGCGCTTCGCGGCGCGATTCGGCTTCGACGTGGATGCCGGCACCATGAGCCTCATGCAGAAGATGGTCGATTCCGGCGAAGCGGATGCACTGGTGCCGGAGCGCGTCTGGCAGGAATTCTCCAAAGGGCTCGCCGAGCCGTATCCGGAACGGATGTTCGACGTTCTTCGGCAATCCGGTTTGCTGACGAAAGCGTTCCCGGAAATCAGGACGTGGCCGGAGAAGTTCTCCGGCTCCCCCGTCGTGCGCTTCGCCCATCTCGCCTGGCCGCTCGAGGAGGCGCAGGCCGAGGCGTTGTGCGAGCGCCTGAAGGCGCCCAACGAATTCCGCGAGGCGGCGCGGCTGGCGTGCCGCAACCGCGAGCGGCTCGCCGGGACTCCCGGCGCGAAGCCGCTGGAGCTGCTGGCGCTCCTGAAGAGTACCGACGCGTTCCGCCGCCCGGAGCGCTTTCTCGGGCTTCTCGACGCCGCCGCGCTTGCAACCGGGGTGAATACCGCGCGCGCCCGTAGGGCGATGCAGGCCGCTGCCGCGGTGGACGCGGGCGCCGTGGCCGCCCGTGCCAAGCGCCCGCAGGACATACCGGGCCTGATCGACGAAGCGCGGCTCGAGGCGCTCACCGCGGCGCTCGGCTAGAGCAGCTTGCCGATTGCCCAGACGGCGAGCGAAAGGACAAGCGTACTCGCGACCGGGATGTAGTACATTCGTCCGCGAACCGGCACGCTGAAATCCCCCGGCAGGCGCAGCCGCCAGCGCTGCGCCACAAGCGAGAACACTACCAACACGATGGCGACCGTCAACAGCCACTTCACCACGATTTCACCAGGCTCTCATCATGCTTGATCTCTATACCTGGAGCACGCCGAACGGCCGCAAGGTCTCCATTATGCTGGAAGAGTGCGCGCTTCCTTACCGCGTGCACAAGATCAACATCGGCACCAACGCTGAGCAGTTCACGCCCGAGTACCTGAAGATCAACCCGAGTGGCAAGATCCCTTCGATCGTCGATCCGGAGGGGCTCGGCGGCAAGCCGCTCGCCATGATGGAATCGGGCGCCATTCTCATCTACCTCGCGGACAAGACGGGGAGATTTCTTCCGGAGAAGCACAAATACCAGGTCCTGCAGTGGCTCATGTTCCAGATGGGCAGCGTCGGCCCGATGTTCGGCCAGGCGCATCATTTCATGCGCGCGAAGAAAGACGAGATTCCCTACGGCACCGAGCGCTACGGCAACGAGGCGAAGCGCCTCTACGGCGTGATGGATCGCCACCTCGCCGCGTACGAGTATTTCGCGCCGGAATACTCCATCGCCGACATGGCGATCTACCCCTGGGTGGCGCGCCACGAATGGCACCGTGTCGACCTCGCCCGCTATCCTGCGGTGAAGCGCTGGTACGAGGCGATCGGTGCGCGGCCCGCCGTCGTGCGCGGCATGGCTGTACCGGCCGCAGGTTAGACCCGCTAGTCACTTCCTCGCGTACTTCGCGAGGAAGGCGTTGATCTCCTCGACCCGCAGCTGCGGCTCGCCCGGGATCGGCCTGGATCCTTCTACCCGATTCATCCAGAGCATGTTCTGCTGCATGCGAGCCACCACCGCGCGCCACTCGGCGGCGGTATGTCGGCGTGGGTCGGGCAGGATGTGGCACTGGCTGCACGCGACGCGGAATGCCTCGCCGGCGGGGTGGAAAAGCTCGGGATAGCGCCGCGGGTCGAGTGGCTCCTGCGCGTGCTTCTGCAGGTAGGCGACGATCGTCGCCTTCTCGCCGGCTGAGGGCGCCATCACGCCGGCCATCATCTCTGCCATCAGTACGCCCAAGTTCCCCCGGCCCTCCATGCGGTCCACCATGCGCTCGACGATCGGCGCCCACTTGGCCGCGTGGTGCATCGCAGGGTTGGCCAGGTTGTGGCATTGCACGCAGTAGCGGACCGTGAGCCGTGCGCCCTCTGACGCCGGCTCGGGCAGGGCTGCCGCCTCGAAGCCCGGCGGCAGAATACGCTCGAGCAGCGGTCCGTGCGGGCTCTCGGCCCAACGTTGCCGCGCCACGTGTGCCTCATCACCAAGTGATGGAAGCGGAATCAAGGCAAGCAGAAGGAGGGGCAGGGCGCGCACGAGCTACAGCGTATGCGAACGGTCGCCGCGCGAAAAGCCCGAAAGCGGCGGCGCGCCACGGCCGACGGCGAGCACCTTGAACAGCTCGCCCATCTCCGCCGGGGAGAGCAGCGTCTGCGCCTCGGCGGCAATCGGCGCGTAGTGCAGCGCGTTCTCGGCGTTCGCTTCGGCGAGCACGTCGGTAATTCCGCAGTTGACCAGGAACTGCGCCTGCGTGGCGTACCCGACGACCTGCGCGCCAGCCTCGCGGGCCGCGTCAGCGAGGGCGCTGAAGTCGACATGCGCGGTAATGTCCTCGTCGCCGGGATGCGCGAAGGGGTCGGCGTGCGCCTGATGACGATGGTGGCACATGAGCGTGCCGCAGGCGCGCTGCGGGTGATAGTACTCGTGTCTCGGGAAGCCGTAGTCGATCACGAGGATCACGCCCGACTCCAGGCAGTCGGCGAGCGAGCGCATCCAGGCGCGCGCCGCGAGCCCGATCTCGCTGAGATACGGAACGGGGACGGAGATTCTGCGCGCTTCTGCCAGCAGCGTCCCCGTGGCTGGCCGATCCTCCCACGCGAAGCCCTCGCGCACCCCCCTTTCGAGTATCCCGCTTTCGGTCCACGAGATCAGGTGCACGGGGAGCGCGTCCGCGACCTCATTGGCCAGGATCAGGCCGTGAAAGCGCTCGGGCAAACGCTCTACGAACTCCACGCGGTCGCCGAGCCGCTCGCGCTGGCGCTCTTGCAGCGCCGGGCTCGTCTCCAGGATGGTGTACTCGCAGCGGCGCTCGGAAAGGATGACCTCGGCCAGCTTTCCAGTCCCAGCGCCAAGTTCCAAGACCCTCTCGAACGGCAAGCTGCGGGCCAGTGTCCTGCCAAAGAGCGTCCCGAGCTCCGGCGCCGTAACGAAGTCGCCGCCGGCGCCGATGCCCTGCGCGCGCGCGCCGTAGTAGTGCTGGAGCGCGAGCTCCATGTAGCGCGCGAACGGTATCCAGCCGCCACGCGCGGCGATCTCCCGTGCGATCCGCTCGCGGGCCGGCATGCGGCGAATCTACCCTAGAATTCAACGGCATGATGGAAGGCAAGACGGCGCTCGTCACCGGCGGAGCACGCCGCCTCGGCGCGGCGATCGTCCGGCGGCTGCATGGCGCAGGCGCGAGCGTGCTGATCCACTACCGCGACTCCGAACCGGACGCCGCCCGGCTCGAGAGCGAGCTGAACGCGCGTCGTCCGGGCAGCGCGGCGAAGGTGAAGGCGGAGCTGCTCGCGCCGGTCGCGCCGCGGGCGCTCGTCTCGGCAGCGCTTGACGCCTTCGGGCGGCTCGACTTGCTGGTGAACAACGCGTCGACCTTTTTCCCGGTCCCGGTCGGCGCGATCGAGGCGTCGCACTGGGAGGAACTCGTCGGCTCGAACCTGCGAGCGCCGCTTTTCATCTCCCAGCAGGTTGCCCCCGAGCTCGCGAAGCGCGAGGGCGCGATCGTCAACGTAGTGGACATCCACGCCGAGCGGCCGCTCAAGGGCTACCCCCTGTACAGCGTCGCAAAGGCCGGGCTCGCCGCGCTCACGCGCTCGCTCGCGCTCGAGCTCGCGCCACGCGTGCGGGTGAACGGCGTGTCGCCGGGTGCGATCGCCTGGCCCGACGACGGGCAGTTTCCGCCCGCAGAACGCACCCGAATCGTTGCCACGACGCCGCTCGCGCGTATCGGCAGCCCCGATGACATCGCACAGGCGGTGGAATTTCTCGCGAGCGCAACCTTTATCACGGGGCAGATACTCGCCGTCGACGGCGGCCGCTCGATTTTCCTGTAGGAGAAGCACGCATGGCCTGGGTCTGGCTCACGCTCGCCGGGCTGCTCGAGGTGGTCTGGGCAGTCGGCCTTAGGTACACCGATGGCTTCACTCGCCTGGTGCCCTCGGCTATTACCGCGGCCGCAATGATCGCGAGCGTCTACTTCCTCGCGCTCGCGGTGCGAGCCATCCCGATCGGTACCGGGTATGCGGTGTGGACAGGAATCGGCGCGGTGGGCGTCGCCATCCTCGGCATGGTATTGTTTGACGAGCCTCGGGATGCACTGCGGATGGCATCGATCGCGCTCATCGTCCTTGGCATCGCCGGCCTGAAGCTCGCCACCCCTTCGTGAGCACCCGACCGCTTCGCCTTCATCGCGATCCTCGCAAGTCGGCCTACGAGGCGGGGAAGCTCGCCAAGCGCCTGCGCCGGCAGGTAGGCGAAGCGATCGCAGACTTCGGTATGATCGAGGCGGGCGACCGCGTGATGGTGTGCATGTCGGGTGGGAAAGACAGCCATGCGCTCCTCGACATCCTCATCTCGCTGCGCGAGAAGGCGCCGGTGGATTTGGAGCTCGTCGCTGTCAACCTCGACCAGAAGCAGCCGGGCTTCCCCGCCGAGGTGCTTCCGGCCTACCTGGAGGGCCGGGGCGTGCCTTTCCGCATCGTCGAGCAGGACACCTATTCGGTGGTGAAGCGGGTGATCCCGGAGGGCAACACGATGTGCTCGCTTTGCTCGCGGCTGCGCCGCGGAGTGCTGTACCGTGTAGCGAGCGAGCTGGGCGCGACGAAGATCGCGCTCGGCCACCACCGCGACGACATCCTCGCCACGTTCTTCCTCAACCTCTTCCACGGCGGGCAGCTCAAGGCCATGCCGGCGAAGCTGCGCTCGGACGACGGCCGGCACGTCGTGATCCGACCCCTCGCCTATGTCGCCGAGTCGGACCTCGCCGCCTATGCCGCGCAACGTGACTTCCCGATCATTCCCTGCACGCTCTGCGGCTCCCAAGAAAATCTCGAGCGCAAGGAAATCGGGCAGATGATCGCCGACTGGCAGCGCCGCCATCCGGGGCGCGTCCAGTCGATCGTTCGCGCGCTGACGGATGTTCGCCCCTCCCACCTTCTCGATCGCAAGCTCTTCGACTTCGCGAGCCTGAAGTGAAGAAATCCACCACCACGATGAAGAAGCCTACCGTGCTGCAGCTCAAGCGCTCCAAGGGCGCGCGCCTTGTCATGCTGACCGCCTACGACTACCCGAGCGCGCGGCTCGCGGCCGAGGCGAGCATCGACCTGCTGCTCGTGGGCGATTCGCTCGGAATGGTGGTGCTGGGCTACGACAGCACGCTGCCGGTGACGCTGCAGGATATGGTGCACCACACGAAGGCGGCACGGCGCGGGGCGCCGGAAGCCTTCCTTGTGGCCGACCTGCCGTTCCTCTCATACGGCACGGCGGAGCAAGCGCTCGCTAGTGCTGCCCGCCTGATGAAGGAAGCGGGCGCCGACTCGGTGAAGCTCGAGGGCGGCGAGGAAGTGGTGCCGATCGTCGACGCCTTGGTGCGCGCGGGCGTGCCGGTGCTCGGGCATGTCGGCCTCACGCCGCAAACCGCCTCCGCGCTCGGCGGCTACAAACTGCAAGGCAAGGACATCGACACGGCGCGGCGCGTCTCGGACGGGGCGGCTGCGCTCGAGCGCGCCGGATGCTGGGGCGTGGTGCTCGAGCTCGTCCCGGCGCCGCTCGCGCGGCTCATCACCTCGCGCATCGGCGTCCCCACGATCGGCATCGGCGCCGGGCCGGCGTGCGACGGGCAGGTGCTCGTATTCCACGATCTGGTCGGCCTTTTCCAGGGATTCACTCCGACCTTCGTAAAGCGCTACGCCGAAGCGGGCACGACGATCAAGGACGCGATCGCGCGCTATGCCGAGGAGGTGCGCTCGGGCGTGTTTCCCGGCGAGGGACAGAGCTTCCGCATGAACGACGAGGTGCTCAAGCGCCTGTACGGGGGCTAGCCGTCAGGAACTTCCGCACGCCGGGCGGCGCTCTTGCCCATGTCGAAGGAAGCATGACACGTGCGGGCGTTAGAATCGCGGCAGCGATGATCAGGAAGCTCTTCTATGCGCTCGGTACGGCGCTTCTTGTCGGGGCGGGCGGGGCGACGGTGACCGCCCAGGACTGGCGCGGTGCGAGCCGCGACCCGATCGGCCTCGCTCCGGACCCGGCGCTGGTCAAGGAAGCCGTGGTCCAGGTTTACGGTGCGCGCACGCGTGGAGCCAAGGGTTTCTTCGGCGTGCATACCTGGGTCGCGGTGAAACCGACCGGCGCGCCGGAGTGGACGATCTACGAGGTGATGGGCTGGCGGCTTCGCTGGTCGAACACGGCCGTGGTGGTCCGCAACCGCGCGCCCGACGGGCGCTGGTATGGCTCGGAGCCCGAGCTGTACGCCGAAAAGCGCGGCGAGGGCGTCGACGAGATGATCAGGCGGATCGAAAAGGCCGTCCAGACCTATCCCTACGCGAAGGAGTACACGCTCTTCCCGGGGCCGAACTCGAACACCTTCACGGCATGGATCACGCGCGCGGTGCCGGAGCTGGAAGCGAATCTCCCGGCGACGGCGATCGGCAAGGACTACCTCGGCAGCTCGATCTTCTCCAGCGCGCCGAGCGGCAGCGGCTTCCAGCTTTCGCTCGCCGGCCTCCTCGGCTTCGCCGTGAGCGGCGTCGAGGGTGTGGAGCTTAACCTTCTGGGCCTTAACTTCGGTGTTAGCGCCTCGGGCGTCAAGCTACCCTTCGTCGGCCGCATCGGCCCCGCGTTTCCGGCAAGCTTTGCCGCGCCGGCTCCCGCCGAGCACTAGCTGGTCTTTACGTAGCTCGCTTCCAGGCAGACATTGAGGAGCGCTTGGCGCTTCTCCTCGCGCACCACGCGCATGGCACGCTCGAGCGCGGGCATCAGGTCCTTCGGCTCGGAGACGCGCTCGCCGTGTCCGCCGGAAGCCCGCACGACGTGCTCGAAGCGCGGCGAGGGCTCGAGTGTCGCGAAGGGCGGTGCGGCTTGCTTTGAAGCGAAGCCTTTGGGGTAGGTCGCGAGCGTCGAGCGGTGCACCGCCGCCCAGCGCGCGTTATTGAAGATCATATACAGGACCGGTAGCTGCATTGCCTCGCCGACGAAATGACCGGGCGTCGGATTCCCGAACATGTACGCGCCGTCGCCGAGCGCCGCCACCACGGTCTTGTCGCGCGCGGCGAGCTTGGCGCCGAGGGCGGCCCCGATTCCCCAACCGAGACCGCCGGAAGGCGGCGTGCCGAAGTAGCGCATCGGCTCGGCGATCGTCACCTCCTCGAGCACCACTGGGTACTCGTTCACGAGGATCGCATCCTCGCCCATGACGCGGTTCAGGCACGCGCTCGCCCACTTGCCCGTGATGGTTCCCGGAGCCGGCTGCAAGCCGCTCCGCGCCTTCCCGCGCAGAACTTGATTCCGAGAAGACGTTTCCTTCCTGCGGTCCTCGATCGCCGCGGGAGACGAGGCGTGCTTCTGCGTGCGCTCGCAGAGCGCCGCTAACGTCGGGGCGAGCGCGCCGGCGAGCGCGATATCGGTGCGGAAGCCGCGCAGCGGATAGCGCGCGAAGAGCGGATCGGGCCCGACGTGGACGATCTTCGCATCGGGCTGCGGCCCGCCTTGAGCCGGTATCCAGGGCACGTCGCAGTCGACCACGAGCACGACGTCGGCGTCCTTGAGCGCGGTGTGTGGATCCCAGCCCGCGGCCATCGGGTGCTCGGTGGGTAGCGCCAGCATGCGCGGCCGGTAGTGGATGACCGGGATGGCGAACGTCTCCGCGAGGAGACGAAGCGTCCGGGCGCTCTCGACGGTGCGCCCGGCATTGGCGGTGATGATGAGCGGCTTCTGAGCTCGCCCGAGGAGCTTCGCCGCTTCTTCCAGCGTATCCGGATCGGCAGCGGGCGGAGAAGCCGGAACGATCGTCGATGCTTCAGAAAAAGAGCCACTAAAGGGAGAGGCGAGGATCTCCCTCGGCAACGTGACGTAGACCGGCCCCCGAGGCTCGCTCTTGGCGATCGCCAGCGCGCGGTCGATCACGGTCTCGACCTGCTCGGCGTGGCGCAACTCGTAGTCCCACTTCATGAACTCGCGCAGCATCGCGCCCTGGTCGAAGTGCTCCTGCGCCCAGTGGATGTAGTTGTTGCGCGCCGCGGGCAGCGCGCCCGACTCGGTGATCGGCGTGCGTCCGGCGGTGAAGAGGATTGGCGTATGGGTGCGCGCGGCGTTGATGAGCCCGTTGATCGCGTTCGCCGTTCCGACACCGACGTGCACCATCATCGCCTGCGGGCGGCCGGTGAGCATGGTGTAGCCGTGCGCCATCGCCACGCCGAGGTTCTCGTGCGGCACGATGACGATCTCGGGCAGGCGCCAGCCGAGGCTGCGTCCCTTGGCGTACGCCTCGACGAGTGGCGCGAAGTCGGTTCCGCCGTTGGCGAAGAGATAGTCGATGCCGCGCGCGGCGAGCAGCGCGAGCCAGGCTTCGGCCGCCGTTTCGGGTTTGAGCCGAATGGTTTCGGGTTTCACCGCCCCATGTTAGTACAGGCTGCTCGGGTTGATCTCGAGCCAGGTCTCACCGGGGGTGCGCTCCACCTGGACGTGATCTCTCGATGGCCACATGCGATAGGTCAGGAAGCAGCGGTCGCGCACGTCGGACAGGCAGCGCGGATCGAAGATGGCGGCGTTGTTGCCGTCGCAGCGGGCCGAGCGGCACAGCACGCCGTTCTGCGAGCGCTCGTGCAGGTGGCGACCGAGCGCCTGGGGGAAGGCGTAGTCGCGCCGGTCAGTGAGACGCGGCTCCGCGGCGCGGCGCAGGTCGATCAGGATCGCCGCGCAGTGCACGTCCAGCACGCGCCTCTCGCCGGTGATCTCTCGGCCGAGTGCCGGAAAGGCGTCCATGACGAAGCGGTGCCAGTGGTAGACGGTCTCTACTACCGTCGTCTCCAGCGCGAGCGAGCCGTACCAGACCCCGTAGGAGAGGCCGTCGGACCAGCGCGTGGCGTGCCAGTTGTGCGGCACGAACGGGTAGGTAATCACCGACCCGTAGTCGAAGGCCCGGGTGAGGAGCGGCGCCTCGGTCGGAATGCGCTCCGCACTCTCGGCGGCGATCGCGACCGCCTGGTCCCGCGGGTCGGGCGACAGGTCGTCGAAGAGCGACTGCGAGACGCGGATGCCCTTGATGTTGCGCACCACGTCGCCGTGGAAATCCACGACCTCTCGGATGAGCGCCTCGACCAGAGCTTAGCGGCCCCGCTCGAAGTCGAGGTAGCGGCGCACGGCGAGGATGCCTTCGTAGCCGTAGCGCTTCATGATCGCGAGCGGCGCCTCGGCGCCGAAGCGGCGGTTGGGCGCGCTAACCCAGCGATACGCGAGATCCAGGTCGTGCGGAAATACGATGCGCAGGGCCTTGTGGATGCCGAGCAAGTGGCCGGCGCGGGCGAGCAGATCCGGGCTGTCGGCGAGCGGCTCGCCGCGCCGGTAGCGGGCGAGGGTAGAGCGGGAGTTCGTCGACAGGCCGAGCAGCACGGCCTGGTCTACGGCGGATAGCTTCCAGCGCTCGAGCAGCTGAACGACCATGCGCGCAAGGCGCTCACGACTCGCGCGGGAATGCAGATCGGGTTCGCTGGAAGGTTGCGCTCGCGTCACGTGCTAATGGTACGTCTTTCGTACCATTAAATGCCAGTTCGAAGTTTTCTTTGTCAAGAGCGGTTTGACATGCTAGCCTGCCAAGCATGAACTCAGCAGAACGCCTAGTCGAGATCTTCGGCAGCCAAGCGGAAGTCGCGCGCGCCTTCCAGCTCGACCGGGCGGTTGTGCACCACTGGGTCAAGACCGGCTACGTGCCGGCGCGCTGGGCCGGCGAGGTCGAGCGCGTCACCGAGGGCCGTATCAGCGCGATCGACGTCATCAACGAAGCCAGCCTGAAGAATCCCGTGCGCGTGAAGTCCCGCCCCGAGAACGCGCCGTTCGGGATCTCCTCCGAGGACACCATGACCACCTACGCCCCTGCCAAGCGCATTCAGTCCTTCCATCCCCCGCAGCGCACGCTGATGGGCCCGGGCCCCACGGAGATCCATCCGCGGGTGCTCACTACCATGAGCCAGCCGGCGATTGGCTACCTCGACCCGGTGTTCGTAGAGATGATGGAGGAGCTCAAGAGCCTGCTGCGCTATGTCTACCAGACGAAGAACTCGCTCACCTTCCCGCTCTCCGGCCCCGGATCGGTCGGCATGGAGTACTGCTTCGTCAACATGGTGGCGCCAGGCGACAAGGTGATCGTGTGCCAAAACGGCGTCTTCGGCGGCCGGATGCTCGAGAACGCGGTCCGCTGCGGCGGCAAGCCGGTCGTGGTGGAGGACAAGTGGGGCGAGCCGGTCGACCCGCAGAAGCTGGAGGACGCGCTGAAAAAGAACCGCGACGCGAAGGTGGTCGCCTTCGTTCACGCCGAAACTTCGACCGGCTGCCAGTCGGACGCCCGCGAGCTCACGAAGATTGCGCACAAGCACGATGCGCTCGTCATCGTCGACGCAGTCACCTCCCTCGGCGGCTCGCCGGTCAAAGTCGACGAGTGGGAGATCGACGCCATCTACTCCGCGAGCCAGAAGTGCCTGTCGTGCACTCCCGGCCTCTCGCCCGTCTCGTTCTCCGAGCGCGTGGTGGAGCATGTAAAGGCGCGCACGGACAAGATCCACAGCTGGTTCATGGACATGAACCTGCTGCTCGGCTACTGGAACGCCGGCACGCGCACCTACCACCACACCGCGCCGACGAACTCCCTCTTCGCGCTGCACGAGGCGCTGCTCCTCATCCGCGAGGAGGGGTTGGAGAACTCCTGGGCGCGGCACCTGCGTCACCACATCGCGCTCAAGGCGGGCCTGGAAGCGATGGGGCTCAAGTTCCTGGTGAAGGAGCAGTCCCAGCTGCCGCAGATGAACGCCGCGCTCTGCCCCGAGGGCGTGAACGAGGAGGAAGTGCGCAAGCGTCTGCTGGGCGAATTCGGCCTGGAGATCGGCGCCGGGCTCGGGCCGCTGAAGGGCAAGATCTGGCGCTTCGGCCTGATGGGCTATTCCTGCCGCCCGGACAACGTGATGCTGTGCCTCTCGGCGCTCGGCTCGGTGCTCTCCGACATGGGGCTGCCGGTGCACGTCGGCGATGCCGAGGCCGCGGCGCACGGCGCCTACGCGCAGATGCATGTCAAGGACGCCCAGCGGAAGAAGCGCGCCGCTTGATTAAGATCGGGGTCTGACCCCGATCTTTTCATGGACACGCTGACCCACGCTCTCTCGGGGGCTTTGCTTGCGCGCGCCACGGCGCCGAAGGATGCGCGGCCGCGCTCGACGCCGCGTCGCGTCGCCGCCGGCTTCTTCGCCGCCGCGGCGCCAGACCTTGACTTCGTCATCGGCCTCATCGGCCCGGTGGAGTACCTCCTGCACCATCGCGGGGTGACGCACTCCGTGCTGCTTGCGCCGCTCTGGGCGCTCTTGCTCGCGTGGCTGCTTTCCAAGCTGCTCCGGGAGCAGGGCGGCTGGCGCGCGCTGTATCCCGTCACTGTCATGGCGCTCTACGCGCACATCGCGGGGGACCTGATCACGAGTTTCGGCACGATCGTGCTTGCCCCGCTTTCCGACTGGCGGGCAAGCATCGGGACGACCTTCATCATCGACCTGTGGTTCACCGGCATTATCATGGCCGGGCTGGTCGGCTCGGCGCTGTGGCACCGCTCGAAAGTTCCGGCGCTCGCGGCGAGCCTGGTGCTCGCCGGCTACGTCGGCCTGCAGTACGCGCAGAGGCAACAGGCGCTCGAGTTCGCGGAATCCTTTGCAAACAAGAGAGCGTTGGCGGGAGCGCGCATCGAAGCGCACCCGCGCCCGGTATCGCCCTTCAACTGGACGGTGTTCGTGAGCACCGACAGCGAGCACTACTTCGCGCACATCAATCTCGTTCGCGAGGAGCCGCCGGGCTATCGGCCCGGCGATGGCTTTGTGTCGCGCCTCGACGCTGCGTACCTGCCGCGCGCACAGGCGCGCTGGGAGAGCCGGCCGCGCTACGGGAGCGCGATCGCCCGGGAAGCGTGGGAGTCGCCCGCGCTCGCGGTGTACCGCTGGTTCGCCGACCTGCCGGCGTTCGATGGCACGAGTTCGGGCTCGACCTGCGTCTGGTTCGTGGATCTGCGCTTTCTCACGCCCGGCCGCGACGCCATGCCGTTTCGCTATGGCGCTTGCCGAGACGCCCCGGGCGCGCCCTGGCGGCTCGCTACTTCTTGATGAGCGCTTTCATCGGCCGGCAAGCACTTCGCGCAGTGCGTGGAAGAGCTCGACGCTCGCGTCGATCTCGTCGCGGTGGATCGAGACGCTCTCGACATTCACCCCGAGCGGGATGTGGGCAGCATACGGATGATCGAGGATGCGGCGCAGGTTGTCGCGGCAGATCTCGATCGATCTTTCTAGCGGCCGGGCGGCGCCCAGGATGGCGCGCTCGGCCTCGGGCGCAACGTTGACGCCGAGCCAACGCAGGAAGGCGAGCGTCCGCTCGCGACCGCAGGGTGCGAAGGTGAGCACTACACGCCGAGGCTCGAGCCCCGCGCCGCGGCAGTCGCGCAGGTAGTCCGCCAGCAGGCGCTCGGTCGGCGGCGCATGGTAGACCGTCTGCGAGATGAAGTATGCGCAGCCCTCCAGGCCCTTCGCGAGGAGCCGCGCCGACTCGCTGCGCTCGGCGGTATGCCGCTCGGCGATCGCCACGCCGCCGACGGTGAAGCCGGCGGCGTGCGCCGCGGCGAGGCGGATGGCGCGCGAGAGCGTGAGCTCGTAGCGCACTCCGGAGGTCGGACGCCCCACGACCGACACGAAGCGCAGGCGGTGCAGGTGCGCTGCCTCGAAAAGCCACGTGCTCCACTGCGCCTCGTCGGCCTCGCCGAGCGCCTTGTAGGTGATCGCCGGCAGGCCAAGTCGCTGCTCGAGCGCCGCGGCGTAGCCGCGCGGGTCGAGGGTGCCGGAGAACGGGAAGGGCCGCGGCGTCGCGGTGCGTCCGGTCTCGTCCTGGATGTCGTAGACCACCAGGCCGTCCAGCGGCAGGCCCGAGAGGCGCGCGGCGAGCTTCTCCACCGCCGAGTCGACGTCCGTGGCGGCGGTTCCCAGGCGCGGCGGCGTCGTGCCGTAGAGGAGGACGCCCTGCGCCGGGTCAGCGAGCTTGGACTTCAGATCCACCGATGTAAGGCTTGAGCGCCGCATATACCGCGTGATTCACTGGTGCGTCGAGCCCTGCCTCGCGCGACATGCGCGCCACTGCGCCGCAGAGCCAGGGCGCCTCAAGCCTGCCGCCGGCCTGCAGGTCGTGCAGCAGCGAGGCGCGCATCTCGGCCGGCAGCGAGTCGGCGAAGGCGAGCTGCTTGTCGACGAAGTCGGGCGGCAGCTTCGCGTTTCTCGCGAGCGCAAGACGGTAGGTCTCGCGCATCGCCTCTTCGAAGAGCCAACGCAGATCGGGATCCGAGCGCACCATGCCAAGCGGCGCGCGCGCCACCGCAGTGGCGCTCGAAAGCGCAACGAGGAAGATGAACTTCTCCCAGTTGATCGAGACGATGTCCTCCTCGAGTTCCGCGCCAAAGCCTGCCTTGCGGCAAGCGGCGAGGAAGCGCTCTGCGGGCTGGCGCTGCGCCGGCACGAGCGCGCCGAAGCGGATGCGCGCCATCGTGCCCGTGTGTTCGATCACCCCCGGCGAGGCGATGCGAGTACCGATGTAGGCCGAGCCGCCCATCACGCACTTCTCCGGGAGGACCTTCCTGAGACGCTCGATCGACTCGACGCCGTTCTGGAACGGGATCACGATGGTTTCCGGACCGATCACGGGCTTAACCTGCTCGGCGGCGCCCTCGGTGTCCCATAGCTTCACGCAGAAAAGCACCACCTCGACCCTCCCGGCCTGCGCGGGATCCTGTAGCGCCTTCACGGCGATCCTGGTATCGCCGAGCGGGCTCTTCAGCGTCAGGCCGTCCTTCTGCAGCACCTCCAAGTGCCGGCCGCGGGCGATGAAGATGACCTCACACCCGGCTTGCAGCAGGCGGGCGCCGAAATAACCGCCGACGCCGCCCGCGCCCATCACGAGGACTTTCATCAGTACCGGTAATGGTCGGACTTGTAGGGGCCTTCTTTCGCCACGCCGATGTAGCGCGCCTGCTCGTCGGTCAGCTCCGTGAGCATCGCGCCGAGCTTGGAAAGCTGCAGGCGCGCCACCTTCTCGTCCAGGTGCTTAGGCAGGATGTACACGCCGACGGGGTAGTTCGCCGTGTTGGTAAAGAGCTCGATCTGCGCGAGCACCTGATTGGCGAATGAGGAGCTCATGACGTAGGAGGGATGGCCCGTCGCGCAGCCGAGGTTCACCAGCCTTCCTTCCGCGAGCAGGATAATGCGCTTTCCGTCGGGGAAGATGACGTGGTCGACCTGGGGCTTGATGTTGTCCCACTTGCAGGCCTTGAGGCTCGCGATGTCGATCTCGTTGTCGAAGTGACCGATGTTGCACACGATGGCGTTGTTCTTCATCCGCTTCATGTGCCCGTGCGTGATGACGTTGAAGTTGCCGGTGGCGGTGACGAAGATGTCGGCCTTGTCGGCGGCGTAGTCCATCGTCACCACCCTGTAGCCCTCCATCGCCGCCTGCAGCGCGCAGATCGGGTCGATCTCGGTCACCCACACCTGGGCCTGCAGGCCCCGCAGCGCCTGCGCCGAGCCCTTGCCGACCTCGCCGTAGCCCGCGACTACCGCGACCTTGCCGGCCACCATCACGTCGGTCGCGCGCTTGATGCCGTCGACGAGCGACTCGCGGCAGCCGTAGATGTTGTCGAACTTGGACTTGGTGACCGAGTCGTTCACGTTGATCGCGGGGAAGAGCAGCCGCTTCTCCTTCGCCATCTGGTAGAGGCGGTGCACGCCGGTGGTGGTTTCTTCGGTGACGCCCTTGATGTCCTTGGCGACGCGCGAGTACCAGCCGGGGTCGGCGTTGAGCCGCTTTTCAATTGCCCTATACAAGGAAAGTTCTTCCTCGCTGGTCGGCTTGGCGAGCACCGAGCGATCCCGCTCGGCCTTCTGCCCGAGGTGCACGAGAAGCGTGGCGTCGCCGCCGTCGTCGAGGATCATGTTCGGCCCTTGAGCGCCGAACTCGAAGATCCGGTGGGTGTACTCCCAGTACTCGTCGAGCGACTCGCCCTTGTAGGCGAAAACGGGTGTCCCCCTCGCGGCGATCGCCGCGGCGGCGTGGTCCTGCGTGGAGAAGATGTTGCACGAGGCCCAGCGCACCTCGGCGCCCAGCGTCTTCAGCGTCTCGATCAGCACCGCGGTCTGAATCGTCATGTGCAGCGATCCCGCGACGCGCGCGCCCTTCAATGGCTTTCTCGTCGCATACTCGGCGCGGATCGCCATGAGCGCCGGCATCTCGGACTCGGCGATCAGGATCTCCTTGCGCCCCCAGTCCGCGAGCTTTAGGTCGGCGACGCGGTAATCGGTGAACTTCGGATCTACGACGGCTGCGTTCATGGCAAACGGTCTCCGGAAAAGCAAAGCGCCCGCACCGTTTCCGGTGCGAGCGCCGTTGATGGGGTAATGCGTTTCGCTGAGCCTGACCCCGGGGCGGGGACGCAACGCTCCTCAGCGGGGGAAATTCTAACCCGGCGTATTTCCTTTTCAAAGATGCCCGGAGGCTGCATCCTGCCGGTCCGATGAGTGCGTCCCCCGTCGCCACCGTGGTGTTCCTGAAGGTGCCCGAATTCTCCCGCCGCGCGGCGAGCGAGCAGGCGCGGCTGCGGGCGCAGCTCGAGGCCGCGCTCGCCGTCACGCTGGCCGAGCTCCATCCGGGGTCACGCGTGGTTCTGGAAGCCGCCGACGGCGCGGCCGTGGTAGTGCTGGGCGACCCGCGCGGCGCGCTGCGCCTCGCCGAGCGCTCGCTCGCCGCGTCGGCCGCCGGGCTTCCGCTATGCGCGGGCATCAATCATGGCGCCGTACAGGTCGTCGAGAAGGGCGGTATGACCGGAGACGGCATCGCGGTCGCGGCAGCGCTCGCCGAGCACGCCGGCGCCTCGCGCCTGCTCGCCTCGCGCAGCTTTCGCGACGCGCTCGCCGATCTCGAGCCGGGCCTCGAGGCGACGCTCGGGCCGGCAGGCACGTTCACCGACGGCGGCCTGCGGCGCCATGAAGTGTTCGTGCCCGATGCCGCGGCGCCGCGCCGCCGCAACCGGCGCTACGCGGCCGCGAGCCTGGTGCTCGTGCTCGCGCTCGTCGGCGGCGGCGTGGGCGTGCGCGTCGCCAAGGAGGGGCGGGAGCCTTTCGTGGATGCAATGACGCAGAAAGTGCAGCCCTACTGGCGCGAGCTGGTGCGCAGGGCGAGCTACTGATGGCGAAGAAGAAGACCATTGGCCGCTACAAGATCCTTGGCGAGCTTGGGCGCGGCGCCATGGGCGTCGTGTACCGGGCGCAGGACCCGGCGCTCGACCGGGTGGTGGCGCTCAAGACCATCATCGTCGCCGATGGCGCCGAAGGGCGCGACGAGTACCGCAAGCGCTTCTTCCTGGAGGCGAAGGCGGCCGGAAAGCTCACGCACCCGAGCATCGTCACCGCGCACGATTTCGGCGAGGCGGACGGTGTCGCCTACCTCGCCATGGAGCTGCTCGAGGGCACCGACCTGCGCACGCGGCTGCAGGAGGGCGCGCTGCCGCCCGCCGAGGCGGTGGAGGTGGCGCGCCAGGTCGCCGACGGGCTCGCCTTCGCGCACGAGCGCGGTATCGTCCACCGCGATATCAAGCCGGGCAACATCATGCTGCTCGACAGCGGGCACGCGAAGATCATGGACTTCGGCCTGGCGCGCATGCGCGCGGCGGACCACAAGACGGTCAGCGGCATGGTGCTGGGCACGCCGAGGTACATGTCGCCCGAGCAGGTCGCCGGCCAGCCCGTCGACCAGCGCTCCGACATTTTCTCGCTCGGCATCGTGCTCTACGAGATGCTGACCGGCACGAAGCTATTCGGCGGCGAAGAGATGACGCAGATCATGCACAACGTCACCCACCAGGAGCACGAGCCGCCCTCGCGCCTCAACCCCGAGCTGCCGGCGATGCTCGACTTCGTGCTCGCTCGCGCGCTGAAGAAAGATCCCGCGGTGCGCTACCAGGACGCGCGCGAGCTCGCCAGCGACCTCTCGACCTGCTTCGCCGAGCTGCGCGCCCGCCCCGCGTCTCACGAGACCGACGGCACGCGCACGCTGAGAATCGAACCGAGCCCGACGCCGACCAGCGAAGCGCCGCCCGCGCGCGCCATCGCCACCGATACGCGCCTGCCCCTCTCGCGGCAATTCGACGCCGCCAAGGCGCTCGAGCGGCTGTCGTCGCCGTCGCGCCGCGATCGGCGCGTGCCGCGGCCTGTCGGACTCTTGCGCAGGATGGTAAGCGACCGCCCCGTGCGGCGGCTGCTCTTCACGCTGGCGATCGCCGCGCTGGCGGGTGGCTATGTCGCCTGGGGTTCCTGAAACGTGATCAGCCCCATCCCGGTGGTCATGGGCGCGTAGTAGTGGCGGTGCACGCGCTTCGCCTGCGGCGAGAGCGCACCGCGCATGACGTGCCACATGATGAGCTCGACCGCCTCGGCGCCCGCCTGCTCCATGATCTCCTCGTGCGAGAGCTTCGCCAGCTCTTCGGGGTCGGACTCGAGCCTGTCGAGGAACATCTGGTCGAACCGCTCGTTCATGAACCCGAAGCGCTTGCCCTGCAGCTGGTGCGACATCCCTCCGGTGCCCATGACGATGACCTTGAGGTCTTTCTCGTAGGACGAGACCGCCTTCCGTAGCGCCTGGCCGAGCTTGAAGCAGCGCGGCCCGGTGGGCAGTGGGTGCTGGATCACGTTCACCTGCAGCGGCACCGAGGCGACCGGCCAGCCCTGCGGGCCGTGCTCGAAGCACAGGTTCATGGGCACGAGGAAGCCGTGCTCGACGCCCATCTCCTGGCAGACCGTCAGGTCGAATTCGTCCTCGATGAGGCCTTCGATGACGTGGGACGAGAATTCCGCATCCCCGCGCACCGTGGGCAGCGGGCGGGTGCCGAAGCCCTCGTCGGCGATGGCGTAGGAATCCGCCGCGCCGATGGCGAACGTCGGGTACTTCTCGAGCATGAAGTCGGCGCCGTGATCGTTGTAGACCACGATCGCCACGTCGGGTCTCAGCTTCTCCAGCCACGCCCTGACCGGAACGTAGGCATCGGCGAGCGGCTTCCACGCCGGCGTTTGCAGCTTGCCGCGGTCGTAGGCCACGCCCACCGAGGGCACGTGCGACAGACCGATCCCGCCGACGATCCTAGACGGCATCCTTGAAGTTTCGCGTGGAAAGAAACTCTTCGTAGGACTCGCCGCGCATCTGGGCGCCCATGCGGTAGAGGCTGTTGCCGGTGACCGAGCCGAGCTTGAGCATCCAGTAGATGTTGAGCCCGGCGTGGATCAGTCCGGCGAAATCGCGCTTGCGGACGAGGTTCTTCTCCTCTTCGGTCAGCTCGAACTTCGCCATGTAGGCTTCCTCGTCGCGCTTGAAGGCCGCGCGGTTCTCCGGCGAGCACAGCGAGCCGCACATCTTGTTCAGCCGCAACCCCCGGCGCGAGGCGCGCAGGTCGAAGATCGTGGTGTCGGGGATCGCCTTCAGAGTTCCCCCCACATCTCTCTTGCCGTGTCGACGCAGAGCTTGAGCTTCGCCTTCTCCTGCTCGACCGTGAGGTTGTTCCCGTGGTGCGTGCTCGAGAAGCCGCACTGCGGCGACAGGCAGAGGTTCTCGAGAGGGACGAACTGGGACGCGGCCTCGATCCTGCGCTTCAGCATTTGCTTGTCTTCCAGGGCGGGAACCTTGGAAGAGACCAGCCCGAGGACGACCCGCTTGCCCTTAGTGACGTGGCGCAGCGGCTCGAAGCCGCCGGAGCGCTCGTCGTCGAACTCGAGAAAGAACCCGTCGACGTCTATCTTCGAGAACGCGGTCTCGGCGACGTAGTCGTAGCTGCCGCTCGCGAGCCAGGTGCTCTTGAAGTTGCCGCGGCAGGTGTGGATCGCGACCGTCATGTCGTCGGGCACGTCGCGGATTGCCTGGTTGACCGCCTCGGCGTAGACCGCCACGTCCCTCTTCGGATCGTCGCCGAGCTTGCGGAACTGCTCCTGCACCTTCGGGTCGCCGAACATCGCGATGGTGGTGTCGTCGATCTGCAGGTAGCGGCAGCCGGCCTTGTAGAGCTCCGCGATCTCCTCGCGGTAGCACTGCGTGAGGTCGGCCCAGAAGTTGTCGGCGTTCGGGTAGGCCTTGCGGATCGACTCGCGGTCGCCCCGCGCGTGCAGCATCGCCGGGGAGGGCATGGTGAACTTCGGCACGCCCCGCTTGACGACGCTCTTCAGGAACGCGAAGTGGGGCACCATGCTCGGCTTCGTGCGGCGCAGCTTCCCTCTCACGAACATGGTCGGCGGCTTCGCCTCGGCGCCCTTGAACTGGATGCCATGGTAGGGATCTTCCTCGGCGACGAGCTCGATGCCGTCGAAGCCGGCGAGAAAGTCGATGTGCCACCAGTCGCGGCGGAACTCGCCGTCGGTGATCGCGGGCAGGCCGAGGTCCTCTTGCAGCTGCACCACCTCGCGGATCAGGCGGTCCTCGGCCTCGCGCAGCTTCGCGGCGTCGGCCTTGCCCGCGCGCACCTGCGCGCGCAGGTCATGCAGCTCGTGCGGGCGGAGGAGGCTGCCGACGTGGTCGGCGCGGAACGGTGCGCTCATGGCCGGACTCCTCCTACACCGTGGCCTTGGAGCGCCAGCCCTCGTGATACGTCGTCTGGGCCTGCTTGGCATAGGGCGCGGGGCTGACGATGGCGCGGATCTCGATTTGCCGATGGCGCTCGACGGTGGTCTTCTTCGTGCCGCCGCCTTCCTCGCCCCAGTGCAGCTTCACCTCGTTGCCGAGCTGGATGTCCGGGTCGACGATCGCGAGCGAGAGCATCGAGCGCTCGTTGTAGCTGTAGCCGCTGAACATGTTGAGGCCGACAGTCCTGCTCTGGTGCGTCAGCCGGTCGTACGACGCGGACGTGTAGTTCGAGAGCGGCAGGTCGATGTACTTGTAGGGGTCGCCCTGTTCGAGCATCGAGCGCCAGACCTTGAGCACGTCGTCGGCGTTCCAGGCGAGCGTCACCTTGCGCCGGTGCGGCTTGACGGCCATCTTCTGCAGCGCTTCCTTGCCGATGAAATCGTGGTCAAACTTAATGAACGGGCCGTAGCCCATCTCGTAGGGCGTGACGTAGTAGTCCTCGATGTTCTTCGAGACGAAGCTGCCGCCGATCGATCCGGTGGCCTCGTAGCTCGCGGCGGGCAGCCACTCGCGGTACTTCTTCATCTTCTCGCCGGTGTAGACCGCGGGCAGCGGCGAGGGGATCCAGCCCGACTCCAGCGTGTTGGTGGCGTAGGCACGCGAGCCGACCTCCTTAAGGTCGAATTCCTTGCCGGCCCCGACGATCGCCGCGCGGATCTCCTCGCGCTCGGCATACGGACCCCAGATCTCGAGGCCCGGCGCGCCGGCCATGCCGTGGCGCAGGGTGCGTACCGTGCGTCCCGCGATCTTCATCGTGCCCATGTGGAAGAACTTGAGCTCGGGCAGCGGCCCACCGTTCAGCTTCTCGATCACCTTCCAGGCGTTGGGCCCCTGGATCTGGAAGCGGTAGTTGGTGCGGTTGATCGCGAGACCCTTGGTGTTGCCCGGCGAGCGGTCGTCCTTGCGCGTCTTCACGTTGAAGCCGCCCGTCTCGGCGTGGAACTGGACCCAGCTTGCCGCCGGCGCCCTGCCGACGAACACCATGTGGTTCTCTTCCAGGTGGAAGAGGATGCCGTCACCGATGACGTAGCCGTCGTAGTTGGTCGGCGCAAGCTGCTTGGCGCGGTTCACCGGGAAGTTGGCGAAGCTGTTCATCCCGAGGTAGGTGAAGAGCTTCAAGGTGTCCGGTCCCTGCACGTACTGCTCGACCATGTGGTGCGACTGGTCGAAGAGGACCGCGGTCTTCTGCCAGGCCATCTGCTCGTCGCGCCAGTTGGAGAACTCTGATGGTACGACGGGGTACACGTAGGCGCCGATCTGCGAGTTGCGCAGCATGTCGACGGTATTGCCCGAAGCCTTGAGGACTTCCTCGAGGTTGCGCATTGCGTTTGCCTCCTCCGGTGGGGAGGGCTACTCTATCGCAATGATTGGATCCAATCCAGCCCCTCCAGCGCTCCCTTTTCCCATGGAGCCGGGGTGATTGGATACAAAAACGTCGCTCTCCGGCTGCGGGAAATGATCCTGCGGGGTGAGCTCGCGCCCGGAAAGCGTCTGGCAGAGGTGGCGCTCGCGGCGCGGCTGGGGGTATCGCGTACGCCCATCCGGCAGGCGCTGCCGGCGCTCGCGCGCGAAGGCCTGCTCGCCGCGGCCGGGCGGCGTGGCTACGTGGTGCGCGCGTTCAGCCCACAGGACGTGCTCGACGCGATCGAGACGCGCGGTGTGCTCGAAGGACTCGCCGCGCGGCGCATCGCCGAACGGGGGCCGGCGCCCGAGCTGGTACGGTCCTTGAGGGAATGCCTTTCCCAGGGCGACGCCATCCTCGCCAGGCGGCGCTTCGAAAGCGCGGACGAAGCGCGCTACAGCGAGATGAACGGCCGCTTCCACGCGCTCATCGTCGAGGGGGCCGGTAGCCGCATCGTCGCGGACGCGCTCGCCCGCAACGACCATGTGCCGTTCGCCTCGGCGAGCGCGGTCGCCTTCAGCCGCGATCCGGCGCAACTACTGCCGGTCCTGGGCTACGCGCACCGGCAGCACCACGCGATCGTCGAGGCGCTGGAGAACCGCGAGGGCGCGCGCGCGGAGGCGCTCATGCGCGAGCACGCCGCCCCGGTGAAGGAAGTGCTGAACCTGAAGCTCTAGCTACGCCGCCTGCTTGAGCGCTAGGGCCTTGTCGGTCGCTTCCCAGGTGAAGTCGCGGTCCTCGCGGCCGAAGTGGCCGTACGCCGCGGTCTTCTCGTAGATCGGGCGCAGCAGGTCGAGCATCTGGATGATGCCCTTGGGGCGCAGGTCGAAATGCTTGGTGACGAGCGCCGAGAGCGCGTCGTCCGACATCCTGCCGGTGCCCTGCGTGGTGACCATCACGCTCGTCGGCCGCGCAACGCCGATGGCGTAGGAGACCTGCACCAGGCATTTGGAGGCGAGGCCCGCGGCGACAATGTTCTTCGCCACGTAACGCGCCGCGTAGGCCGCGGAGCGATCCACCTTTGAGGGGTCCTTGCCGGAGAACGCGCCGCCGCCGTGCGGCGCGGAGCCGCCGTAGGTGTCGACGATGATCTTGCGCCCGGTAAGGCCGCAGTCGCCCTTGGGTCCGCCGATGACGAACGCGCCGGTGGGGTTGATGAGGTAGTTGACCTTGCCCTTCACCATGGTCTTCGGCAGCATCGGCTTCACGACTTCCTCGATCACCGCTTCGGAGAGCTTCTTGTGCTCCATGTCCCTAGCGTGCTGCGTCGAGATAACGATGGTGTCGATCGACTCGGGCTTGCCGTTCACGTAGCGCATGGTCACCTGCGACTTCGCGTCCGGGCGCAGCCAGGGGAGCTTGCCGTTGCGCCGCAGCTCCGCATGGCGCTCGAGCAGGCGGTGCGAGAGGTAGATCGGCAGCGGCATGAGGCTCGGGGTCTCGTCGCAGGCGTAGCCGAACATGAGGCCCTGGTCGCCGGCGCCCTGCTCGAGGTCGAGGCCCTTTCCTTCGTCCACGCCCTGCGCGATATCCGGCGACTGCTGGCCGTATTGCACGAGCACCGTGCACGTGTCGGCGTCGAACCCGAGCGAGGGATCGATGTAGCCGATGCGCCGAATGGCGTTGCGGGCGACCTCTTCGTACTTCACGCGCGCGTTCGTGGTGATCTCGCCAGCCAGCACCACGAGGTTGTCCTTGACCAGCGTCTCGGCCGCGACGCGAGAGGTCTTGTCCTGCTTTAGAATCGCGTCGAGCACGGCATCGGAGATCTGGTCGGCGACCTTGTCGGGATGGCCCTCGGATACCGATTCGGAAGTGAAGAGAAAGTCGCTCATTGGCATGCGTGTCTTCTAGAGGAAGGCCGCAAGGATACCAAATCTTGTACCGCTTCCCCAGGCTGCTGCTACGGCTCGCCGCTCGATTGCCGCTCGCGGCCGCGCATCGATTCGGAACCGTGCTCGGCTGGGCGATCTACGGGATGTCTCCCACCTACCGCAGGCATCTGCACGCGAACCTTCTCCAGGCAGGATACGTCGAGCCGCGCGTGCGGCGCGAGGCGATCGCCGCCGCCGGCCGGATGCTCGCCGAGCTGCCCGCGGTCTGGTTCCGCCCGCGCGAGCGCGTGGCGTCGCTCGTGAAGCGCGTGGAGGGGCTGGAGGCCGCGCTCGAGGCCCGCTCGGCCGGAAAGGCGGTGGTGTTTCTCACGCCGCACATGGGCTGCTTCGAGGTCGCAGCGCAGTACGCCGCCGAGCGCATGCCGATCACCGTGCTCTACCGGCCGCCGAAAATTGGGTGGCTTGAGCCGCTGATGCTCGAGGGGCGCGCGCGCCCCGGCCTGCGCCTCGCTCCCGCGGACGTCTCGGGGGTGCGCGACCTGCTTGCCGCGCTCAAGCGCGGCGAGGCCGCGGGCTTCCTTCCCGACCAGGTACCTGGGGAGGGCGAAGGCGAATGGGCGGACTTTTTCGGGCGCAAGGCCTACACCATGACCCTCGCCGCTCGCCTCGCGGCGCGCGGTCAAGTGCTCTGCCTGCTCGCCTACGCAAGGCGGCTGCCTCGAGGCGAGGGATACGAGCTCGTGCTGCGGCCACTGCCCGCGCCGCTTCCCGGAGAGACGGCGACGCGTCGGGTGAACCGCGGTCTGGAGGACCTGGTGCGCGAATGCCCGGGTCAGTATCTGTGGGGCTACAACCGCTACAAGGTGCCCAAGGGCGCCAGGCCGCCGCCGTGACAAGGATCGTCTTCGCCCTCATGTGGCTTGTGCGCTTGCTGCCGCTTCCCGCCATCGCGGTAATCGGCAACGCCTTGGGCGTGGGGCTCTACTGGCTGATTCCCGAGCGGCGCCGGGTGACGCGCGTCAACCTGGAGAAATGCTTTCCGGACATGTCGCCGGCGGCGCGCGAGCGGCTGGCGCGCGCGAGCTTTCGAGCTTTCTGCCGCAGTTTCGTGGAGCGCGCGATCCTCTGGTGGTCGAGCGAGGCGCGGCTGCGCAGGCTGATCCGCATCGAGGGCGAGGAGCACCTCGAGGCGCTCGCTGGCCGGCCGGTGATCGTGCTCGCGCCGCATTTCGCCGGAACCGAGCACGGTGGCACGCGCCTCGCGCTGGACCGCAGCATGGCCTCCATGTACTCGCACCAGAAGGACCCGGCACTCGACCGGCTTCTCTATGAGAAGCGCCGACGTTTTGGCGGCGAGCTCTTCGCGCGCCAGGACAGCCTGAGGAAAGTGGTGCGCGCGATCCGTTCGGGCGCGCCGTTCTACTACCTGCCGGACATGGACCTCGGCCGCTCGAGCGCGGTGTTCGTACCCTTCTTCGGCGTGCCCGCGGCCACCGTGACGGGCCTCTCGGACCTCGCGCGCCTTGCCGGCGCGGCGGTCGTGCCCTGCGTCACCCGCATGCTGCCCGGCGGCGGCGGCTATATCGCGCGGCTTTATCCCGCCTGGCAGGGCTTTCCGAGCGGCGACGACGCGGGCGACGCGCGGCGCATGCTAGCCTTCATCGAGGAGCGCGTGCTCGAGATGCCGGAGCAGTACCTTTGGATGCACAAGCGGTTCAAGACGCGCCCGGAAGGAGAGCCGAGGTTCTATTGAGGGCGGTCGTCATCGGCGCCGGCCACATGGGGCGCTATCACGCGGACAAGCTCGCTGCGCTCCCGGGCGTCGAGCTTGCGGGCGTGGTGGATGCGAACCGGCTGCGCGCCTCGGAGCTCGCGCGCAGGCATGGCTGCGCCGCTTTCTCGGATTTCAAGCAGATTCTCCACGGGAAAGCTGACGCGGCCGTGATCGCGGTCCCGACAGACCGCCACTACGAGGTGGCGTCCGCATGCCTCGAGCACGGCTTGCACGTGTTGATCGAGAAGCCGATCGCCACGAGCATCGAGGAAGCCGACGCGCTGATCGGGCTCGCCGAGCGGAAGGCCCGCGTTCTGCAGGTTGGGCACGTCGAGCGCTACAGCCGTGCGTTCCGCGCCCTCGCCGAGCGCATGGACCGGCCAGTGTTCCTCGAGGCCGAGCGCCTTGCGGGCTTCAAGCAGCGCGGCGCGGAGGTCGACGTGGTGCTCGACCTCATGATCCACGACCTCGACCTCGCCGCGGCCCTCGCCCGGGCAGACGTGCTCGACGTCAGCGCGTGCGGCTTCCGCGTGCTCACCGACGACATCGACATCGCCAATGCGCGCATCGAGTTCGCCAACGGCTGCGTCGCCAACCTGTCGGCGAGCCGTGTGAGCCAGGCGCCGGTGCGCAAGCTGCGCGTGTTTCAGAGCGACCTCTACGTCTCCGCAGATTTGCAGAAAGGCAGTCTGCGCTACGTGCGCCGGGCGGGCGGCGGCTTCGAGCAGACCGAGGAGCGCTACGAAGGCGGAGATGCGCTCGCCGCTCAGGCGAAGGCCTTTGTCTCCTCGATTACGAAGAGCACGCCGGTGGAAGTCGGCGGCGTGCAGGGACGCAAGATTCTCGAGCTCGCGCTCGACGTCGGGCGTCTGGTACGGGAGCGGCTGAAGCGCTTCGCATGAAGGTCGCCTTCACCAAGATGGAAGGCGCTGGAAACGACTTCGTGGTCATCGATGCGACCGCGAAGGAATTCTCCCTCTCGGCAGCGCAGATTCGGCGGGTTGCAGACCGCCATCTCGGCGTGGGGTGCGACCAGCTGCTGGTGGTCGAGCGCCCGCGCGGGCGCGACGCAGACTTCCGCTACCGCATCTTCAACGCCGACGGCGGCGAGGTCGAGCAGTGCGGCAACGGCGCGCGCTGCTTCGTGAAGTTCGTCCACGCCCGCGGGCTGACGGCGAAGCGCGAGATCCGGGTGGAGACGCTCGGCGGCACCATCCTGCCCCGGCTGGAGGATGACGGCGAAGTCGCGGTGGATATGGGCAAGCCGGTTCTTTCCGGGGAGGAGCTGCTCGAGGTGGAGGGAGAAAAGATCGGCCTTGCGCTGGTGTCGATGGGCAACCCGCACGCCGTGCAGGTGGTCGCGGACGTCGCCGCCGCACCGGTGACGACCCAGGGGCCGCGCATCGAGCGCCATGCACGGTTCCCGCAGGGCGTGAACGCGGGCTACGTCCAGGTGATCGACCGCCATCGCATCGCGCTGCGCGTCTGGGAGCGCGGCGCTGGCGAGACGCTCGCCTGCGGCACCGGTGCCTGCGCGGCGGTGGTTTCCGGCATCGCGCGGGGCCTACTCCAGTCGCCGGTGCACGTGGACACGCGCGGCGGAGCGTTGACCATCTCTTGGGCGGGCGGCGACAATGCCGTGTGGATGAAAGGGCCGGCGCGCGCCGTGTTCGAAGGAACGATGGAGCTTTGACAAAAAGGACAACAACATGAGCCCAGAGGACGTCGCGACCTATCTGCGGATGCACCCGCGGTTCTTCGAGCAGCACCCGGAGCTCCTCGAGAAGATCAACATCCCGCATCCCTATGGCGGCCGCGCCATCCCCCTCGCCGAGCGGCAGACGGTCGCGTTGCGCGAGAAGGCGCGCGCGCTCGAAGGCAAGCTCGGCGAGCTGATCCAGTTCGGCGAGGAGAACGACGCGATCAGCGAGAAGGTCCATCGCCTTGCGGTCGCCATCGCCGGAGCGCGGGACTTCCCGTCGCTCGGGCAGTCGATCTACTTTCACCTTTGCGAGGACTTCGCCGTGCCGCACGTGGCGCTGCGCGTGTGGGGCAAGAGCGTTCCGGCGGACTTCGCCGAGGCCGCGCCGGTCGGCGAGTCGGAGCGCCGCCTCGCCGCAGCCATGGCCGCGCCCGAGTGCGGCCCGGCGGAGGGAAGCGTTTTCAAGGCGTGGTTCGGCGAGTCGGCGGCGCACGTACGCTCGCTTGCCCTCGTGCCGCTCGGCCAGACCGCGGTGTTCGGGCTGCTCGTGCTGGGTAGCGAGGATGCCCGGCGCTTCTACGCGGAGATGGGCACGCTGTATCTGCGACGCATCGGCGAGCTATGCGCGGCCGGCGTGACGGCGCGGCTCTAGTCCGCGAGTATATCGAGGCGCTCGAGCACCAGAGGCGGTTGGCGGCAGCGACGCTGGAGAACTACCGCCACGCGCTGGCGCTGCTGCTTTCGCTTGCCCGGGAGAAGGACTTCTCGGCCATCGAAGCCGCCGATGTGCGCCGCTTCCTCTCCATGCTGCACGCCAGGGGTTTCGCGCCCCGAACGCTCGCCTTGACGCTCTCGGCGTGGAGGGGCTGCTTCGCCTGGCTCGCGAGGCATCGCGGCTGGCGCACCAACCCGGCGCTCGGCGTGCGTGCGCCCAAAGCGTCCCGCACGCTGCCCAAGGCAATGTCGGTCGAGGCGGCGCAGAAGCTTCTCGAGGACGCCGGCGGGGACGCCTCGCCCCTTGCCGTGCAGGACCGCGCCATGTTCGAGCTCCTCTACTCCTCCGGCCTGCGCCTGGCAGAGCTGGTGGCGCTCGATGTCGACGACGGCCGCCTCGATTTGCGGCAGGGCGAGGTGACGGTCACCGGCAAGGGTTCGAAGTCGCGGACGGTGCCGGTGGGCGCGAAGGCGCGCCAAGCCCTCAAGGTGTGGATCTCGACAAGGCAGCAGGTGGCCACCGAGGGGGAGAAAGCGCTCTTCGTCGGCGCGCGAGGCCGGCGCATTTCGCCGTCCGTGGTCGGCGCGCGGCTCGGGGCATGGGCGCGCCGGCGTGGCCTTGGCCAGCGCGTGCATCCGCATATGCTGCGCCACTCGTTCGCCTCGCATGTCCTGCAGTCGTCTCAGGATCTGCGCGCGGTGCAGGAGATGCTCGGCCATGCCAGCATCTCGACGACGCAGATCTACACCCATCTCGATTTTCAGGCGCTCGCCAAGGTCTACGATGCCGCCCACCCGCGCGCGAAGAAGCGCTGAGCCGGCGATCATCCTGAAGCGCGGCCGCGAGCGCTCGCTGAAGCGCCGGCATCCATGGGTCTTTTCCGGCGCCGTGGCCGAGGTGCGGGGCGATCCCGGGCTCGGTGACACCACGCGCATCGTGGACGCGGGGGGCAACGCGCTCGCGCTTGCCGCGTTCAGCCCGGCCTCGCAGATCCGCGCCCGGGTCTGGAGCTTCGAGGACGCAGCGATCGATGCCGGATTCTTCCGCCGCCGGCTCGAGACCGCACTCCGGCTGCGGGAGCCGCTCGCCATCGCAAGGCACACCAATGCCCTGCGGCTCGTCCACGGCGAGTCCGACGCCCTGCCGGGGCTGGTGGTGGACCGCTATGCCGACGTGCTGGTGGCGCAATTCCTCTCCGCGGGCGCCGAGCGCTGGCGCGACGCGATCCTCGACCTGCTGGTCGAGCTGACCGGCTGCGAGGCGGTCTACGAGCGCTCCGACGCCGAGGTGAGGAAGCTGGAGGGTTTGCAACCAAAGATTGGATTTGCCAGAGGAAACCGGAGCGCCGCGCGCTGCCCGATCATCGAGTACGGGCTTAACTTCCGCGTCGACGTGGAGCAGGGGCAGAAGACCGGGTTCTTCCTCGACCAGCGCGAGAACCGGCAGCGCGTTCGCGCGCTCGCCGCCGGGCGCGAGGTGCTCGACGGGTTCGCGTATACCGGCGGGTTCTCGATCGCCGCGCTCGCCGGTGGGGCGAAGCGCATCTGCGCGATCGAGTCCTCCGCCGACGCGGTCCAGATCGCACGAGAAAACCTCGCGGCGAACCCATTGGACGGCTCCCGTGTCGAGTTCGTGCAGGCGGACGTCTTCGCGCAGCTCCGGGCGCTGCGCGACCGCGGCAGGAGTTTCGATCTAATCGTGCTCGACCCGCCGAAGTTCGCGCCCAGCGCGGCTCAGGCGAAGAATGCCGCGCGCGCCTACAAGGATATCAACCTGCTCGCCTTCAAGCTGCTCGCCCCCGGTGGCCTGCTTGCGACTTTCTCTTGCTCGGGCGGCGTGGATGCAGCGCTTTTCCAGTCCATTGTCGCCGGCGCCGCCGTGGACGCTGGCGCGGAGGCAAAGATCGTCGAGCGTTTCGGAGCGGCCGCGGACCACCCCGTGGCGCTCGAGTTTCCGGAAGGGGAATATCTCAAGGGGCTTCTGGTGTTGAAGGCATCGTGAGCCGCGCGCTAGTCTGGCTTCTGCTGTTCGCTTGCGCTTTCGCGGTGTTTGCGCAGGATAAGGCTCATCCTTCCGCTGTCGCCGCGGCAACCACATTCACACAGTGTGGCGCGACTTCACCGGGGACTTCGGCCGCGACCTGCTTCGCGAGCATTATTCGATGACGCACGGCAGCGCGCACCGGCACTAGATTAGAATCCCGCTCCTGCAAGGAGCCCTCATGCAAGAAGCGAACATGGTGCCGGTGACCATCCTCACCGGCTTCCTCGGCAGCGGCAAGACCACCCTGCTCAACCGCATCCTTAAGGAGGAGCACGGCCGGCGCATCGCCGTCATCGAGAACGAGTTCGGCGAGGTCGGGGTGGACAACGAGATCATCGAGACCGGCGACGAGCAGATCGTCGAGATGAATAACGGCTGCATCTGCTGCACGGTGCGCGGCGACCTGATCCGCATCCTCGGCACCCTGAAGGAGAAGCGCGACCAGGGAGCGCTGCGCTTCGACCGCGTGGTGATCGAGACCACCGGCATGGCGGACCCGGGGCCCGTGGCGCAGACGTTCTTCACCGACGAGGAGATCGGCAACTACTATCTGCTCGACTCGATCATCACGCTGGTGGACGCAAAGCACGCCCCGCAGCAGCTCGACGATTACCACGAGGCGCAGGAGCAGGTGGGCTTCGCTGACCGCATCCTGATGTCCAAGACCGACCTGGTGTCGGACGACGATGTCGAGACGCTCTCGAAGAGGCTGAAGCGCATGAACCCGCGGGCGCCGATCAAGAAAGTGCACTTCGGCAACGCGCCGATCGCGGAGGTGCTCGACATCCGCGGCTTCAACCTGAACGCGATTCTGGAGCTCGACCCGCAGTTCCTCACCGAGGTCGCGCACGAGCACCATGACGAGGTGGAGTCGTTCGTGTTCCGCTCCGACAAGCCCTTCCAAGGCGAGCAGCTCGAGCAGTTCCTCTCGGGCATGATCCAGCTGCACGGGCCCGACCTGCTGCGTTACAAGGGCGTGCTGTGGATGAAGGGCAACCCGCGGCGCGTCGTGTTCCAGGGTGTCCACATGATGATGGGCGGCGACCTCGGCAAGCCCTGGGCAAAGGGCGAGAAGAAGAGCTCGATCATGGTCTTCATCGGGCGCAAGCTGCCCAAGGATCTCTTCATCGCCGGCCTGGAGGCGTGTTTGGCGAAGTAGGCGGGTCTCGTCCTTGCTTATGCGCGGGTAATCTCATGGAACAACTGCACGGCACTACCATTCTTTCTGTGCGCCGCGGTGCCTCGGTCGCCCTCGGCGGCGACGGGCAGGTGACGCTCGGCCAGGTGGTCCTGAAAGGTGGCGCTAAGAAGGTCCGGCGCCTCTACCAGGACCGCATTCTCGCGGGCTTCGCCGGCGGCACCGCGGACGCCTTCACCCTCTTCGAGCGTTTCGAGGCGAAGCTCGACAAGCACCAGGGCAACCTGATGCGCTCGGCGGTCGAGCTCGCCAAGGACTGGCGCACCGATCGCATCCTGCGGCGCCTGGAGGCGATGCTCGCGGTGGCGGACCGCGAGCGCTCGCTCATCATCACGGGAATGGGGGACGTGGTGGAGCCGGAGCTCGGCATCGTCGCCATCGGCTCCGGCGGCGCCTTCGCGCAGGCGGCGGCGCGGGCGCTGCTGGAGAACACCAGCCTGGGCCCCAGGGACATCGTCGACAAGGCGCTCGCCATCGCCGGCGACATCTGCATCTACACGAACCAGCAGCGCTCCATCGAAGTCCTCGAATGAGTGGGATGACGCCGCAGGAGATCGTCCACGAGCTCGACAAATTCATCGTCGGGCAGGGGAGAGCGAAGCGCGCCGTGGCCATCGCGCTCAGGAATCGCTGGCGTCGCCTGCAGGTCGCCGAGCCGCTGCGCCAGGAGATCACACCGAAGAACATCCTGATGATCGGCCCCACCGGCGTGGGCAAGACCGAGATCGCGCGGCGCCTGGCGCGGCTCGCCGACGCGCCTTTCATCAAGGTCGAGGCCACCAAGTTCACCGAGGTCGGCTATGTCGGCCGCGACGTCGACAGCATCGTGCGCGACCTCGTCGAGATCAGCATCAAGCAGACGCGCGAGCAGGCGATGCGCCTCGTTCGCACGCGCGCGCAGGACGCCGCCGAGGACCGCATCCTCGACGTGCTGGTCGGCTCCAGGACGGCGGACGCCGAGAGCGCGACGCGGCAGAACTTTCGCAAGAAGCTACGCGAGGGCGCGCTTGACGAAAAGGAGATCGACATCGAGGTCGCCGTGGCCGCTGCGCCCCTGGAGATCCTCGCGCCCCCCGGCATGGAGGAGCTCACCTCGCAGATCCAGGGCATGCTCTCCAACATCGGCGGCGGGGGGCGGCGCCGCCTGCGCCGCCTGAAGATTCGAGAGGCGGCGCAGCTCCTGACCGACGAGGAGGCAGCGCGCCTGGTGAACGACGAGGAGCTGAAGGCGCGCGCGGTGGCGAACGCGGAACAGAACGGCATCGTGTTCCTGGACGAGATCGACAAGATAACCAGCCGCTCCGAGGTCGCGGGCGCCGACGTCTCGCGCCAGGGAGTGCAGCGCGACCTCCTGCCCCTTGTGGAGGGGACGACCGTGTCCACCCGCTACGGCATGGTGAAGACCGACCACGTCCTTTTCATCGCCTCGGGGGCCTTTCACCTCGCCAAGCCTTCCGACCTGATCCCGGAGCTGCAGGGGCGCTTTCCGATCCGCGTCGAGCTCGACTCGCTGTCCGTGGAAGACTTCGAGCGCATCCTCGTCGCCACGGACGCGAGCCAGGTAAAGCAGTACGAGGCGCTCCTTACTACCGAGGGCCTGAACGTTGACTTCAAGCCCGAGGCGATCCGCCGCATCGCCGAGATCGCCTTTCAGGTCAACGAGCGTACCGAGAACATCGGCGCGCGGCGGCTCTCAACCGTACTGGAGAAGCTCCTGGAAGAGATCTCGTTCGACGCCGGCAAGCGCGGCCCGGGCAGCGTGACCATCGACGCGGCCTACGTGGACGCGCGCCTCGGCGAGCTCGCTAGGAACGAGGATCTCGCGCGCTACGTTCTTTGACCTCGGCTTCGAGGCAGGCCCGGCAGAGACAGGCACGGCCCGGGACTGGCTCGATCGGGGCAAGCCCGGCACACCAGCAGCGCCCGGCGTCCCTTCCGCAGCAAAAGGGCGCGCCGCAGCGCGCGCAGTTCTCAGGCGCCAAGCCGCCTCACGGCCAAGCGAAGGAACGCCATCTGGCGCTCGAATCGCGCGCAGCCGCGGCAGATGAGGAAATGCAGACGGACGCGCAAGCGCTCGCCGGGCGAAAGGGGCCGATCGAGTCCCTGGGATACGAGCCGCGTCACTTCCTTGCAGGAAAGCATCATCGTGCGCCGAACCAGTTGGCTTGCAGGCACTCCCGCAGCGACATGCGCGCGCGGTAAAGTAGTACCCAGCAGTGGGTCGGCGTGACGCCCAGTTCCTTACAGATGTCCGCCGTCTCGAGGCCGAGATGCTCGCGCATCATGAAAGCCTGCGCGGTCTTCGCCGGAAGGCGCGCGAGGCATTCCTCGAGGACCGCGAAGAACTGCGCCTGCTCTAGCGAGGCGTCCGGGTCCGGCCAGGCCGGCTGCGCCGTTGCCCAATGACCGCGCGGGTTGAACACCACCTCGTCGAGATTGGCGTCCTCCTCCCCGGCCGCCGCGGCGCCGTCGCGGCTCGCGCGGCGGATGGCGTCGATGATTTTGTGCTTGAGGATTCCGGTGAGCCAGGTGCGCAGGTTCGAGCGGCCGGCGAAGCCCGACTCGCCGGTCAGCGCCGCGAGCAAGGTCTCCTGCACCGCATCCTCCGCGGCGTGCCGGTCGCGCAATTGCAGCGCGGCGTAGCGCAGCAGATAGCCGCGCTCGGCTTCCACCCGGCGCCGGAAATCCTCCATGATGCGGGGGATTCTACGGGGGCTTTCGAACGAAAATCCTGGCTGCCGCAGCTCGGGCAGCGTGCGAGTGGGGGCGTTTCAGGGGGCTTGAAACCGGCGGGGGCCGGCCCTACTTCCGGGGTACAGCCTCAGGAAAGGAGACAGCACCATGGCACAGATCACCCGGTTCGACCCATTCAACGAGCTGGTCGACGACCTCTTCAAGGGCTTCTTCGTGCGCCCGGTAGCCTATGAAGGCCGCGGCGAAGCGGTCGCCCCGCGCCTGAAGGTGGACGTCGCCGAGAAGAACGGCGCCTACGTTGTCACCGCCGAGATCCCCGGCGTCAAGAAGGACGACATCCAGGTCACCATCGACGGCGCGCAGGTTACATTGGCGGCGGAGGTCAAGCGCGAGAAGGAGGTGTCGCAGGACGAGCGCGTGCTCCACACCGAGCGCGTGTTCGGCAAGGCGACGCGCAGCTTCACGCTGCCGCAGGAAGTGGACGAAGCGAAAGCCGAAGCGAAGTACCGCGACGGCGTGCTCGAGCTCACGCTGCCGAAGAAGGCTGCGGCCTCGCGCAAGCAGATCTCCATCCAGTAAGTTAGCCAGTAGAATCCGGGGGGCGCCCATGAACGCCCCCCACCTCCACCGCCCGGAAGCCGCCGAGAAGGCGCGCATCCTCGCCGAGGCGCTGCCTTACATTCAGCGGTTCCACGGGCGGACCATCGTCGTCAAGTTCGGCGGCAACGCCATGACCGACGAGGTCCTCAAGGCCGGCTTCGCGCACGACGTGGTGCTGCTCAAGCTTGTGGGCATGAACCCGGTGGTGGTGCACGGCGGCGGACCGCAGATCGAGCAGCTGCTCGCGCGCCTGGGCAAGAAGGGCGAGTTCGTCCAAGGCATGCGCGTCACCGACCCGGAGACGATGGACATCGTCGAGATGGTGCTGGGCGGGACGGTCAACAAGGAGGTCGTTGAGCTCATCAACCAGGCGGGCGGCAAGGCGGTCGGGCTCACCGGACAGGACGGTGCGTTCATCCGCGCGCGCAAGATGCAGCTCCCCGCCCAGCAGGCCGACCTCGGACAGGTCGGCGAGATCGACACGATGGATCCGTCCGTCATCAAGGCCCTGGAGGCTGGCGGTTTCATACCGGTGGTCGCGCCTATCGGCACGGGCGCGGACGGCACCACGTACAACATCAACGCGGACCTCGTGGCCGGGAAGCTCGCCGAGGTCCTCGCGGCCGAGAAGCTCGTGGTGCTCACCAACACGCCCGGCGTGCTCGACAAGGACGGAAAGCTCCTCACCGGGCTCACCCCGCGGAAGATCGACCAGCTCGTCGAGAAGGGCGTGATCTCCGGCGGCATGCTACCGAAGATCGGCTCGGCGCTCGACGCGGCGCGCAATGGCGTGAAGAGCGTGCACATCATCGATGGCCGCGTGCCGCACGCGCTCCTTTTGGAAGTGCTGACCGACCAGGGCGTCGGGACGCTCATCCGCAGCAAGTAGATCTTGAGAATCGCCGCCGTACCGCCTTCGCGGCGTGTCTGGATATTCGATCTGGACAACACGCTGCACGACGCCCGCGCGCGGATATTCCCGTCCATGCACGAGCAGATCAACGCCTATCTAAGGCGCTACTACGGTGTCGACGACGCCGGCGCCGACGCGATGCGCCGCGGGTTCTGGCAGCGCTACGGCACCACGCTGCGCGGCCTGATGCGGCACCATGGCGAGGATCCACGCCGCTTCCTCGCCGAGACGCACGTCTTCCCGGAGCTCGCCGACATGCTGGTGCGCGAGAACGCCCTGAAGCATGCGCTCTCGCGCCTCGCGGGTCGGAAGCTCGTGTTCTCCAACGCCCCGCGCGCCTACGTCGAGGACGTCCTGCGCGCATTGCGCGTGCGGCGCTTCTTCGAGGCGGTCTACACCATCGAGGACACGGGCTATCGAGGGAAGCCCGCGCTCCACGGCTTTCACATGCTGCTGCGTAACCACGACCTCGACCCGCAGCGGTGCGTATTCATCGACGACATGCTGGAGAACCTGCGCGCGGCGAACCGGCTCGGCATGGGCACCGTGTGGGTGAGCGCCGCGCGCCGGCGGGTGCCTTATGTCGACCTGCGGCTCGCCTCGATCATCGATCTGCCTCGTCTGGCCTTCCGCTATCGGGAAGCTTAGACTTACTTCCCATGCCGCGCCCGAAAGGCGAACGCAAGCTCGAGATCCTCAAGGCTCTTGCGCAGATGCTGGAGGCGCCGCGCTGGGAGCGCATCACTACCGCCGCCCTCGCCGCAAAACTCGGCGTATCCGAGGCGGCGCTCTACCGGCATTTCGCCTCCAAGGCGCAGATGTACGAGGGCCTGATCGAGTTCATCGAGAGCTCGGTGTTCACGCTGGCGAACCGCATCACCCACGACGAGGCCGACGGGCGCCGCCAGGCGGAGAAGCTCCTCGAGATGCTGCTCGCGTTCTCGGAGAAGAACCCCGGGATGGTGCGGGTCATGACCGGCGACGCGCTGGTCGGCGAGCATGAGCGGCTGCAGGCGCGCATGAACCAGTTCTTCGACCGCTTCGAGGCAACGCTCAAGCAGTCGCTGCGCACCGCTTCCGACGGCGATGCCGCCGGCCACGCCTCGGCGCTGCTGCGCTACGCTATCGGCTGCCTGCACCAGTACGCGAAGAGCGGATTCAACCGCAAGCCCGCGGAGAGCTTCTCGGCCCAGCGCCAGTACCTGCTGAGCTAGCGCCGCAGACCGCGCAAGCCGGATCCTTCGCGATCTTCACCGAGCGCCATTCGGCGGTCTTCGCGTCGAGCACCACCAGCTTGCCGCTCAACGACTCGCCGACGCCGGCGAGGAGCTTGATCGCCTCCATCGCCTGCAGGGCGCCGATCACGCCGGTAAGCGGTGCAAACACGCCCATTTGCGAGCACTGCACTTCCTCGACCTCGCCTTGCTCCGGAAACAGGCAGGCGTAGCAAGGCGCGGCGCCTTCCCGGAGGTCGAACACCATGAGCTGCGCGTCGAAGCGGATCGCCGCACCGGAAACGAGCGGCCGGCGCGCCTGTACGCAGGCGCGGTTGATCGCCTTGCGCGTGGCGAAGTTGTCGGTGCAGTCGAGCACCACGTCGGCTTTAAGGGCGAGCGGCGAGAAATCCTCGATGCGCTTCTCCAGCGCGATGACTTCCACGTCGGGATTGATGCCGCCCAGCGCGCAGCGGGCCGCCTCGACCTTCGGCTTTCCGACCGAGTCGGTCCGGTAAAGGACCTGCCGCTGCAGATTGGTGAGGTCGACCCTATCCGCGTCGGCGATGGTGAGCCGTCCGATCCCGGCTGCCGCGAGATACAGCGCCGCGGGGCACCCCAGACCTCCCGCGCCGACGATCAGCGCGGCTGCCGCACGCAGCCTCTCCTGTCCTTCGATCCCGATCTCGGGAAGCAGGATGTGCCGGCTATAGCGAAGAAGCTGCTCGTCGTTAATTCGTTTTTGTCTGCGCGAGCGGTGCTTCCTTCCGCACCGGCTGACCCTTGAGGAAGGCAAGCGCCTGCTGGAGCTGGAAGTCTTCATTCGAGCCGAGCTCGACCGGCTTCTGGTCCGCCGGCGGAGTTGCGGCGGGCTTCGGGCGCTGCACCACGGCGTCCTTCTTCTCCTCCTTTGCGGCCGCGTTGCCGTTCTCCAGATGACGCTGCAGATCCGCTTCGCGCACGCGCGTGGCGGTGTCGCTCGGGTCCTCGACGATGATGTCGGGCGTGATGCCCAGCGCCTGGATCGAGCGCCCGCCGGGCGTGTAGTAACGTGCCGTCGTGAGCTTGATGGCGGTGTTGTTCCCGAGCGGCATGATGGTCTGCACCGAGCCCTTGCCGAAGGTCTGGGTACCCATCACCTTGGCGCGCTTGTGATCCTGCAGCGCGCCGGCGACGATCTCGGAGGCCGAGGCCGAGCCCCCGTTCACGAGCACCACCATCGGCACCGTCTTGGCCATCGGCGATAGACTCTTCAGCACGTCCTCGCCGCGGCGGGCGTAGTCATCCGGGCTGGCGTAGAACTTCTTACGCGCATCCTCGGCGCGCCCGTCGGTCGAGACCACCAGCGATTTCGCGGGCAGGAATGCCGAGGAGATCGCGACCGCGCCGTGCAACAGGCCCCCGGGATCGTTCCTCAGGTCGAGCACCAGACCTTTCACCGCGCCCTGCTTGAACACGGTGTCGAGATGGCGCACGAGGTGCTCGGCGGTCTGCTCCTGGAACTGCGACACTCGCACCCAGGCATAGCCCGGCTCGATCACCTTGGACTTCACGCTCTGCACGCGGATGATGGCCCGCGTGAGGGTCACCACGATCGGCGTGCTCTCGCCCTTGCGCGAAATGGTGAGCGTGATCTGCGTGTTCGGCTTGCCGCGCATGCGCTTTACTGCGTCGTTCAGCGTCATGCCTTTCACCGGCGTTTCGTCGAGCTTGATGATGAGGTCGTTTGGCCTGATGCCGGCGCGGTAGGCGGGCGTGTCCTCTATCGGCGAGATCACCTTGACGAAGCCGTCCTCCATGCCGACCTCGATGCCGAGCCCGCCGAACTGGCCCTGCGTGCCGACCTGCAGCTCCTTGAAGGCCTCGGCGTCGAGGTAGGCCGAGTGCGGGTCCAGGCCGGTAAGCATGCCGTTGATCGCTTCGGTGATCAGCCTGCGGTCTTCGACGGCCTCGACGTAGTTCGTCTTGATGGCGCCGAAAACCTCGGTAAAGGCGCGCAGCTCCTCGATCGGCAGCGGCGAGCGTCCGGCGCGGTCAGCGATGGCCTGGAAGTTCAGGCTGATGAGCACGCCGGCGACCGCGCCGACGAGCATGAGTCCGATGCTGCGTACCTTGGTTTGCATGTGGAGGCTCGCCAGTTCAGGATGCCGCTTATTTCAGCTTGACCCAGCGGAGGGGGTCGAAGGCCCGGCCCAAGTGCCGTAATTCAAAGTATAAACCCGATTGCTCGCTGCCACCGCTTGATCCGGTGGTGGCGATCGTCTCGCCGGTGCCGACGACGTCCCCCACCTGCTTGAGGAGTGCCTCGTTGTTGGCGTAGATCGACAGGTAGCTTTCTCCGTGGTCCAAGATGAGGAGGTTGCCGAACCCGCGCATCCACTCGGCATACACCACCTGCCCGCCCGCAACGGCTCGTACCGGCCGGCCTTCCGGGGCGCGGATGAAGACGCCCTTCGCCTCGATGCCTGCCGCCCCCTTTGGAGCGCCGAAGCGTCCGGTCAGTTCCCCTCGCACCGGAAGGCGCAGGCTGCCGCGCAGCGTGGAAAAAGGCGCACCGACGCCGCCGGGCTCCGGCACCGTCTCCACGATCCGCGTGATCTGCTGCACGAGGCTCGCGAGGCGCGCCTCGTCGGCGCGCAGCAGCCCGATCTCCCGGCGGTCGCTGCGGATGTCCTTTGCGACCCGCGCCAACACGCGCTGGCGGCCGGCGCGCTCCATGTGAATCTTTTCACGCTCGGCCCGCGTGGCTTGCTCGACGGCGGACAAAGCCTCCTCGCGCGCGGCGGCCTCGAGCGCCAGGCGCTCGAGCGCCAGGGCCGCGGCGCGGTAGCTCGCCAGGAGCTCCGCCGCGGCCTGCGAGACGTAGCCTACGTACTGCAGCGAGCGCCCGAGCGAGGCGGGATCGTTTCCCGAGAGCGCGACACGCAGCGCATCGGGGGCGCCGCCGGCATGGCGCGCGACGAGCATGCGCTCGACCGCCGACTGGCGCTCCGCGACGAGCCGCTCGAGGGCGCGCCGGCGCTCGGCGATGCGCGCCGCCTCCGTGCGCAGCCGTCGCGCCTCCGCGAGAGTGCGCGCAAGCGCGCGGTTGGCTTCCGAGATCGCCCGCTCCGACTCGCGCAGGGCGTCGCGCGCCTCGCGGCGCTCGGCTTCCTTGTCCTCGAGCTCGCGCTGCAGCGACTCGATGCGGGCTCGCAGCGCCTGGAGCTTCTCCTGCTCAGCGGCGGCCTGCGCCGGTGCCGCGGCGGCGAGGGCGAGCGAGAGGAGGAGCGCCCGGATCAGGTCTTCACTTTCCCCTGGGCGGAAACCGCCGCAATGCGACGCTCCACCTCCGCCGGGTCGCCGAGGTAATAGCGCCGCGCCGGCTTGAGATCCTCGCCGAGCTCGTACACGAGCGGGATGCCGGTCGGGATGTTCTCCTTCACGATCGCCTCGTCGGACATGCCATCGAGATGCTTGACCAGGGCACGCATCGAGTTGCCGTGCGCGGCGACGAGCACGCGGCGCCCCGCGCGCACCGCAGGTGCAATGGCGCTCTCCCAATAGGGGATCACGCGCGCCACCGTGTCCTTCAGACATTCCGTGCGCGGCACGTCCACGCCGGCGTAGCGCGGGTCCCTCGCCTCATAGCGCGGGTCGGACGGCTCTAGCGCGGGCGGCGGCGTCTCGTAGCTTCGGCGCCAGGCGAGCACCTGCTGCTCGCCGAACTTCGCCGCTGTCTCGGCCTTGTTCAATCCCTGCAGGGCGCCGTAGTGACGCTCGTTTAGGCGCCAGCTCTTCTCCACCGGCAGCCACATCTGGTCGAGCGCGTCGAGCGCGATCCACAGCGTACGGATGGCGCGCCGGAGCACGGACGCGAAGGCGAGGTCGAAGCGGTGGCCCTCCGCTGCAAGCGTGCGGCCCGCCGCGCGAGCCTCCTCGAGCCCCCTGGGTGACAGGTCGACGTCGGTCCAGCCGGTGAAGCGGTTCTCGCGGTTCCAGTCGGACTCGCCGTGGCGCAAGAGCACGAGCCGTAAGGGGGGATTCGGCATCGCGGCTGATTATAATGGCCGACCTCCCGTGGAATTCATTCGCAACAACCTCCTGCTCATCGCCGTCGCTGTCGTTTCCGGCGTGATGCTGATCTGGCCGCTCCTGCGCCGCAGCGCGGGCGGGCCTCACGTCGACCCGGCGGGGGCCACCCAGCTCATCAACCGCGAGGACGCGCTGGTCATTGACGTGCGCGAGCCGGGGGAGTTCGGCGCGGGGCATATCCTGGGCGCAAGGAACGTGCCGCTCGGCACGGTAGGCTCGCGCACCGACATCGCGAAGAAGAAGGACCGCCCGCTCATCGTCTACTGCGACAGCGGTGGGCGCGCTTCCAAGGCGGCGGCGACGTTGCGCGAGCAGGGCTACACGCGCGTGGTGAGTCTTTCCGGAGGCCTGGGCGCCTGGCAGTCGGCCGGCCTGCCGGTGGAGAGATGAGCGCGGTACTGATGTACTGCACCGCGAGCTGCCCGTTCTGCCGCGCCGCGGAGCGCCTGCTCGCCGCGAAGGGCGCTATGATCGAGAAGATCCGCGTCGACCTCGAGCCCGAGCGGCGCCTCGAGATGACCCAGAAGAGCGGTCGGCGCACCGTGCCCCAGATCTGGATCGGTGGCCGCCACGTCGGTGGCTGCGACGACCTGTACGCTCTCGACGCCGAAGGCAGACTCGACCCGCTACTTAAGGCAGCCCTATGACCGACCCGACGCCGCCGCAAGCCACCTTCCAGATCGAAAAGATCTACGTGAAAGACCTGTCTCTCGAGCTTCCGCACGCGCCGCAGGTGTTCGTCGAGCAGGTGCAGCCGCAGTTCGAGGTGCGCATCGATACCGGCGGCGGGAAGTTTTCCGATCCGTATTACGAGGTGACCGTTTCGGCCACCGTGACCGCGCGCGTCGGCGAGAAGACGCTGTTTCTCGCCGAGGCCGTGCAGGCCGGTATCTTCCAGCTGCGCAACGTGCCGCAGCAGGAGCTCGGGCCGCTGCTGGGCATCGGGTGCCCGACAATCCTGTTTCCGTACCTGCGAGAGACCATTTCCGATCTCGTGACGCGCGGGGGCTTTCCGCCGGTCATGCTCGCGCCAGTCTCCTTCGAGGCGCTGTACATGCAGCGGATGCAGCAGCAGTCCGGTGCCAGCCAGGGCGAGGGCCCGCGCATCGAGATTTCGCGCTAGCCGGGAGCCGCCGCAGTGCCACGCATCGCGGTGCTCGGCGCAGGCGCTTGGGGCACGGCGATCGCAGCATCGCTATCCTCGCGGCACGAGGTGGCGCTCTGGGCCCGCGACGCCGAGCAGGCGAGGCGCATCGCGGCCGAGCGGCGCAACGAGCGCTACCTGCCGGGCATACCGCTTCCCGACGCGCTGCGGATCACCTCCGATTTCGCGCAAGCGAGCACCGGGGCGGCCCTGATCCTGGTGGCTACGCCGGTCGCGGCGCTGCGCGAGGTGGCCGGGATGCTCGCCGCCGATGCGCCGCTGGTGTGGCTGTGCAAAGGCTTCGAGCAGGGCACGAGCAGGCTGCCGCATCAGCTCGTCGCGCAGAAGCGCAGTGGCGCGCTGTCGGGGCCCTCGTTCGCCGCCGAAGTGGCGCGCGGGCTGCCCTGCGCGCTCACCCTCGCTTCCTCAGACGGCGGCTTCGCCCGCGAGGCCGCCGTGCTGCTCCACGGCGGTCGGCTGCGCGTCTACTACAGCACCGATCTCGTCGGCGTGGAGATCGGCGGCGCGGTCAAGAATGTCATGGCGATCGCCGCTGGCATCGGCGACGGTCTGGGGCTTGGGATGAACGCTCGCGCCGCGCTCATTACGCGCGGGCTCGCCGAGATCGCGCGACTGGGGTCGGCGCTCGGAGGGTTGCCGGAGACCTTCTTCGGCCTGGCGGGCGCCGGCGACCTGATCCTGACCTGTACCGGCGAGCTCTCGCGCAACCGGCGCGTCGGGCTGGAGCTCGCGCGCGGCGCACCCCTGAGGAACATCCTGGAAGGGCTCGGCCATGTCGCCGAAGGCGTGCGCTCGGCGAACGAAGTGCTGCGGCTTGCGCATGGCAAGGGCATCGAGATGCCCGTGAGCGAGGCGGTCGTGGCAGTGCTCGAAGGGCGGCTCCCGCCGGGCGCCGCGGTCGAGCGCCTCCTTTCGCGCGACCCAAAAGAAGAGCGCTAGCGGGCGCCCGGGAAGCCGTGCTGGCGCCAAGCCTCGAAGACGGCGACGGCGACCGCGTTGGAGAGGTTGAGGCTGCGGTTGCCCGGCCGCATCGGGAGCCGCAGCCGCATTTCCGGCGCAAACCCGGCGAGGATCTCGGCGGGCAGCCCCGAGACCTCTGCGCCGAACACTAGGACGTCCCTCTCCACGAAACGTACGTCGTAGCAGCTCCGCGTGGCGCTGGTCGTGAAGGCGAACAGGCGACGGCCGGCGAGCGTGCCGCGGCACGAGGGCCAGTCGCCATGGACGGTGACGTTCGCCATCTCGTGGTAGTCGAGCCCCGCGCGCTTAAGCTGCCTGTCGTCCATCGAGAAGCCGAGCGGCTCGACGAGATGGAGCCGCGTGCCGGTGTTGGCCGCAAGGCGGATGACGTTGCCCGTGTTCGGCGGGATCTCCGGATGGACAAGGACGACGTCAAGCATCGAGCAGCGTCCGTGCCACCACCCAGTTCACCACCCGGGAGGCGCCGGCCGCCTTGAGCGTCCTCGCCATCTCGTCGAGTGTCGCGCCGGTGGTCATCACGTCGTCAACGACCGCGACCACCGCGTGGTCGAACGCGCGTGTCGCGGTGAAGCAGCCCTTCACGTTGCGGCGCCGCTCGTCATGGGGCAGCCCGATCTGCGGCGCGGTGTCGCGCCGGCGCTCGCATGTGGCGGCGAGAGGCCTGCCCCGGCCCAGGTGTCGCGCGATCTCGAGCGCCTGGTTGTAACCGCGCTGCCTGAGGCGCTCCCGGGAAAGCGGAACGGGGACGACGAAGTCCGCCCCCGAATTGACGCTTGCGGAAAGAAAGCCGGCGAGCAGCGCCGCGAGCGAGAGCTCGCCGCGGAACTTGAGAGCGTGCACGAGCGCATCAGCGGGGAAAGCGTACGCAAGCGCTGCGACGGTGGCGTCGTAGTGCGGAGGTTGCGCGATACAGCGTCCACAGGCTTCCCCGGACGGCGAGGGAAGCGCGCAGCGCGGGCAGCGCCCCGGCGCGAGCCGTGGCAGGTCGGCCTCGCAGGACGGGCAAAGCAACTCGCTCGCCCCCCCGCGGCAAAGGAAGCAGCTTCCGCCGAACATCAGGCTGGCGAGGCGTGCGCGCATGCTATCTTTCCCCGATGTGGACTGTAGCGCAGCTCGGCGCCGACCTGGCGGCGGGGCGCACGTCGAGCCGCGATCTCGTCGAGCAGGCGCTCGCGCGCATCGGCGAGAGATCCGGTGAAGGCTCGCGCGCCTTCCTGCAGGTGAATGCCGACGGCGCGCGCGCGGACGCGGAGCAAGCGGACGCCCTGCGCAAGCGCGGCGTGCGCCGCTCGCCGGTCGACGGCCTGCCGGTGTCGCTGAAGGACCTTTTCGACGTGGCAGGTGAAGTCACTCGCGCGGGCTCCCGGGTGCTGCAGAACTCGCCGCCGAAGCCGGTGGACTGCCCGGCGGTCGCCCGACTGCGCGCCGCCGGAGCGGTGTTCATCGGCCGCACCAACATGGTGGAGTTCGCGTTCGGCGGCGTCGGGCTCAACGCGCACTATGGGACGCCGCGCAATCCCTGGGATCGCCGCATCGGGCGGGTGCCGGGCGGATCCACGTCGGGAGGCGCGGTCGCGCAGGCCGATGGCATGTGCGTGATGGCGCTCGGCTCGGACACGCGCGGCTCGATACGCCAACCGGCCGCGTTGTGCGGCGTAGCGGGCTTCAAGCCGACCGCGCGCCGCGTGCCGCGCGAAGGTGCCTTTCCGCTCTCCACCACGCTCGACTCCGTGGGGCCTCTCGCTAACTCGATCCGCTGCTGCGCGGCGTACGACGCGATCCTGGCCGGTGAGCCGGCGTTGCCGCTACCGGAAATGCCGCTGAAGGGCCTGCGCCTTCTGCTTCCGCACTCTTCGGCACTCGAGGATCTCGATGCCGAAGTCGAGAGGGCTTTCCAAGGCGCCTTGAGGAGGCTCTCGGAAGCGGGGGTGGTGATCGCCGAGGTGCCCGTCCCCGCGTTCGACCGGCAGGCGGAGTACTTCAAGGGCGGTGGGCTCGCCGGCGCCGAGGCCTATCACATCCACCGGCCGTGGCTCGAGCGGCTTGCGGAATACGACCCGCGCGTGGGCAAGCGCGTGCTTCTCGGGAAAGACATCAGCGCCGCGGACTATGTGGGGATCCTGGAGCTTCGCCAGGCGTTCATCGGCGAGGTCGAGGCGCTCGCCGCGCCCTACGACGCGATCGTGATGCCGACGACCCCCTGCCTCGCCCCCGCCATCGCCGAGACCGAGGCGAGCGATGACGCGTACTTCCGGTGGAACTTCCGCATCATGCGCAACACCGGGCTGTTTAACTTCCTCGATGGCTGCGCGGCCACCGTGCCCTGCCACGAGCCGGGCGCCGCGCCCGTCGGCTTCATGGTCGGTGGCCCCGCGATGACCGACCGGCGCGTTCTTGCCGTCGCCGCTGCCGTTGAGCGAGCGCTTTCCCGCGGTTGATGCCCGCACGGCTCGCCGCCGTTTCGAGCGCGCGGCTTCGACCTACGCCGGCGCGTCGCGCATGGAGTCGGAGGTCGGCGGCCGCATGCTCGAGCGGCTCGAGTACCTGAGAATCGCGCCGCGGCGCATCCTGGACGCCGGCTGCGGGCCGGCGCGCGAGGCTAAGGCGCTGATGCGCCGGTATCCGAAGTCGCGACTGTTCGCCTTGGACTTCGCGCTGCCTCACCTTCGGCGCCGACTATTCGACAAACGGATCCTGCTATGCGGCGATATAGTTCAGGCTCCCTTCGCCGACGGCAGCTTCGATCTCGTCTGGTCGAACATGGCGCTACATTGGGCGCGCGATCCGGCCGCAGCGCTGCGAGAGTTCGAGCGCGTCCTCGCCCCGGGCGGCCTCGTCATGTTCAGCACGCTGGGGCCCGACACGCTGAAGGAGTTGCGCGCCGCGGCCGGCGCGGGGCGCGTGCATGCGTTCTTCGACATGCACGACGTGGGCGACCTGCTCGTCGCGGCGGGGCTCTCGGCGCCGGTGATGGACATGGAGATGCTCGAGATCGCCTACCGCGATCCGCAGGAGCTCCTGCAGGATCTGCGCCGCAGCGGGCAGACCAACGCCCGGGCCGACCGGCCCCGCGGCCTCGCCGGCCGGCGCTTCGCCGCGCGACTGCGCGCCCGGCTTGCGCCGCGCGCAAGCTTCGAGGTGGTGTACGGCCACGGCTGGAAGCGCGAGCAGATGAAAACCGTTCGTGTTTTCAAGCGCATTCCTTGAGACGGCGCAATCTCCTGTGGTAACTTACGCGCCTTCCGTGGACACGCCGAGCCTCGACACTCCGCGGCGCGCGCTGGAGTTCCGGGACGAGCGCGGCGGCTTCAGCCTGATCCTCAAGCGCAACTGCTCGATCTCGCCGGCCAGCCTGGGGTGCGTCTTCGCCGCGCTGGCGGCTGCGGTGCTCGCGATCGGAGCAGGGTTCGCGGCGGCGGGCGCATGGCTGGTGCTGCCCTTCGCGGGCCTGGAGGCGCTGCTACTGGGTGCGGCGTTCGTGGCGTACGCCCGCCATGCCGGTGACTACGAGCGCATCGCGCTCACGTCCGGCCGCCTCAGCATCGAGGTCGCCGAGGGGGCGAGCACGACGCGCTACGAGCTCGACCCGCGCCGGCTGCGGGTGTGCCTTGACAAAGGACGGGTGTTGCTGCGGGGACCACAAGAAGAGCTGGAAGTCGGCCGCAACCTGGACGCCGGAGCGCGCGCCAGGCTTGCCGCGGGGCTCGAGAGAAGACTGCGGATCTGATTCGGGGAACGACGCACATGAGGGGTATGAGAGTCCTTTCGATCCTGGCGGGCCTTGCCGGTCTCGCCAACGCGGGGGCGGCGCACGCCATCGCCTGGTACTTCCAGACGCCCGCCTCGGGCATCGCGCGCGACATCGACCAGCTGCACCAGTACATCATGTGGCTGATCATCGTCATCTTCATCGGCGTGTTCGGCTTCATGTTCTGGTCGGTATACGCGCACCGCAAGTCCAAAGGCCACCAGGCGGAGCAGTTCCACGAGAACACCACGGTCGAGATCCTCTGGACGGTCATCCCGGCGATCATCCTTGTGATCATCGCCTGGCCGGTGACGAAGACCGTAATCGCGCAGAAGGACACCTCCGCGCCGGACCTCACGATCAAGGTCACCGGCTACCAATGGAAGTGGGGATACGACTACATCAAGGGAGAGGGCGAGGGCATCAGTTTCCTGTCCACGCTCGCCACGCCGCGCGACCAGATCGAGGGCAATGCGCCGAAGGGCGAGAACTATCTCCTCGAGGTCGACAACGAGGTCGTTGTGCCGGTCGGCAAGAAGGTGCGCGTCATCGTGACTGCCGCCGACGTGATCCACGCCTGGTGGATCCCGGCCTTCGGGGCCAAACAGGATGCGATTCCCGGGTTCCTGCGCGACATCTGGTTCCGCGCCGAGGAGACCGGCACCTTCCGCGGGCAGTGCACCGAGCTCTGCGGCAAGGAGCATGCCTTCATGCCGATCGTGGTGCGCGTCGTGTCCCCGGAGGACTATTCCAAGTGGGTGGGCGAGCGCAAGAAGGTGATGAGCGCCTCGGCCGAGGACGCCTCCAAGACCTGGAGCGTCGACGAGCTGCTCGCCAGGGGCGAGAAGGTCTACGCGGCCAACTGCGTGGCCTGCCACCAGGGCACCGGGCGCGGCGTGCCGCCCGCCTTCCCGCCGCTCGCCGGGTCCAAGGTGGTGAACGGACCCGAGGAGGGACAGATCGACACCGTGCTGAACGGCCGGCCCGGCACCGCCATGGCGGCCTTCGGCAAGCAGCTGTCCGACACCGACATCGCGGCGGTGATCACCTTCACGCGGAAGTCCTGGGGGAACAAGGCGAGCGAGGTTCAGCCCGCCGAAGTCAAGGAAAGAAGGAAATAGACATGAGCGCTGTGGTACACGGCCACGATCACGCCCACGGGCACGGTGATCACCACGGGGGATACAGCGGCATCATGCGCTGGATCACCACCACGAACCACAAGGACATCGGCACGCTGTACCTGTGGTTCAGCTTCATCATGTTCGGCATCGGCGGCCTCATGGCCGTGGGGATCCGCCTGGAGCTGTTCTCGCCGGGGCTGCAGTGGACCAACCCGGACTTCTTCAACCAGCTCACCACGATGCACGGGCTCATCATGGTGTTCGGCGCCATCATGCCGGTGTTCGTCGGCTTCGCGAACTGGCAGATCCCGATGATGATCGGCGCGCCCGACATGGCCTTCGCGCGCCTGAACAACTGGTCGTTCTGGCTGCTGCCCTTCGCCGCGACCCTGCTTGTGCTCTCCTTCTTCATGCCCGGTGGCGCCCCGGGCGTGGGCTGGACGATGTACGCGCCGCTGACGGTGCAGATGGGCATCGGGATGGACCTCACGATCTTCGCTGTGCACATCCTCGGAATGAGCTCGATCCTGGGCTCGATCAACATCATCACCACCATCCTCAACATGCGCGCGCCGGGGATGACGCTGATGAAAATGCCGCTCTTCGTCTGGACCTGGCTCATCACCGCGTACCTGCTGGTGGCGGCGATGCCGGTGCTCGCCGGTGCGGTGACCATGACGCTCACCGACCGGCATTTCGGCACCACGTTCTTCAACGCCGCGGGCGGCGGCGATCCGGTGCTCTACCAGCACATCTTCTGGTTCTTCGGCCACCCCGAGGTCTACATCATCGCGCTGCCTGGGTTCGGCGTGATCTCGCAGGTGATCCCGGCGTTCTCGCGCAAGCCGCTCTTCGGCTACGCGTCGATGGTGTACGCGACCTCCGCCATCGCGATCCTGTCGTTCATCGTGTGGGCCCACCATATGTATACGGTGGGCATGCCGGTCACGGGTCAGCTCTTCTTCATGTACGCCACCACGCTCATCGCGGTGCCTACCGGCGTGAAGGTCTTCAATTGGGTGGCGACCATGTGGAAGGGCTCGCTGACCTTCGAGACGCCGATGCTCTTCGCCCTCGGGTTCCTGTTCATGTTCACCCTCGGCGGCTTCACCGGCCTCGTGCTCTCGCTCGTGCTGATCGACATCCAGCTGCACGACACCTACTACGTGGTGGCGCACTTCCACTACGTGATGGTGGCGGGCGCGCTCTTCGCCGCCTTCGCCGGCGTCTACTTCTGGCTGCCGAAGTGGACCGGGCGCATGTACGACGAGCGGTTGGGCAAGCTGCACTTCTGGCTGACGCTGATCTTCTTCAACATGATCTTCTTCGTGCAGCACTTCCTGGGGCTTGCCGGCATGCCGCGGCGCATTCCGGACTATCCGCTCATGTTCGAGACCTGGAACGCCATCTCCTCGATCGGCGCATTCGGCATGGGACTCGCGCAGCTGCTCTTCCTGTACATCGTGGTCAAGTGCATCCGCAGCGGCGAGAAAGCCCCGCAGAAGCCCTGGGAAGGCGCCGACTCGCTCGAGTGGACGCACCTGCCGACGCCGGCGCCTTACCACAGCTTCGAAACTCAACCCGTGGTGAAGTGAGCAAGAACGCCAAAACCGCTCTGGTGCTCGCATCGATCGCCGCCGCGTTCTTCGTCGGCATCATCGCTAAATACTGGCTGCTGAACGGATGAGCCTGCAAGAGGAGAATCGCCGAACTTCCCGCCGGCTCGCCATCGTGGCGGTGGCAATGTTCGGCTTCGGCTTTGCGCTCGTACCCTTCTACAACCAGATCTGCGCGGCGCTTGGCGTGAACAGCCTGCTGAAGGCCGACGAGGTCGTCAATACGCAGGTCGACCCCTCCCGGACCATCACCATCGAGCTCGATTCGAACGCGCACGACCTGCCATGGCGCTTCAAGCCGCTGGTGCGGCACATCACGGTGCACCCCGGTGAGCTCGCAACCGTCGAGTACGAGGTCGTGAACGTGCGCGGCGCGCCGGTCACGGGCCAGGCGGTGCCGAGCTACGGCCCTCAGCACGCCGGCGAGTACTTCAAGAAGCTGGAATGCTTCTGCTTCACGCAGCAGACGCTCGCCGCGGGCGAGACGCGCCGCATGCCGGTGACGTTTGTCGTCGATCCGAAGCTGCCGCGCGACATCAGCACCATCGCCGTGTCCTACACCTTCTTCCAGGTGGCGGGCCGGGGAGGAAGCTCGTGATGGAGACGGTGAAGACAGTGCTCTGGGGTGCGCTCGGCATCCGGCGCAGGCAGGACCACGAGCGAGCTCCGCTCAAGCCGCTGCACCTCGCGATCGCCGCGGTGCTTTTCGTCGTGCTTTTTGTATTGACGCTGCTGGCGGTGGTCCGCATCGTCACCAGCTGAAGGGAGAAGAACCAACATGGCGCACAGCGCAAGCACTTCCGAACGCCAGCAGCATTATTCCGTTCCCTCGCCCATGCCCTGGCCGATCATGGGATCGACGTCGCTCTTCCTCATGGCGCTCGGGGCGGTGTTCGTCTTCAACGGCATGATGGGCGGATGGGTGTCGATCGTCGCCGGCCTGGTGCTGCTCATCTACATGATGGTGCGCTGGTTTGGCGAGGTCATCACCGAATCCGAGGGGGGCAGGTACGGTCGCTGGGAGGATGTCTCCTTCCGCTGGGGGATGAGCCTCTTCATCTTCTCCGAGGTGATGTTCTTCGCCGCCTTCTTCGGCGCGCTTTTCTGGGCGCGCGTGTACTCGGTGCCCGACCTCGCCACGATCGAGAGCAACGCGCTGCTGTGGCCGGGCTTCAGCGCGCACTGGCCCTCGGCCGGCCCGGCGTTTCTCGAGCAGTTCCAGGTCATGGGGGCCTGGGGACTCCCCGCCCTCAACACGGCGCTGCTCCTCACTTCCGGCGTGACGGTGACGTTCGCGCACTGGGCGCTGATCCGCAACGACCGGCCGAAGCTCCTCGCGTGGCTCGCGGCCACCATCGCGCTCGGCGTGATCTTCCTCGGCGTGCAGGCCTACGAGTACAGCCACGCGTACAGCGACCTGAACCTCAAGCTGACCACCGGGGTGTACGGCTCGACCTTCTTCATGCTCACCGGGTTCCACGGCTTCCACGTCACCATCGGCGCCATCATGCTTACGGTGATCTGGTTCCGCTGCCTGAAGGGGCACTTCAAGCCCGACCACCATTTCGCCTTCGAGGGCGTGGCGTGGTACTGGCACTTCGTCGACGTCGTCTGGCTCGGCCTCTTTATCTTCGTCTACTGGCTATAAACGACCTGGCTGGAACCAGCCCATCGCGTAACCGAGGGTCAGCAGCAGGAACAAGGCCACCGATAGGCCCACGCGCCAGGTGAGCGCCTTCGCCATGCGCGAAGGATCGCCGCGGCTGCGCAGCATGAACACCGCCGCCGAGGCGAGGCTGGCGATGATCGCGATCAGCATCGCGATGACGACGTAACGCATGCCCGCAGGATACTCTTTTCGTCCGCGCCCCTGGGCCGTCGCCGCCGCGGCCGCGGCTTGCGCGGCCGGCATCGCGCTCGGCCTCTGGCAAACCCAGCGCGCCGAGGACAAGCGCAATGCCGAAGCGCGGGTCGAGCGCATCAGCGTGCGCGGCGAGTTCCTGCCTGCTCGCACGGTGCTGCTCGACAACAAGCTGCGCCAGGGGCGGAGCGGCTATGAGGTAGTGACCCCGCTGAAGCTCGCCGCCAGCGACATGCACGTGCTGGTGAACCGCGGCTGGATCGCCGGCGGCGCGACGCGAGAGCACATTCCCGGCGTCGCTACGCCGGCGGGAGAAGTGCTCGTCGAGGGCATCGTGCGCGAGCACCTGCCGCGTGTCCTGCAGGCCGGGCCCGCAGCGCACGGCCGCGTGCGCCAGAACCTCGCGGTCGAGGACTTCGCCGCCGAAACGGGACTCGCCCTGCTGCCGTTCGTGGTCGAGCAGCACTCGAGCCTGGCGGACGGGCTGGCGCGGGACTGGCCGCGCGCCGTTTCCGGGCCGGAGAAGAACGAGATGTACGCCATGCAGTGGTACTCGCTCGCCGCACTGGCCGTCGTCCTGCTGGTGGTTCTTTCGTTCCGGAAGGGCGAAAAGGAATGAACAGGCTCATCCTGATCGCTCTCGTGTGCGCGGCACCGATCGTCCTGGGCACCGCTGCGTACCTTTTCGGCTGGTCGCCCGGCCGGCCCGGCAATTACGGCGAGCTTCTCGCGCCGCAGCCGGTGTCGCTCGACAGCGTCGCCGCGCTGCGCGGCAAGTGGGTGCTTGTCACCGCCGACGCGGCTGCCTGCGATGCGTACTGCGAGAAGAAGCTTTACTTCATCCGTCAGGTGCGCCGCGCACAAGGCAAGGACATGGACCGAGTTGCGCGCCTTTGGCTGGTGAGCGATTCGGGCAAGATAAGCTTGGAGTTGCTCGCGGCCATCGAGGGTACGCACATCGCGCGAGCGCAAGACCCGCGCTTCGCGAGCGATCATGTGTACCTCGTCGACCCGCTCGGCAACCTCATGCTGCGCTTCCCGCGCGACCCGGATCCGTCGCGCATGATCAAGGATCTGCAGCGGCTCCTGAAGTACTCCGGCGTCGGGTGAGCATGCTAGACTTGCCCGCTTCCCGTTGAATACCCACGTTCTCTCCGCCGGCTTCACGCACCGTGTCCGCGCCTTCTATGCGCTGACGAAGCCTCGCGTCGTGTCGCTGATCGTCTTCACCGCGGTGATAGGCATGTTCCTCGCCGCGCCCGGGATGGTGCCCGCGCAGGTCCTGCTCGCCGGTACGCTGGGCATCGCGATGGTCGCCGGCGCAGCGGCCGCCGTGAACTGTCTGGTGGAGCAGAGGATCGACGCGCTCATGCAGCGCACGCGCTGGCGCCCGCTGCCGCGCGGCGAGCTGTCCCCCGTGCAGACGCTCGCGTTCGCTGGCATCCTCGGCGGCGTCGGGCTCTGGGTGCTGCTGCATTTCGTCAATGCGCTCACGATGTGGCTGACCGTGGCGACGTTCGTCGGCTACGCGATCGTGTACACCGTGCTGCTGAAGCCTGCGACGCCGCAGAATATCGTCATCGGCGGCGCCTCGGGCGCGATGCCGCCGGTGCTCGGCTGGGCAGCGGTAACCGGCGAAGTGGGCGTCGAGGCGATGGTCCTTTTCCTGATCATCTTCGCATGGACGCCGCCCCACTTCTGGTCTCTCGCGCTGTATCGGACCGAGGACTACGCGCGGGCCGGCGTTCCGATGCTGCCCGTCACGCACGGCAAGCGCTACACGCGGCTCCAGGTCCTGCTCTACACGCTGATCCTCTTCGCGGCGAGCTTGCTGCCCTACGCCATTCGCATGAGCGGCCTCGCGTACCTCGCGGCGGCCTGCGTGCTGAGTGGCATCTTCCTCGCTTACGCGCTGCGTATCCAGTTTGCCTACAGCGATGCCGTGGCGCGGCACGCCTTCCGCTTCTCCATTGCTTATCTGGCTCTTCTCTTTGCGGCGCTTCTGGTCGATCACCATCTGTAGCCTTCTCGTCGCTGCCTGCGGCGCGGAGCCGAGGTTCAGGAGCACCGACATCACGGGCGTGGAGTACGGGAGCCGGCTAGAGCTCACGGATCACACGGGGCGGCGTCGCACGCTCGAGGATTTCCGCGGCAAGGCGGTGGTGCTTTTCTTCGGCTTCGCCCAGTGCCCCGATGTATGCCCGACCACGCTTGCGCAGATCTCGGGTGCCCTGAAAGAGCTTGGGACGGACGCCGATCGGGTCCAGGTGCTTTTCGTCACGGTCGATCCGGAGCGTGACAGCCCGCAGGTGCTCGCCGACTACGTGGCCGCTTTCGACCCGCGCATCCTCGCGCTGCGCGGCGACGCGGAGGCGACGCAGCGCGCGGCGAAGGAGTTCAAGATCTACTACGAAAAGCGAAAGCAGGGTGACGGGTACACCGTCGACCACAGCGCGCAGACCTACGTCATAGACCCGCAGGGACGGCTGCGCCTGCTCGTCCGGCACGAGCGCTTGGCGCAGGATCTCGCGCCGGACCTGAAGGCGTTGCTGGGCTCCGGCTAGGAACCGCTCCCGGGGGATCGCCTAAAGCGGCTCGGGGAGCGCCCGGCGCATCTTCTGCAGCGCCTTGGCCTCGAGCTGGCGGATGCGCTCCGCGGATATTTTGAACTCCGCAGCGAGGTCGTGGAGCGTGGCGGCGTTCTTTTCCTTCAGCCAGCGAGCCTGGATGATGCGGCGGCTGCGCGGGTCGAGCACCGCGAGCGCCGACTCGAGATTCCGGACTTTGTCGCGCTCCTCTTCTTTGGCCTCGAGCACCCGGTAGGGCTCCGCCGCCGTGTCGGCCAGGTAGTCGGCTGGCGCAAAGGCGTGATCGTCGTCGCGCTCGCCTTCGAACGCCACCTCCTGCCCCGCGAGGCGGGTCTCCATCTCGACAACTTCCTCGGGCTTGACGTTGAGCTCGCTCGCCACGCGCTCGACTTCGCTCCCGGACATGGGCGCGAGGCCAGATTTCATCGAGCGCAGGTTGAAGAAGAGCTTGCGCTGCGCCTTGGTTGTGGCGACCTTCACCAGCCGCCAGTTGCGCAGGATGTACTCGTGCATCTCGGCGCGGATCCAGTGGATGGCAAAGGATACAAGCCGCACGCCGCGCTCCGGATCGAAACGCTTGACGGCCTTCATCAGCCCGATGTTGCCCTCCTGGATCAAGTCCGCGTGCGGCAGGCCGTAGCCGAGGTAGCCCCGGGCAAGTGCGACGACGAGCCGCAGATGCGAGAGCACCAAGCTGCGTGCGGCGTTCAGATCGCCCTGGTCCCGGTAGCGCCGGGCGAGCGAGCGCTCTTCCTCGAGGCTGAGGATGGGGAAACGTCCAACCGTCTGGATGTAGGACTCAAGGCTGCCGGTCGGCATTGGCACCGGCATAGCACCAAGGGGCATCACCGCTTGAGGAGTCATTCGCTTTCCTCCACTGGGTAAAAATTCTAGCACTCAGATAGTTGGAGTGCTAATCTTGGAAGTTAGTTCCTTTAGGGCCTAAGACGTAAGTGTGTACCAACATCAATAGCTTAGACCGGCTCGATGTTGCGCAGGTGCCGACTTACCGAAAGCTGAGCTCCGAGCCAGCCGAGGACGCCCGCCGTCATCACCACCGCGAGCGCGTCGCCGGCTCGGGGTCCGGCAAAGGCGAAGGCCGAGCCGTACGACTCGGCGAGCGGTTGCACTTCGCGATTGAGCAGGCTGAGCGCGCCGGCCACGATGGCGAGCGCCACGGCGCCGCCGAGCAGGCCCTGAAGGAGCCCGAAGTAGTAGAACGGTCGGCGAATGAAGGCGTCGGTGGCGCCGATGAGCTTGCACACTTCGATCTCGTCGCGTTGAGTGAGAATCTGAAGGCGGATGGTGTTGAAGGTCACCGCGACCAGTGCCACCCCGAGCAGAGTCGCGAGCAGCGTGACGCCGACTTGGCCGATGCCCTCCAGCGCCGCGAGACGCTGCGCCCAGGCGGCGTCCGCTTGCACGCGGGCGACGCCGGGGAGCTTGCCGAGCTCCGCCGCGAGCGCGGGGATGCGCTCGGCCTGCGCGCTTACGACCAAGGTATCGGGCAGCGGATTGCGGCCAATCGCGCCCACCACCTCTGCGATGCCTTCGACCTGCTGCAGCTCCTCGAGCGCCTGCTCGCGCGAGACGAACCGCACCGTCGAGATCCGCGGATCGGCCCGCAGCCGGGCGGCCAGGAGATCGGCATCCGCGCGCTTCGCCTCGTGCGGCAGGAAAAGCGAGATTTGCGGCTCGGGCGCGAGCCGGTCGGTGACGCCGCGCAGCCCTTCGAGCAGCGCGTAGCTGCCCACCGGGAGAGACAGCGCTACTCCGATGACGAGCGCGCTCAGCACCGCCGCCGCGCGCGAGAGGCGGCGTAGCGCAGCCGCGAGCGCATGCCGGTGCTGGCGCAGCCACGCCCTCATGCGACCCTGCCCTGAGCGAGGTGGATGACGCGCTCGCCGTAGCGCTCGACGAGCGCCGCATCGTGCGTGGCGATGAGGACGGTGACGCCGACCTGATTGAAGGCGACGAAGATGTCCAGCACCCGCGCCGCCGATTCGGCGTCCAGGTTCGCGGTTGGCTCGTCTGCGACGAGGACCGAGGGCCGGTTCACCACCGCGCGCGCAATGGCGAGGCGTTGCTGCTCGCCCCCGGAGAGCTGGATGGGGTTTGCCTTCTCGCGCTCCAGGAGGCCGACCTTGTCCAGCGCCGCGCGCGCGCGGCGCGCCGCCTCCTTCGGCAAATGGGCTGAGAAAGAGAGCGGCAGCATCACGTTGTCAAAAACGGTACGGTCATAGAGCAGCTTCTGATCCTGGAAGACCAGGCCCAGGTTGCGTCGCAGATAGGGAATCGCCGGGCGCCGGAGCGCGCCGATGTTCTGCCCGCTCACGAGCACCGTACCGGCGCTGGGTCGCTCGATGGCCGGAATCAGCTTGAGCAAGGTCGATTTCCCGGCGCCGGAGCGGCCGGTCACGAAGACGATCTCTCCGCCGGCGACCGAGAAGCTCACGTCGCGTAGTGCCTCCTTCCCGCCGGGGTAGCGCTTGGCGACGCCCGAGAAGCTAACCAACCAGCGCCTCCGCGAAGTCGCTCGCGATGAACGGCCGCAAGTCGTCGATGCCTTCCCCCACCCCGACAAAGAGAACCGGGATGGGCTTGCGGCGCGCGATTGCGCACAGCACGCCACCTTTCGCTGTGCCATCAAGCTTGGTGACGATGAGCCCGGTAAGGCCGAGGGCCTCGTCGAAGGCCTTCACCTGGGCGAGCGCGTTCTGCCCGGTAGTGGCATCCAGCACGAGAAGCACCTCATGCGGGGCGCCGGGGAGCGCTTTTCCCGCGACCCGCTTCACCTTGCGAATCTCCTCCATCAGATGGAGCTGCGTGGGCAGGCGCCCGGCGGTGTCGGCGATCACCGCCTCGACGCCGCGCGCACGCGCAGCAGCGAGTGCGTCGAACACGACGGCGCCAGGGTCGCCCGAGCCCTGGGCGATCACCGGGATGCCATTGCGCTCGCCCCACACCACGAGTTGCTCGCGGGCCGCGGCACGGAAGGTATCACCCGCGGCGAGCAGCACCGTCTTACCTTGAGCCTGGAGCCACTTCGCGAGCTTGCCGATCGAGGTGGTCTTGCCGGAGCCGTTCACCCCGGCGACCATGATGACGAGCGGCTTGGCGACGCCGAGGTCGAGCGATCGCTGCAGCGGCGCGAGAAGCGCCGCGACCGCATCCTTCAGCGCGCGCTTTAGCGCGGGACCGTCGGCAAGCGCCTGCCTGCGCAGGGATTCGATCAGCCACTGCGTCGCCTCGACACCGCAATCAGCCTGCAGCAGCGCGCTCTCGATCTCCTCGTAGGCCGACGCGTCGAGGCGCGGGCGCGCAAAAAGCTCGGAGACGGGCGTGTTGAGCACCTCCCGCGTGCGCGCGAGGCCTGCCTTCAGGCGCGCTGCCCAGGAAAGCGCTGCTACCATCGATCGGTGCATTCTAGCAAAGGGAAGATCCGCATCATCGGCGGGGAACATCGTGGAAGGCGCATCGCGGTCGCGAGCCGCCCGGGATTGCGCCCGACGCCCGATCGCGTGCGCGAGACGCTGTTCAACTGGCTTGGGCAGCGCCTCGAGCGCCTCGCCTGCCTCGACTTGTTCGCAGGCACGGGCGCACTCGGGTTCGAGGCGGCGTCCCGCGGAGCGGCGCGCGTCGTGATGGTGGAGCATGACCGCATGGCGTTCCGTTCCTTGACGGAGGCCAGAAGCGTTCTCGGCGCGGACCAGGTCGAGCTGGTTCTCGGCGACGCGTTTGCCTACCTGGGCAAAACGCGCGAGCGCTTCGATGTGGTTTTCGTCGATCCGCCATTCAGGCAGAATGCGGCAGCCCGAGCGCTCGAGCGGCTGCCCGGGTGCCTGGCGCCGGCAGGCAGGGTCTACGTCGAATCCGACAAGCCGGTCGCGCACCCGGCCTGGCGTGAGCTCAGAGGCTCGCGCGCCGGCCAAGTCAGCTACCAGCTCCTGGAGCTAGCGGAATGACGACTAAGGCGGTATATCCGGGCACCTTCGACCCGCTCACGCGTGGGCACGAGGACCTCGTGCGCCGCGCGGCAACGATCTTCGGCGAGCTCGTCGTCGGTGTCGCCGACAGCCGTGCCAAGCGCACCTTCTTCACCATGGAGGAGCGCGTAGGGATGGCGCGCGAGGTCCTGCACGGCTTCGCCAACGTGAAGGTCGTGGGATTCGACGGACTGCTCATCGATTTCGTGCGCAAGCAGGGCGCGCGCGTCGTACTGCGTGGGTTGCGCGCCGTCTCGGACTTCGAGTATGAATTCCAGCTGGCCGGGATGAATCGCAGCCTTCATCCCGATCTCGAAACGGTTTTTCTCACACCCTCCGAGCAGCACATGTTCATTTCCGCGACGCTGGTGCGGGAGATCGCGGCCCTTGGCGGCGACGTGTCGAAGTTCGTCGATCCGCGCGTCGAGAAGCGCTTGAAGGCGAGGGCGCCGAGCCGCTAGGCTGGCAGCGCGGGCAGAAGTACGTCGAGCGCTGCCCCTGTACGATGCGGCGGATCGCCGTGCCGCAGCGCCGGCAAGGCAGCGTTTCGCGGTCGTAGACCCAGCTGCGGTTCTGGAAGCGCCCGGCGGCGCCGTCGGCGCCGACGTAGTTGCGCAGGCTGGAGCCCCCGGCGCGGATCGCGACGCTCAGCGTCCACTTGATCGACCGGGACAAGCGGGAACACTCCGCCAGCGACAGCCGGTGTGTGCGCTTGCGCGGATCGATGCCCGCACGGAACAGGCTCTCTGAGGCGTAGATGTTGCCCACGCCGACGACCCGTCGTCCGTCCATGAGGAACTGCTTGATGGGCATGCGGCAGCCGCGCGTCAGGGTGTACAGCCGTGGGCCATTTAGGCGGCGCGACAACGGCTCCACGCCCAGGCCAGCAAGCAGGCGATGTGGCCCGGCGGCGCTCGGTGCCCAGAGCACGGCACCGAAGCGCCGCGGGTCGCGAAAACGCAGCACGCGGTCGCCGAATGCGAGATCGAGGTGATCGTGCTTCTCCGGCGGCGTGCCCGGCGGAATCAGCCGCAGGCTTCCCGACATGCCGAGGTGCATGAGGATCGCCCCGTCGGCGCAGTGGAGCAGCAGGTACTTGCCGCGCCGGCGCACGGCCGCGATGCGTCGTCCGGCGAGGGCGTGAAGGTGCGGGGTCACGGGCCAGCGCAGGCGCGGCTCGCGCACTTCGACGGCGGAGATCGTGCGGCCGGCGATGCCGCGCGCAAGTCCGCGTCGCGTCACTTCGACTTCGGGAAGCTCGGGCATGGGATGCGGCTTGTGCGGGGCACCAAATATACCTAAGATCGGTCGAACCCTGATGCCACAGAAGCTCTTAACGCTGGCGCTCGCCGCGACGCTGGTATTGCCTGCCGGCTGCCTCGGGCAGCCCGTTGTGAAGCCGCCGGCCGGGAAGCCGTCAGCCGCGAAGCCGCCTGCCGCCGCCGAGCTCAGCGAGCCGATGCTCTACGAGTTCCTGCTCGGCGAGATCGCGCTCCAGCGCGGGGATGCGCAGCTCGCCGCGCAGACCTACCTCGAGCTCGCCCGCCGCACCGGCGACGCGCGCGTCGCTCGGCGCGCAGTCGAGGTGGCGAACCAGGCGCAACAGCCGGATCTCGCGCTAGAGGCGGCGAAGACCTGGTACACGCTCGAGCCGGCTTCGCCGCAGGCGCTGCAGGTGGTCGCGGCGCTGCTCGTCGCCGCCAAGCGCGTCGACGAGGCCGAGCCCTACCTGCAGAAGCTCCTGTCCTCGGAGGGGGTGAACGTCGAGAGCGGCTTTATGCAGCTCAACCGATTGCTGGCCGGCAACCCCGACAAGGCGTCCAACCTGCGCGTGGTGCGCAAGCTCGCTGCGCGCTATCCCACGCTGCCCGAGGCGCGTTTCGCGGTCGCGCAGGCGGCATACATCGCCGACGAGGACGACGCGGCGCTCGCCGCGATCCGCGAGGCGGCGGCGCTGCGGCCCGACTGGGAGGTAGCTGCGCTTTTCGAGGCGCAGGTTCTTCAGAAGCGCTCGCCGGCCGCTGCGGCCAACCGGCTAGGCGAGTTCGTGGAGCGCAATCCCCAGTCACGCGAGGCGCGCATGAACTATGCGCGCGCGCTGGTGCTCGACAAGCGCTACGAGGAGGCGCGCCAGCAGTACCAGGCGATGCTGACGGCGAACCCTGGCAACGCCGAAGTGATCTACGCGGTCGGCTTGCTCGCGTTCCAGCTCAAGGACTACCCGGTAGCGGAGGAGAACATGAAGCGGCTCCTCGGCATGGGGTACCGTGACGGAAACGGCGTGCGCTACCTGCTCGGCCAGGTGGCCGAAGAGCAGAAGCACTGGCCGGATGCGATCAAGTGGTACGAAAGCATCCAGGACGGCGATCATGTGGTGTCGGCGCGCGTGCGAGCCGCCGGCGCGATCGCCAAGCAGGGGAATCTCGACGAGGCGCGCGGCTACCTGAGGCGCGTCGCCGCCGACAACCCCGAGGACCAGGTGCAGCTGCTGGTTGCCGAAGCGCAATTGCTGCGCGACGCCAGCCGTCATCGCGAGGCGTTCGACATGCTCGAGGAGGCGCTCGCCAAGCAGCCGGAGCAGCCGGAGCTGCTGTACGACGTCGCCCTGACGGCGGAGAAGCTCGAGCGCTTCGATCTGCTCGAGTCGAACCTGCGCAAGCTGATCGCGGCAAAACCGGACCACGCCCACGCCTACAATGCGCTCGGCTATTCGCTCGCGGACCGCAATACGCGGCTGCCGGAGGCGAGAAAGCTGATCGAAAAGGCGCTCGAGCTCGCGCCCGAAGACTACTTCATCCTGGACAGCCTGGGATGGGTGCAATTTCGGGAAGGCGACCTTCAGGGAGCGGCGAAGACTCTGCGTCGCGCATATGCCGGGCGACCCGACGCCGAGATCGGGGCGCACCTCGGCGAGGTGCTCTGGTTTCTCGGCGAGCGCCAGGAGGCGGAGCGCATCTGGCAGGAATCGCTCAAGGCGGCACCCGAGAACGAGACCCTGCGCAAGACCCTGCAACGCCTGCGGCGGTGAGCCGTCTTGCGCGGCTCGCCGCGGCGCTCGCCGCGCTCGTGGTCGGGGCCTGCGCTTCGCTGGAGCCTCGTGCGCCGTCCGGGCCGCTCGAGTTTGATATCGCCGGCAGGCTCGCCGCGCGCTACAACGGCGAGTCGTTCACGGGAAATCTCTCCTGGCAGCACGCGCGCGGCGGCGACGAGGTCCTCATCAGCTCGCCGCTAGGGCAGGGCGTCGCGCGCATCGTGCGCGAGGAGGGCCAGGTGGTGCTCACTACCGCACAGCGCGAGGAGTACCGCGCCGAGGACGCGGAATCGCTCACGGAGAAAGTGCTCGGCTTCCGCCTGCCGCTGTCCGGTCTCGCCGACTGGGTGAGGGCACGTCCCTCAGGGGGGCACGCATTCCAGATCGAGCAATCCGCAGAGGGCCGGGTACGCAGCCTCGAGCAGCGCGGCTGGCGCATCGAGTACCTGCGCTACGAGGGCGAGCGCCCCGCGCTGCTGCAGCTCAACTACCCGGGGATCGAGCTGCGCTTGGCGATCACGCAGTGGAAGTGACCTGGTACCCCGCGCCCGGCAAGCTCAATCTCTTTCTGCATGTGCTTGGCCGCAGGCAGGAAGGCGAACATGCGGGCTACCACGAGCTGCAGACCGTGTTCCGGCTCATCGAGCGCGCGGACCGCATCGGCATTGCGGTGCGTGAGGACGGGGCCATCGAGTTCTCCGGCCCGTTCGGCGAGGACAATCTCTGTGTGCGCGCGGCGCGCCTGCTCCAGCGGGAGACCGGCGCCCGAGCGGGCGCCGAGATCCTTCTGAAGAAGACGCTTCCCGTCGGCGGTGGGCTCGGCGGCGGCTCCTCGGACGCGGCGAGCGTCCTTGTCGTCCTAAATCGGCTCTGGGAGACGGGTCTCAAGCGCAGGGCGCTCATGGCATTGGGCGCGCAGCTCGGGGCCGACGTGCCGTTCTTTCTCTACGGGCGTAACGCATTGGGCGAGGGGGTGGGAGAGCAGCTGACGCCCCTTGCGCTCGACTCCGCCTGGTACCTCGTCCTGGTGCCGCAAGTATCGGTTTCCACGAAGGAAACTTTCAGTTCCGCGTTGACACAACGATCGAAACGACTGAAAATACCGCCCTTTTTCCCGGGGCAGGGGCGCAACGATCTGGAAGTCGCGGTCGTTTCGCGCTACCCCGAAGTTGGGGCGCGGCTCGCATGGCTGAGGCAACGGTGCCCACTAGCGCGCATGACTGGCTCGGGCTCATGCGTTTTCGCCGAGTTTGCAACCCGTGCGGAGGCCGAGGCGATCTTCGCGCAGCGCCACGGGGAGATCGACGGGTTCGTGACGCAGGGGCTGGACCGGCACCCGCTCCACGACTGGACAGACTAACGGAATGCAGGGCGAAGATATCCGCCCGAAATCACAACTGGGGAGTCGCCAAGCTGGTTAAGGCACCGGATTTTGATTCCGGCATACGAGGGTTCGAATCCTTCCTCCCCAGCCACACCACACCATGAACGCACCGCTCGACCGGCTGATGGTCTTCACGGGCAACGCCAACCCGCGCCTCGCGCAGGAAGTGGCGAAGCACCTGAACCTATCCATCGGCCGCGCCATTGTCGGCAAGTTCTCCGACGGCGAGGTGATGGTCGAGCTTCTCGAGAACGTGCGCGGCAAGGACGTGTTCCTGCTGCAGTCGACTTGTGCGCCCACCAACGACAACCTGATGGAGCTGCTGGTGATGGTCGATGCGCTGAAGCGCTCCTCCGCGGCGCGCGTGACGGCGGCGATCCCGTACTTCGGGTATGCGCGGCAGGACCGCAGGCCGCGCTCGGCGCGCGTGGCGATCAGCGCCAAGGTAGTGGCCAACATGCTGCAGTCGGCGGGCGTGGCGCGCGTGCTCACCATGGACCTGCACGCCGACCAGATCCAGGGGTTCTTCGACATCCCGGTCGACAACATCTACGCCGCGCCGGTGCTGCTCGGCGACGTTTGGAAGCAGCGCTACGAGGACCTGATCGTCGTGTCGCCCGACGTGGGCGGCGTGGTGCGCGCCCGCGCGCTCGCCAAGCGCCTCGAGTCCGACCTCGCCATCATCGACAAGCGCCGGCCGAAGGCGAACGTCGCCGAGGTGATGAACGTAATCGGAGAGGTGCAGGGCCGCACCTGCGTCATCATGGACGACATGGTGGACACCGCGGGTACGCTCGTGAAGGCGGCCCAGGTGCTGAAGAAGGAGGGCGCGGTCAAGGTGGTGGCGTACTGCACGCACGCGGTGCTCTCCGGGGGTGCCGTCGAGCGCATCGCGCGCTCCGACCTGGATGAGCTGGTCGTCACCGACACCATTCCGCTCGCGGAGGACGCACGCAGCTGCCCGCGCATCCGCCAGCTTTCGGTCGCCGGCCTCCTCGCCGAGACCATTCTGAGGATCTACACCGAGGAGTCGGTGAGCTCCCTTTTCATCGAATAGGCAAACATCAGGAGAAGCGCATGGCAATCGAAATCAGCGCGCGTAAGCGCGAAGGCCAGGGAACCGGCGTGAGCCGCAGGCTGCGGCGAGTGGGACGCGTGCCGGGGATCGTCTACGGCGGCGAGCAGGGCCCCGTGAACATCGAGCTCGATCACAAGGATCTGTATCTCAACCTGCGGAACGAGAAGTTCCATGCCTCCATCCTCACGCTCGAGGTGGCCGGCGCGAAGCAGCAGGTACTGTTGCGCGCGGTGAGCATGCACCCGTTCAAGGCCCAGGTGCAGCACGTGGACTTCCAGCGCGTCTCCAAGGACAGGAGAATCCACATGAAAGTGCCGCTGCACTTCGTGAACGCCGAGACGTCTCCCGGCGTGAAGGAGCAGGGTGGCGTGGTGAACCACGTGCTGAACGAGCTCGACGTGAGCTGCTTCCCCGACGAGCTGCCGGAGTACATCGAGGTCGACCTCGGCAGCCTCGCGGTCGGCAACTCGGTGCACGCGCGGGACCTCAAGCTGCCCAAGGGCGTCGAAGCGGTGCTCTCGAAGGAGGAGAACCCGGTGGTGGCCACGGTGGTCGTGCCGCAGGTCATCACCGAGGAAGAGGAGGCGGCCGCCGCCGCGGCGGTCGCGCCGTCGGAGGTGCCGACCACCGAGCAGGCCGCGCCGAAGGAGGGCGAAGCGCCGGCCGAGGGTGCCGCCAAGGCCGAGAAGCCCGCTGCCGACAAGGGCGAGAAGAAAGAGAAGAAGTAACCCGCCGTGATCCGACTGGTGGTGGGCCTGGGCAACCCGGGCAAGGAGTACGAGCGCACGCGCCACAACGCCGGCTTCTGGCTGGTCGAGCGCTTCGCCTCGGCGAACGGCGTAGTGCTGCGCAAGGATCCCAAGTTCAAGGCGCTTGTCGGCCGCCAGGGCGCGGGCGCCTGGTTCCTGCTGCCCCAGTCGTTCATGAATCTCTCCGGCCAGCCGGTGCAGATGCTCGCCGGCTTCTTCAAGATCAAGCCCGAGGAGATCCTGGTCGCGCACGACGAACTCGACTTCCCGCCCGGCACCGCGAAGCTGAAGCAGGGCGGCGGCATCGCCGGACACAACGGCCTGCGGGACATCTCGCAGCGGCTCGCGAGCCACGACTACTGGCGCCTGCGCATCGGCGTGGGAAAGCCGCTGGGCGGAGGCGAGGGCGCCGATTACGTCCTGCAGAAGCCGCCGGCGGAGGAGCGCGCGGCCATCGACAGCGCCATCGCGAAGGCGCTCGAGATCCTCCCGCTGTGCCTGGCGGGCGACATGCAAGGCGCGATGACCAGGCTGCATACCGAGGAGAAGAAGGCCGAGGGACCGAAACCCCCCGCCGAGAAAGCGATGGACAATCCGAAAGAGGAAGAGAAGCCCGCCGGCATCCTGAAATCTCTCTTCGGCAAGAAATGAGCTTGAAGTGCGGCATCGTCGGCCTGCCGAACGTAGGCAAGTCGACGCTCTTCAACGCGCTCACCAAGGCCGGCATCGCGGCCGAGAACTATCCGTTCTGCACCATCGAGCCCAACGTCGGCATCGTCGAAGTGCCCGACCCGCGGCTCGGCGTCATCGCGGGAATCGCTCGGCCACAGAAGATCGTGCCGGCGGTCGTCGAATTCGTGGACATCGCCGGCCTGGTCGCCGGCGCATCCAAAGGCGAGGGGCTCGGCAACAAGTTCCTCGCCAACATCCGCGAGACCGACGCCATCGCTCACGTGGTGCGCTGCTTCGAGGACCCTAACGTCGTGCACGTGTCCGGGAAGATCGATCCGGTCTCGGACATCGAGACCATCAACACGGAGCTCGCGCTCGCTGATCTCGAGGCGGTCGAGCGCCAGATCGCGAAGCACGCCAAAGTGGCGCAGACCGGCGGCGACAAGGAAGCGCAGCGGCTCGTCGCGGCGCTCGATAAGGTGCAAGCGGTCCTCGATGCCGGCCGACCCGCGCGCACCGCCGAGCTCTCCAAGGAGGAGATGGCGGTGATCAGGCCGCTCTTCCTGCTCACGATGAAGCCCACGATGTACGTCGCGAACGTGGCCGAGAAGGGCGCCGAAGCGCTGCTGAAGCGGGTCCAGGCCTATGCCGACCGGGAAGGCGCGCCGGTCGTGCCGTTGAGTGCCGCGATCGAGTCGCAGATTGCCGACATGAGCGACGAGGACAAGAGGCTCTTTCTCCATGACATGGGCATGGATGAGCCGGGCCTCAACCGCGTGATCCGCGCCGCTTACGGCCTTCTCGGCCTGCAGACCTACTTCACCGCCGGACCGAAGGAGGTGCGCGCCTGGACCGTGCGCGCCGGCGCCACGGCGCCGCAGGCCGCCGGCGTCATCCACACCGACTTCGAGCGCGGCTTCATCCGCGCCGAGGTCGCCGCCTACGACGACTTCGTCGCCGCCGGCGGTGAGCAGGGCGCGAAGGAAGCCGGCAAGCTGCGGCTCGAAGGGAAGGATTACGTCGTGCGCGACGGCGACGTCATCCACTTTCGCTTCAACGTCTGATGGAGCTCGGCCCGCCCGACAAGGAGGATCTTCCCCGGCTGGTCGAGCTGCTGGGCTTTCTTTTCACCGGGGAAGCGGAGTTTGCCGCTGACGCGCGAAAGCAGCGGGCCGCGCTCGAGCTCATCCTCTCGGACTCCCGCGTCGGAAGGATCTTCGTCGCGCGCGAAGCCAGGAAGGTCGTCGCGATGGCGAGCCTGCTTTACACCGTCAGCACCGCCGAAGGCGGGCGCGCGGCGCTCTTCGAGGACCTTGTCGTGGCGCCGGAGGCGCGCGGCGCGGGTGTCGGCGCCGCGCTGCTCCAGTACGTGATCGAGCAGGCAAGGAAGGAAGGGCTGCTGCGGATTACGCTGCTCACCGACCGCGACAACCAGCCCGCCCAGGCGCTGTACCGCAAGCTCGGCTTCGTCGACTCGCCTATGAAGCCGATGCGGCTGAAGCTCGGCTAGCGAAAACCTTCGCCAGCGTCGCGCGGAAAGGAATCACCTCCGCGCCGTCGAGCATGCCGCGCCTCGCCATCTCGCGATGGAGCTCCGGCAGGTTGTAGTGCGGCACCGAGGCGTAGAGGTGGTGCTCGATGTGGTAGTTCACCCGGTGCGGGAATATCAGCCACTCGAGCCACCCCGGCAGCACGTTGGTGCGCGCCGCGGTGAGCGGCGAGGAGAAATCGGTGGTGGCGCCGTGCTCGGCGATCGCGCGCAGCCGCAGGATCGCCTGCACCACCGTCACGAGCGGCAGGACCCAGAGCACGAGGTACTGGAGCAGGAAGCCGCTCCACGCAAATAGCCCCAAAGCCATTAAGTGAAAAGCCACTACGGCGTTGCGATCGTGCCGCGCCTCGCGCCGCAACTTCTCCGAGGTATCGTCGAGCGGGCGCACGGCGACGTTGGTCGCGGTGTTGAGCGCCGGCGCGCCGCCCAGGAAGTAGGCGTAGGTCTTCCACGCCGTGAATCCCGACAGGTCCTTCAGCAGCTTCTTCACCAGGTACGCTTTCCCGCGCGGGTAGCCGCCGTGCAAGGCCGTGTCCGGGTCGAGCTCGCCGTAGAGGTTGTTGTGGTGCAGGCGGTGGATGACGCGGTAGGTGCACATCGACAGGCCCTGCAGCATCGCGCAGGCGCGTCCCACCGCGTCGTTCAGCCAGCGCGTGTCATAGAGGAGGTAGTGCGCGGCGTCGTGCGCGATCACGAAGAGCGCATGCTGGCGGGTCCCTACGATGAGGATCGCAACAAGGACCACGAAGGGGTTCGGCCAGTAATAGAGCGCCGCGGCGAGCGCTGCGGCGAGCACCGCGAAGTCCTCCAGCACCGACGCCGTCGCGCGCCAGGGCGAGCGCGTGGTGAGCCGAAGCACGACCTCGCGCGGCAGCGCCTTGCGGAAATCGTCCTTGAACTCTTCTCCGGTCACTAAATTCCGCCGATCAGGATGTACTTGATCTCCAGGTACTCCTCGAGCCCGTACTTGGCGCCTTCACGCCCGAGCCCGGACTGCTTAATGCCGCCGAAGGGTGCGATCTCCGTCGAGATGATGCCCACGTTGGCGCCGACGATTCCGGTCTCCATGCGCTCGGCCACGCGGAAAATGCGGCCGACGTCCCGGCTGTAGAAGTAGCCGCAGAGGCCGAACTCGGTGTTATTGGCGAGGCGAATGGCGTCCTCCTCGGTCTTGAAGCGGATGAGCGGCGCCACCGGGCCGAAGGTCTCCTCGCGGGAGACGATCATGTCGGGCGTCACATTGGCGAGCACCGTGGGCTGGAAGAACAGCCCGCCCTGCTCATGGCGTTTCCCGCCCAGAAGCACCTGGGCGCCCTTGCCGAGCGCGTCGGCCACGTGCTTCTCCACCTTTCGCATGCCCTGCTCGTCGATGAGCGGCCCAATCACCACGCCGGGCTCAGTCCCCGGCCCGATCTTGAAGCCCTTCACCTTCTCGGCAAGCTTCGCCGCGAAGGCGTCGTAGACGCCATCCTGGACGTAGATCCGGTTGGCGCATACGCAGGTCTGGCCGGCGTTGCGGTATTTCGAGGCGAGCGCACCCTCGACCGCGGCGTCAAGATCCGCGTCGTCAAAGACAACGAAGGGGGCGTTGCCGCCCAGCTCGAGCGAGAGCTTCTTCACGGTGTCGGCCGACTGGCGCATGAGGATGCGGCCGACCTCGGTGGAGCCGGTGAAGGAGAGCTTGCGCACCTTCGGGTTCGCGCATAGCTCGGCGCCGATCGTCGGCGCATCGCCCGTAATCACGTTGAACACCCCCTTCGGGATGCCGGCGCGCTCGGCGAGCTCCGCCATGGCGAGCGCGGAGAAGGGCGTCTGCTCGGCGGGCTTGAGAACCACGGTGCACCCGGCGGCGAGTGCTGGCCCGGCCTTTCGCGTGATCATGGCGTTGGGGAAGTTCCAGGGCGTGATCATGGCGGACACGCCGATCGGCTGCTTGATGACCAGCACCCGCTTGTCCGCCTGGTGCGTGGGGATGATGTCGCCGTAGGCGCGCTTGCCCTCCTCGGCAAACCACTCGATGAACGAGGCACCGTAGGCGATCTCACCGCGCGCCTCCGCTAGAGGCTTCCCCTGCTCGGCAGTGAGGATCTGCGCAAGGTCGTCCTGCGCAGACATCATGAGCTCGAACCATTTCCGCAGGATCGCTGCGCGCTCCTTGGCGGTCTTCTCGCGCCACGCCGGCCAGGCGCGCTCGGCGGCATCGATCGCGCGCCTGGTCTCCGCCGTGCCCATGTCCGGCACGCTGCCCAGCACCGCGCCGGTGGCCGGGTTGTCGACCGGAAAGGTTTTTTGGGACCCGGCCCATTCGCCGTCGATGTAGCACTGCTCGCGAAAAAGCCTGGAATCCTTCAAGGACAGGTGCGGGAGCCCGGCTGCGGGTGCGTTCATGGCTTCCTCCAGGAGGCAAAGATAAATCTTACTCTCCCGACCCGCGTGCTAGAGGAGCCAGCCGGCCGGCGCGGAGATGCTGTGGTACTCCTGGAACTCTAGGACGCCCTCGTAGCCGAGGTTGCGGCCGATGCCGCTCTGCTTGAAGCCGCCAAAGGGGGCACGGAAATCCTGCGCGAGCGCGCCATGGCCATTGAGGTAGGTGTAGCCTGCCTCGAGCTGCCGCGCGATGCGCAGCGCGCGCTCGCGGTCGCTCGACCACACCGAAGAGCACAGCCCGAGCTCCGAGTCGTTCGCGAGGCGGATCGCCTCGGCCTCGTCACGGAACGGCATGATCGGCAGCACCGGCGCGAACTGCTCCTCGCGCACGACGCGCAAGCTGTGGTCCGAGGTGAGCACGATGGTCGGGCGATGGAAGTAGCCGCGCGCAAATATGCCGTCGTCGGCCACCGTTCCGACCTCGCGCACGTCCGCGCCGCGCGTGCGCGCCTCGGCCACCATCTCGCGCATGGCTTCGTGACGACGTTGGTTGTTGACCGGCCCCATGGTCACGCGCGGGTCGAGTCCTTCGCCAACGACGTGGCGTGCCGTAGCGGCTGTAAACGCGCTGACGAGCTCGTCGTAGCGCGACTCGTGAACATAGAGACGCTTGAGGGCCATGCATATCTGTCCGGCGGACATGTAGGTTGCGGTGACCATGCGCTGAATCGCCGCGGCGTCGAGCTCGGCGTCCTCAAGCACGATGCCGGGGTCGTTTCCGCCCAGCTCGAGCGTGACGTGTGCCAGATTGCGTGCCGCCATCGCCATGACGTGCTTGCCGACCTCGACGCTGCCCGTGAAGTTGATCTTGCGCACGAGCGGGTGGCTGACCAGCGCATCGCCGGAGTCGATCGTAGTTCCGGTAAGCAGGTTGATCACCCCGGGCGGCACGATTTCGGCCATGCGCCGGATCGTCAGGGCCGGAGCGAGCGGGGCGTAGGGCGAGAGCTTGATCACCGCCGTATTTCCGGCGAGCAGTGCCTGTGGGAGCTTCGCACCGAGGATGGAGAGCGGCCAGTTCCACGGCACGATGAGCGCAGCGACGCCGCGCGCCTGTCGGCTGATCAGCGTGTCGAACGGAGGGCCCGGCAGCCGGTCGTCCTGCGCGAGGCGATCGGCGTAGGTACCCGCGAGGCGGAACCGGTCACCGAGCCGCGACATCTCGATCTCGCACTCCTTGAGAATCTTGCCGTGCTCGCGGGTGAAGAGCCGGATGCGCCCGGCGAGCTCGTCCTGGTCGGCGACGAGCGCGTCGGCGATCTTCTTGAGGTACTCGGCGCGCTGCCCGTATGACAATCTCGACCAGGCCGGATACGCCTGGTGCGCCGCGCGCACGGCGCGGTCGACGTCCTCGCGCGAGGCCATCGCGGCGGATCCAACCAGCTCGTCGGGTCGCGCCGGGTTGCAGATATCGTAGCGGCTGTCCCCGAGCGCGGGCCTCCATTGTCCGCCGATGATCAGGTTGGTGAGGACGAGCTCGGGCATGTCACCGCGCATCGCGGACTTCGCCTAGCTCTTCTTTGACTCCGGCGCGCCGTCGGGCACCTCCTTGCGGGTGTTCAGTGCCTTTCCCGCGAAGTTGGCGATGCCGCCGTCCAGGTCCATTGCCAGCTCTTCTCCGATCTTGCGCAAGGCGGGCAGCTGCACCGCCATCTCCATGATCGAGTCGATCGCCTGGTTTAGCGGCGGCTTGGCGCCGGCCGCGCCATGCGTGCTACCGAGGCCGGAAAGGTGGTTGATGCGAATCGACTCGATCTTCTCGGCCGGCTTCACCATCTCGGCGATCACCCTGGGCAAGGTTTCGAGCCGCGCCAAGTCGATCTTCATCGTCGCGATGTGTCGGTCGATCTTGTTCTCGGCGTCAATCATGGCGCGTTGGCCCTCCGCCTCGGCAAGCCGGTCACTCTTGCGGGCGGCGGCGCGCACGCTCATCGCGTCGGCGTCGGCCCTCGCTTCCTCGAGCCGCGCCTTGGCGCGGTCGGCGGCGGCATCCTTCTCCGCGGCGGCCTGCATGCGCAGGCGCATGGCCGCGATCTCCCCGTCCTGGCGCGCCGCGAGAAGCGCGATCTCCTTGCGCCGCTCGGCCTCCGCTACCTGCTTGGCCGTGGCGACGGCCTCGGCCGCGCGCGTCGCTTCGGCGCGGGCCAGGTCCGCCGTCGCGCGATCGCGCTCGTGCGCGATCTCGGCCTCGCGCAACGCCTTTTCCTTGGCGATCTCGGCGGCGCGGATCGACTGCTCCATCTGGATGCGGGCGCGGGCTGCTTCCAGCTCGCCCTCGGCTTTGCGCTTCACTACCTCGGCGATCTGCGCCGCCTTGAGCGTCTCGATACGTTGCACTTGCGCGATCTCGGCCTCCTGCTCCTCGAGATCGATCTGCAGCCTTTGCTTGGCAGCCTGCATCGCCGCCTTGCGCACGGACACCTCGGAGTCAGCGTCGATCTCGGCACGTTCCTTCTTCGATTGCGCGACGACCTCGGCGAGCCGGCGCATGCCCACTGCATTGAACATGTTGTTCTCGTCGAGCGTGCGGAACGGCGTCTGGTCGAGCGCGGTGAGCGATACGGAGTCGAGCTCGAGGCCGTTGCGCTCGAGCGAGGTGACAAGGCCTTCGCGGACCGCGGCGACGAAGGCGCCGCGGCTCTCGTGCAGCTCGTCCATCGACATGCGCGCTGCCACCGAGCGCAGCGCATCGACGAGCTTCCCCTCGATCAGCTCGCGGAGCTTGTCGGGCTGGAACGTGCGGGTGCCGAGGGTCTGCGCGGCCCGCGCCACGCCTTCCCGAGTCGGGACAACCGAGACGTAGAACTCGACACCGACGTCCACGCGCATTCGATCCTTGGTGATCAGCGCGCCCTCTGCGGCGCGCCGCACCTCGAGCCGCAGCGTCTGCATGTTGACGCGCTGCACTTCGTGGAAGTAGGGAAGCGCGATCGTGCCGCCATCCATGACGACCTTGCGGCCGCCGATACCCGTGCGCACCAGGCTCGTTTCGCGGGTTGCCCGCTGGTAGAGGCCGCCCCAGACGATCACGACGATCGCCAGGGCGACGAGGCTGATAAGAGTCCAAGTCGCGGTTGTCATGTCAATTCCTCTCTGAAAGTCCTTGGCTGCCGGTCAGAACATCGGCGGATAGGGCCGCCCACCGCGTTCCAGCGTGATCCAGCGCGTCTCGGTGAAGGTCTCGGTGGCCCAGCGTCCGCCGTGGCGGCCCATGCCGGAAGCCTTCGAGCCGCCGAACGGCGCGTGCGGCTCGTCGTTCACGGAGGAGCAGTTGATATGGCACATGCCGGTCTCGAGGCGCCGGGCGATGGCGAGGCCGCGCTGCTCGTCACACGTCATCACGCCCGAGGACAACCCATATTCCGTGTCGTTGGCGATGGCAATCGCCTCTGCGTCGGTGCGGAAGGGGATCACCGGCGCGACCGGCCCGAACGTCTCGTCCTGGTAGACCTTCATGTCGGGCGTGACGCCGGTCAGGATGGTCGGTTCTACGAAGCGTCCGCTCACCTTGCCGCCTAGCTCGATCTTGGCGCCCTTGGCGACCGCGTCCTCGATCTGCTCCTTCACCTTGGCGGCCTGCTTGTCATTGATCAGCGGGCCGATGATGTGGCCCTTGTCCTTGGTGGGGTCGCCGACTTTCAGCTTGGCGGCGCGCTCCACGAAGCGGCGCAGGAACTCGTGGTACACCTTTTCGTGCACCAGCACCTTCTCCACCGACATGCAGATCTGGCCCTGGTGCATGAAGCTGCCGAAGTTCGCCGCGGCGCTCGCACGCTCGAGGTCCGCGTCCTCGCAGACGATGAGCGCGTCCTTGCCGCCGAGCTCGACGCAGCACTTCTTCAGGTGCGCGCCGGAGCGCGCGGCGATCTGCCGGCCCACGGCGGTCGAGCCGGTGAAGGAAATCCCCTTGACGCGCGGGTTGTCGATCAACTCCTCGCCGACCGGCACGACGTTCGCACGCGAGCAGGTCACCACGTTAAGCACGCCTTCGGGCACGCCAGCCTCGGCGAAAATCTCGGCGAACAGCAGCCCACCGCAGTACGGTGTTTCCTCGGAGGGCTTGAGAACCACCGTGTTTCCGGCGGCGAGCGCGAAGGCGATGCCGCGAGCGGTCAGGATCACCGGGAAGTTCCAGGGGCTGATGACCGAGACGACCCCAAGCGGCTGGCGCAACGCGAGCGAGAGCTTGCCGTACTCCGAAGGGATGACTTCTCCAATGGGCGCATAGGCGGCTGCGGCGGCTGCGTGGAAGACCTCCGGCACGTATCCAGTCTCGAACATGCCCTTGCCGAACCAGCCGCCGCCTTCGCCCTGCAGCGCCTCGACGATCTGCGCGCGGCGCTTCTCGAACGCTTCGGCGATCTTGATCATGGCATGCGCTCGCTTGGTGTGCGGCAGCGCCGACCAGGCCGGGAACGCCGCATGCGCGGCCTCGATCGCCGCTCGAGCCTCTTGTCGACCGCCGTCGGGAATCTGCGCCCACACCGATCCGTCGGACGGGTTAAGGTCGGCGAATGTCCTGCTGACGGCGACCGAGCGTCCGCCGATGAACATCCCGTCAAAGACTCGTGCCATGTCCGCCTCCTAGTCCTTTCTGCTGCTCTTGGCCGCAGCGCGCGCTGCGGCCTCGATGCTGGCGATCGCCTCCCGCAGCGCCGCGTCCACCGCGCGCGGCGCGCTGCGGGTGCGCGGCGCCGGCTCCGTACCGCCCCGAGCGCTCCCGCCATTGTGCGCGCCGCGCATCGCACGCACGTGCTCGGCCTGGAGTTTTTCTGCGCCGCGGACCAGCTCGTCGAGCGAGACGTTGATCAGCTGATCGACGCCGAGGGCCGGCCGTGCCATCGCAGGGACTGGCGGCGCCGTGGGAGCGGGCGGCGCCAGCCCCGTCGCGGGCGCGGCCCCCGAATCCGCAGCCGCGCCGCCGAGATAGGCCTCCTGCACCGCCGCATCCTGGGCGAGCTCGGTCGCCAGCCCTTCGCCGACGACTCGGCCGTTCTCGAGCAGGTAACCTCGGTCGGCGATTGCCAGCGCCTGCCGGGCGTTTTGCTCCACCAGCAGAATGCCGACGCCCGTCTTGCGGATCTGGGCCAGTGTCTTGAATAGCGCGCTGCACAGGAGAGGCGAGAGCCCGAGCGAAGGCTCATCCAGCATGAGTATCGCCGGGGCGGACATCATGGCGCGTGCGATCGCGACCATCTGCTGCTCGCCGCCGCTCATCGTGCGCGCGAGCTGCCGCCTGCGCTCGTCCAGCCTCGGGAAGAGGGCGAGTACTCGGTCGAGGTGCTCTCGCTCCGACGGCCGGGCGCGCTTGGCGTAGGCGCCCAATAGAAGATTCTCGAGCACGGTGAGCTCGCCGAAGACACGCCGCCCCTCGGGCACCAGCGCGAGCCCCGCCTCGACGATCAGGTGCGGCGGCAGGCCGCGCATCGAGCGGCCGTCGAGCAGCACTTCGCCGCCGCCCGGCACCAATCCCGCGATCGTGTTCAGAAGGGTGGTTTTCCCCGCGCCGTTGGCGCCGAGGATGACCGCGATCTCGCCCGGCGAAACGCGGATCGACACCTCGGCGAGCGCCTGGTGGCGGCCGTAGCGAACCGATACGCCGCGGCATTCAAGCATGGCCTTCTCCGAGGTAGGCGCGGATCACTTCGTGATCGGAGAGCACTGCCTGCGGCGCGCCTTCCGCGATTTTCGTGCCGCCGTTCATTACCACGCAGCGGTCGCACAGGCTGCGGATGGCGCCCATGACGTGCTCGACAAGGACGATGGTGCGGCCCTCGGCGCGGAGGCTGCGGATCAGCTCGATCCCGATCTGAAGCTCGGTGGGGTTCAGGCCAGCCAGCCATTCATCGAGGAGCAGCAGAGCTGGATCCGACGCGAGCGCCCGTGCCAGCTCGATGCGCTTCTCGTCGATGTAGGTGAGCGATGCGGTCGGTGCCTCGACCGCGTGCCCCATGCCGACCCTCTCGAGCTGGCGCAGCGCGTACTTTCTCGCCGAGCCGCCCCACAGGCGCTTATGGCCGAACACCGCGCCGGCGATCACGTTCTCCG
>DASRKB010000083.1:0-10843 GCA_035649175.1 Burkholderiales bacterium | reverse complement strand
ACACGCCCAGCGCCGATCGAAAGTACTTCACCCTAACGCCATGAAATGAATATACGCACATCAGTCGCGCTAACTGTGACCGTCTTGATTGCCGCCGCCACAGGATCCTTTGTCGTCGGGTTCGCGTATAGCAGTATTGATCATTACATCCTCGTTCAGTTTGCGCTGGCGGGTGCGTGGCTGATTGCTACAGCCATGCTCGTGCTTTTGTGGGGCAGAACTGCCAAGTTGGCAGTCTGGTTGCTCATAGGGCTTTCTGGACCAGTTGCGCTTTTCTATCCCGCGCAGGTCATCGCCTTATTGGTGTCGTTTAGCTTCCAAGGATTTGTATGACCAACCACGGCACGCAAGCGCTTCTCCTTCGAGGTGTTCGTTGCTTGAATTCCGTTCCCCGGCACATGTCGTTGTGACACAGCGGCAACTAGATGGAGAGTCAAGGGGACCGCTGATTGCCTTGTGGCCCGCTGAGCTGAGTTCATGGCAAGCTGTAGATGCGTCGCCAACTTAAATAGGGCGGAAAGGAGGAGGGCCGCCTCTCGGCGGCCGTCTGGAATTGGTGGAGGCGGCGGGAATTGAACCCGCGTCCGTGAACCCTCCGCAGTCAGGACTACATGCTTAGCCTGGTTGTTTGAGCTTCGCCTCGAAAACGCCAACCGGCAGGCTTTCTCTCGGCTAGCCGCTTCGACGGATCCCCCGGGCCAAGCGGCCAAGCCCGGGAGAGAGGCTGATGTAAATGACGCTGCACCGATAGTTACGGGTTGCCCCGTCTTTCTCGGCCTGGCCCATCAGCAGACCAGTGCAGCGTCTAGCCGGTGTTAGGCGGCTAGAGCGAAACGCTCGTCGTTGGCGTTTGTAGTGTTTCCAGAATGGATTTACGAGGTGATCTGGTCCTCGGCATGCCCTGCGCTGCTTCGATGCCCACGTCGAAACCAGGTCGCCCCCGGAATCGTGTGTGAATCTGCGGCGTATTGTCCCATATGGCGCCTTCGGGCGCCCCGTTCAAGGACTACTTGCTCTCGAGGAGTTTGACCAGCGCGAGGAGGGTGCGGTTCACCGGCGTGGGTACGCCGAGGGCTGCTCCCTTGCGCGCCACCACGCCATTCAGGTGCTCGATCTCGCTTTTCTTGCCTCGGGCGAGGTCCTGCGCGGTGGAGGAGAACTGCCCCGGCATGGTCTGCGCGATGCGGGGAACTGCTGCGCGGATGTCGTCCGGAACCCGGACGCCGGAGGCGTGGGCGACTGCCAGGCACTCTTCCACGACGTCGCTCATGACTTCGGGGACGTGCGCGCCTGCGACGAGCCGCCCGTAGGGGAGCTGGGTGATCGCCGAGAGGGCGTTGTAGGCGCAGTTGACGATGAGCTTCGCCCAGAGCGCGCCGGCGACGTTGTCCGAGATCTCGACGGGTACGCCGGCGGACTTGAAGTCGGCGGCGATCGCTTCGCTCGCCGCGTTGCGTCCGATGACGAGCTCGCCGCGCCCGTGGTGTCGCACATGGCCCGGACCCGCCATTTCTACCGCGACGTAGACCACGGCCGGGAGCACCTCGCGATCGAGGGTCGCCGAGAGCCGCTCGGCGTTGTCGACGCCGTTCTGCAGCGTGAGGATCGTCGCGTCCTTATCGAGGAAGGGCGCCATCGCCTTGCCGGCCGCCTCGGTATCCGGCGACTTGACGCAAAAGAGCACGAGCTTGGCGCGGCGCACCGCCTCGGGCGCCGTGCTCGCTTGCATTCGCACCTGCTCATCGAAGGTGGTTGCCTGGAGCCGCAGTCCTGCGCGCTTCACCGCATCGACGTGCTGAGGCCTGCCGATCAGCGTGACCTCGTGCCCGCCGCGCGCGAGCATGGCGCCGTAATAGCAGCCCACCGCGCCCGCGCCCATCACCGCGACGGAAGTCAGGACCAGCCCTCCAGCACCAGCTTGCCGATCATGGTCCCGGACTGGAGGCGCTCGTGCGCCTTGCGCAGGTTCGCGCCGTTGATCGGGGAGAGCTTTTCCTTCAGCGTGCCGCGAAGCTTTCCCGAGTCGAGCCACTCGCCCACGGTATCGAGCAGCCGGTGCTGCTCGATCATGTCGAACGTCTGAAAGCGCGGGCGCGTGAACATGAGCTCCCAGTGCAGGCTTGCGCTCTTCAGCCGGATGGCGTCCGTGGTAAGCGGCGTGGGCGTGCCGACGATGGCGACGATGCCGCCCTGCGGCGCGATCATCTCGCCCATCGCCGACCAGTAGGGATCGAGATCGGTGAAGCAGGCGATGTAGTCGACGGGCTTCCCGAGCTGCGCGGGCAGCGGCTTGCGGTGATCGAGCACGCGGTCGGCGCCGAGCGCTTTCACCCAGGCGATCGATTCGGGCCGCGATGCGGTGGCGATCACCTCGAGCCCGGCGATCTTCGCGAGCTGGATGCCGATCGAGCCGACGCCGCCGGCGCCGCCGATGATCAGGATCGATCTGTCTTTACGGACTTTCAATCGATCGTGAAAGGCCTCCCAGGCCGTGATGGCGGTGAGAGGGATCGCCGCGGCCTGCGCGAAGTCGAGTTTCTTCGGCTTTCGCCCGACGATGCGCTCGTCGACGAGGTGGAACTCGCTGTCGCAGCCCGGGCGCGTGACGTCGCCGGCGTAGTAGACCTCGTCGCCCGGCTTGAAGAGCGTGGCCGCGTTTCCGACCGACTCCACGACGCCGGCGGCATCCCAGCCCAGGACGCGCGCCGGCGAGGGCGGACTCGCTTTCTGCTGCTTGAAGTCGACCGGGTTGACTGACACTGCACAGACCTTCACCAGGAGGTCGCGGCCGGAAGGCGAGGGCTTGGGAAGCTCTGTGTCCTCGAAAGTGTGCGAGACGGCTTTCATAGCAGGCGCAAGACCTCCATCGGCTGGCGGATCACGGCGGCGGCCTCCCACGTGCCTGGGCCGCCGCTCTCGGGATGGTGGTAGCCCCATTCGACTGCGACCGGCCGCATGCCGGCGGCGCGCGCCGCCTGGATGTCGCGCAGATCGTCGCCGAGGTACATGCACTCGTCCGGCGCCAGGTTGAGCACCTCGGCGGCATGCAGGAGCGATGCGGGATGCGGCTTGAGATGCGGCGTCGTATCGCCGCAGGCGATGCAGTCGGGCTTGAGCTTGAGCGCCGCGACGATGCGATCGGTGAAACGCGTCGCCTTGTTGGTGACGATGCCCCACTTGATCGCTCGCGCCGCGAGCTCGCGCAGCAGCTCGGCGATGCCGGGGAAGAGCCGCGTCTCAACGCAGGTGTGCTCGCGGTAGTGCTCGAGGAACGCCTCCCGTAGCGCGTTGTACTCGCCTTCTCCCGGCTTCACACCGAAGCCTACATGCACGAGGCCCCGGGCGCCGGCGGAGGCGAAGGGCCGCACGCGCTCGAGCGGCATCGGCTCCAGACCCTGGCCTGCGCGAAGGCGGTTCAGTGCCGCCGCGAGGTCCGGCGCGGTATCGGCAAGCGTGCCGTCGAGGTCGAAGAGAACGGCGCGGCTAGCGCTCACGCAGGCACCGCACGAGGTAGTTCACGTCGCAATCGCGGCCTAGGCTGTAGCGCTTCGTGAGCGGGTTGTAGGTCATGCCGAGCAGCTCCTCGGTCAGCAGTCCCGCGTCGCGGCTCCAGCGCGCAAGCTCCGAGGGCTTGATGAAGCGCTGGTAGTCGTGGGTGCCGCGTGGCAGCAGCCCTAGGACGTACTCCGCACCGATGACGGCGAAGAGGTAGGCCTTGGGGTTGCGGTTGATGGTGGAGAAGAATACGCGACCGCCCGGCCGCACGAGCCGCGCGCAGGCCGCGACCATTCCCGCGGGCTCGGGCACGTGCTCCAGCAGCTCCATGCAGGTGACGACGTCGCACTCGCCGGGATGCAGGGCTGCGAACTCCTCGACGGAAGTCTTCTGATAGCGAATATCCAGCCTTGACTGATACAGATGCAGGCTCGCCACGCGCAGGGCCTTCTCGGAGAGATCGATGCCGGTGACGCGCGCGCCGCGCCTCGCCATGGCCTCGGTCAAGATGCCGCCGCCGCAGCCCACGTCGAGCACAGTCTTGCCGGCGAGGGCGGCGTGGCGCTCGATCCACTCGAGGCGCAGCGGGTTGATCTCGTGCAGCGGCTTGAACTCGCCCTGCGGATCCCACCAGCGGTGCGCGAGTTCGTCGAACTTCGCAATCTCCGCCTGGTCGACGTTGGCCATCGGGAAATTCTAGGCAAAAAAAAGCCCCGCCGAGACGGGGCTTTCTTGCGCGCGAGCGCCGGCTACCGGCGCGTGCCGATGACCTCGACCTCGGTCCGGCGGTCTGGCTGCAGGCAATCGACCATCTTCGCATTGGTGCGATGCTCTTTGCCCATGCCCTTGCAGCGCCCGCCGGTGATGGGCTGGCTTTCGCCCTTGCCTTCGGCGTAGACGCGGTTTGCCTCGATGCCCCTGGAGACGAGGTAGGCCTTGATCGCCTCGGCGCGGCGCAGCGAGAGCGCCTGGTTGTACTTGTCGGTGCCGATCCGGTCGGCATGACCGATGGAGATCACCACCTCCAGGTCGAGGCCCTTCATCTTGCTCGCCAGGTCGTCGAGCTTGGATTTTCCGTCGGGCCGGATCACCGCGCGGTCGAAGTCGAAGTGGACGTCCGCCGCGAAGGTCACCCTCTGCGGCATCGGCTTGGGCGCGGGCTTGGGCGCCTCGGGCTTGGGCTCCGGCTTGGCCTGCGGCGCAGGCGCGGGAACGGGAGCGGGCTGCGCTGGAGTCGGTGCGGGCGCCGGCGTGGGTGCGGGCGCAGGTGTGGGCGCGGGCTTCGGTTCTTCCTGCGTTGCGCAGCCGGCTGCGAAGGCGAGCGCCACGAAGAGCAGCCAGACATTCTTGTTCATCAGAGTCTCCCTAAACGAAAGCTTTTTCGGATCAATCATCTGCGTGCTTCTTGAGGGCATTCTGCCACAACAGTTCCCGCGAGTGCAAAGCACTGAACGCATCGCTTCGCAGCTCGCGCTCCTCGAGGAGCAGCCGGCCTGCCACCCACACGTGCGTGACGTGTTCTCTCCCCGCGGCGTATACCAGGTGCGAGACCGGGTCGTAGCAGGGCTGCAGCTCCGGTGCGCGCATGTCGACGGCCGACAGATCCGCCCACTTTCCAGGGACGATCGACCCGACGCCTGCGTCGATGCCGAGCGCATGCGCGCCGCCGAGCGTGGCGGCGTGCAGGGCCCTGTGCGCCGGCAGTGCCTCCGCGTCGTGCGCGACTGCCTTGGCGAGCAGCGCCGCGGTGCGCATTTCCTGGAACATGTCCAGGCGGTTGTTGCTCGCGGCGCCGTCGGTGCCGATCGCCACGTTGACACCTCCTTTCAGCATCGAATCGATCTTCGCGAAGCCGCTGGCCAGCTTGAGATTCGACGAGGGGCAGTGCGCCACCGAGGCGCCATGGCGGGCGAGCAGATCGATCTCTGCGGGCTCGAGGTGCACCGCATGCACGGCGATGAGCCCCGGTCCCACGAGCCCCAGGCGGCGCAGCCGCTCCACCGGCCGCGCGCCATGCTCGGCGACCGAGCGCTCGACCTCCTCCGCCGTCTCGTGCAGGTGCACGTGCACCGGCAGGTCGAGCTCCGCGGCGAGTGTGGCGATGCGCCGGAAAGTGCCATCCGAGACCGTATAGGGCGCATGCGGCGCGAGGCAGAAGGATGCGAGCGGGTTGTCGCGCCACCGGTCGCGGACCGCGAGGCCTTTCGCGAGGTAGTCGGCCGCGTCGGAGGCATAGGCCGACGGAAACTCGATCGCGATGATGCCCTGCGCGCAGCGCATGCCGGCCGCGGCCGCGGCCTCGAGCGAGGCCTCCGGAAAGAAGTACATGTCGTTGAAGCAGGTCACGCCGCCGCGCAGCATCTCCGCGCAGGCAAGCAGCGTACCGTCGCGCACGAAATCCGGGGAAACGTGCTTCTGCTCCGCCGGCCAGATGTGCTCCTGCAGCCAGCGCATGAGCGGGAGATCGTCGGAGAGCCCGCGCATGAGGGTCATGGCCGCATGCGTGTGGGCGTTGACCAGGCCGGGGATCAGCGCGTGGCCCGGGAGGTCGATCGTCTCCCAGCCCGGATACGCCGCGGCAGCCTCCCCGGCGGGGAGGAGTGCCTCGATCCTGCCGTCGCGCACCGCGACGGCGTGCGCCTCGAGTACCGCGCCCGCGGGCTCGACCGGGATGACCCAGCGGGCGCGGAGAAGGAAGGCCTGTGCCGCTATCTTGGCATGCCCTGGACTTCGACCACCACGCGGCGGTTCGGCGCGAGGCACTCGATGAGTGCCTTGCGCTCCTGATCGGGGCAGGACTTCACCGGCAGCGTCTTGCCGAAGCCGAGCGTCTCGATGCCGGAGGCGTCCACGCCTTTGGAGACGAGGTAGGCGCGCACCGCTTCGGCGCGCTTCTCGGAGAGCCGCTGGTTGTACTGCGGCGAGCCCAGCCGGTCGGCGTGGCCGCTGACGATGATATAGCGGATGGACTTCATATCACCCAGCTTGGCAATCACCTCGCTGTCGAGCGTCGCGCGCGCCTCGGGCCTGAGCGTGGCCTTGTCGAACTCGAAGAGCTGCGTCGATGCGATATTGATCGGCTTGGGCGGTGGCGGGGGCTTGGGTGCCTCGGGCTTGGCTACCGGCGCGGGCGCAGGCGCAGGCGGCGGCGGTGGCGGCGCGGGCTTGGCGACGGGCTCCGGCGCAGGAGCGGGCACCGGCGCGGGCGTCGGCGCAGCGGTTGGCGCGGGTTTCTCGGGCTCGGTCGCGCACCCGGCAATGACGAGCGCGACGATGAAGACCGCCGAGGCGAGTGTTCTCGTATGCATTTTTCTCTCCCGGTTGTTCTTTCTGCGACGAGCCCGAATGTAAGGCGAAGGAGGGCGAAAAGGCAAGGGTTTTGCGAGGGAAAACCGGGGCTTGCATGATAAAATCTCTGGCTTCCCTAATGGAATCTTTCGCCAAAGAAACCCTCCCGATCTCGCTCGAGGAGGAAATGCGGCGCTCGTACCTCGATTACGCGATGAGCGTGATCGTGGGGCGCGCGCTGCCCGACGTGCGAGACGGCCTGAAGCCCGTGCACCGGCGCGTGCTGTACGCGATGCACGAGGCCAACAACGTCTGGAACCGCCCCTACGTGAAGTGCGCGCGCATCGTGGGCGACGTGCTGGGCAAGTACCACCCGCACGGCGACTCGGCCACCTACGAGGCCCTGGTGCGCATGGCGCAGGACTTCTCCATGCGCTACACGCTCATCGACGGGCAGGGAAACTTCGGCTCGGTCGACGGCGACTCCGCGGCCGCGTACCGGTACACCGAGTGCCGCCTCGAGAAGCTCGCCTCGGAGCTCCTTGCCGACATCGAGAGCGAGACGGTCGACTTTTCTCCGAACTACGATGGCAAGGAGCTCGAGCCCGCGGTGCTGCCCTCGCGCGTGCCGAACCTCCTGGTCAACGGCTCCTCGGGCATCGCCGTGGGCATGGCGACCAATATTCCGCCGCACAACCTGGGCGAGGTGATCGACGCCTGTCTGCTCGTGCTCTCCACGCCGCATTGCGCGATCGAGGAGGTGATCAAGCTCATGCCGGCGCCGGACTTCCCGACCGCCGGGATCATCTACGGCATCGCCGGAGTGCACGAGGGCTACCGCACCGGGCGCGGGCGCGTTGTGATGCGCGCGCGCACGCACTTCGAGGAGATCGGCAAGGGCGATCGCAGCGCCATCATCGTGGACGAGCTGCCCTACCAGGTGAACAAGAAGACGCTGCTCGAGAAGATCGCCGAGCTCGTCACCGAGAAGAGGCTCGAGGGCATCTCCGACATTCGCGACGAATCCGACAAGTCCGGCATGCGCGCGGTGCTCGAGCTCAAGCGCGGCGAGATCCCCGAGGTGGTGCTGAACAATCTCTACAAGATGACGCAGCTCCAGGACAGCTTCCATATGAACATGGTGGCGCTGGTCGAGGGGCAGCCGAGGCTCCTCAACCTAAAGGAGCTGATCGATGCGTTCATCTCGCACCGGCGCGAGGTGGTCACGCGGCGCACGGTGTTCGAGCTGCGCAAGGCGCGCGAACGCGGCCACGTGCTGGAAGGCCTCGCCGTGGCCCTCTCCAACGTCGACGAGGTGATCGAGCTCATCAAGAAGGCGTCCGCCCCGGCGGAGGCCAAGCGCGGCCTCATGGCGCGCGCCTGGCCCTCGGAGCTGGTGCGGACCCTGGTGGGGAACGCCGCGGCGGCCCAGTACCGTCCCGAGGGCCTGGCGCCCGAGTACGGCCTGAAGGAGGACGGCTACCATCTGTCCGAGGAGCAGGCGCAGGCCATCCTCGAGCTCAGGCTGCAGCGGCTCACCGGCCTGGAGCAGGACAAGATCCGCGACGAATATCGCGAGGTGATGACCACGATCGCGGACCTGCTCGACATCCTCGCCAAGCCCGCGCGCATCACGAAGATCATCGCCGACGAGCTGGGCGCGCTCAAGGAGGCCTTCGGCGACAAGCGCAGGAGCGAGATCGTCACGGTGGCCGAGGACATCTCGATCGAGGACCTCATCGCGCCGCAAGACATGGTGGTTACTTTCTCGCACGGCGGCTACGTCAAGGGCCAGCCGCTCGCCGACTACCGCGCGCAGCGCCGCGGCGGGCGGGGCCGCATGGCCACCACGATGAAGGAGGACGACTTCATCGAGCGCTTGTTCGTCGCGCACTCGCACGACTACCTGCTGTGCTTTTCCAACCGCGGACGGCTCTACTGGCTCAAGGTGTACGAAGTGCCGGCGGGAAGCCGCACGAGCCGCGGCAAGCCGATCGTGAACATGTTTCCGCTGGAGGAAGGCGAGAAGATCACCGCGGTCGTGCCGGTGAAGGAGTTCGACGAGAATCACTACGTCTTCATGGCGACCGCGGAGGGCACGGTGAAGAAGACCGCGCTTGCCGAGTTCTCGCGCCCGCGGCCGAGCGGCATCATCGCCGTGGGGCTGGACGAAGGCGACTACCTCATCGGCGCCGCGCTGACCGACGGCCGCTACGACGTGATGATGTTCTCCTCCGACGGCAAAGCCGTGCGATTCCAGGAGGACGATGTGCGGCCAATGGGCCGGCAGGCCACGGGGGTGCGCGGCATGCGCCTTGCCGAAGGCGCCCGGGTGGTCTGCATGCTCGCCGCGAGCGACGAATCCAAGTCCGTGCTCAACGCCACGGCCAACGGCTACGGCAAGCGCACGCCGATCGGCGAATTCCCGCGCCATGGCCGCGGCGGGCAGGGTGTCATCGCCATCCAGAGCTCGGAGAGGAACGGCCCGGTGGTCGGCGCGGTGCTCGTCGACGACAACGACGAGGTGATGCTGATCTCCACGGGCGGCGTGCTGATCCGCACCGCCGTGGCGCAGATCCGGGAGCAAGGCCGCTCGACCCAGGGCGTGACCCTGATCGCGCTCGGCGAGGGGGAGAAGCTCGCCGGCATGGAGCGCATCGAGGAGCGGGATCTGGGCAACGGCAATGGCGGGAACGGCGATGCGCATGAAGAGCCCCCGCCGCCCGAGGAAACGCCGCCCACGGTCCACTAGGGATGTCCCGGGTGTTCAATTTCAGCGCGGGGCCCGCGATGCTTCCCGCGGAGGTCCTGTCCCGCGCCGGCGACGAGATGCTCGACTGGCACGGCAGCGGCACCGGCGTGATGGAGATGAGCCACCGCGGCAAGGAGTTCATGTCGATCGCCGCCGAGGCCGAGCGCGACCTGCGCGAGCTGCTCGCGATACCCGTGGGCTACAAGGTGCTCTTTCTGCAGGGCGGCGCCACCTTGCAGTTCGCGCAGGTGCCGATGAACCTGCTGCGCGGCAAGGACAAGGCCGACTACGTCCTCACCGGCGAGTGGTCGAGGAAGGCGGTCAAGGAGGCGAAGAGCTACTGCGATGTCGCCATCGCCGCTTCCTCCGAGGACAGGAACTTCACCTACGCGCCGAAGCAGTGGAACGTGAGAAAGGACGCCGCCTACGTGCACTACTGCTCGAATGAGACGATCGGCGGCGTGGAATTCCATGAAGTACCTTCTACTGAGATACCGCTCGTGGCCGATGCGTCCTCGCACTTCCTCTCGCGCCCGCTCGACGTGTCGAGGTTCGGCCTGATCTACGCCGGCGCGCAGAAGAACGCCGGGCCGGCCGGGCTCACGTTCGTGATCGTGCGCGAGGACCTTATCGGCCAGGCGCAGAAGGGCACGCCGACGGTGATGGACTACAAGCTCCAGGCCGACGCGGGCTCGATGCTCAACACCCCCGCGACCTACCCGATGTACATCGCCGGCCTCGTGTTCAAGTGGCTGAAGGCGCTCGGCGGGCTCGCGGAGATCGACAAGCGCAACATCGCGAAGGCGAGGCTGCTGTACGACTTCCTGGATTCGACCTCCTTCTACAGCAATCCCGTCGCGAAGGAAGACCGCTCACGCATGAACGTGCCTTTCACGTTGCAGGATCCGCGGTTGGACGACGAGTTCTTGAAGGGCGCCGCGAAGCAAGGCATGGTGCAGCTCAAGGGCCACCGCTCGGTGGGCGGCATGCGCGCCTCCATCTACAACGCCATGCCGATCGAGGGCGTGCAGTGCCTGGTCGACTACATGCGGGATTTCGAAAGAAAACATGGCTAGAACCCGCCCGAGAAGCAAGCATGGCTAGGAAGAAGTGCGAGGTGCTGGTGATCAACAACATCGCCGAGGTCGGGCTGAGCCGGTTTCCGCCCGAGATCTACTCGGTGGTGAAGGAATCGCAGGATCCCTGGGCGATCCTGGTGCGCTCCCAGGACTTGCACAAGCACGAGTTCGGACCCTCGCTGCGCGCGGTCGGCCGGGCGGGTGCGGGGGTCAACAACATCCCGGTGGC
>DASRKB010000082.1:0-10891 GCA_035649175.1 Burkholderiales bacterium | reverse complement strand
GGCCGAAGCCCATCTTGGAACAGCCCAACTCAAAGCTTTTGAAGTATAACCGGATTCTCCATCTCGCGCCAGCTTCCGGGCGCAAGATCACGCGGCAAGCAAACCGGCCCGTAGCGCACCCGGACGAGCCGGCTGACAGGTGCGCCGACCGCCTCGAACAGGCGCCGGACCTCGCGCTTCCGTCCCTCGCGGAGCGTCACCCGGTACCAGCGGTTCGCGCCATCTCTTTTTCCATCCCGCGGTTCGATGCGTTCGAAGGCAGCGGGGCCATCCTCCAGATCGATGCCCGCGCGCAGCTTTTCAAGAGACCGAGGGTCGAGCGCCCCCCGCACCCTTGCGAGGTACTCGCGCTCCACCGCATAGCGCGGGTGCATAAGGCGATTGGCGAGTTCGCCGGAATCGGTCAGGAGTAGCAGGCCGGACGTGTTGACGTCCAGCCGCCCGACGGCAATCCACCGTCCGGGGGGCAGGCCGGAGAAAACCGTAGGCCGGCCCTCGGGGTCGCTACGCGTCACGAGTTGTCCGACGGGCTTGTGGTAAAGGAGGACTCGCGCTCGCGAGCCGGCGGAAGCGACCGGGACGGGTTTCCCGTCGACCGTGATGCGATCCACCACTGTCGCGCGGTCCCCCAGTCTGGCGACTTCACCGCCTACGTGCACCCGCCCTTCGGCGATCCACTGCTCGACCTTACGGCGCGAGCCCAGCCCCGCCGCCGCGAGCAGCTTCTGGATTCGCTCAGCCCCCGGTGCCGGCGGCGGCAGTTTCTTCGGGCTGGGAATTGGTAACGGCAGAAGCTTCGGCTGCCGGAGCCGGCTGGGCATCGAGCTGGAGGGTCTTCGCGATCTCCTCGAGCGGCGGCAGCTCCTCCAGGGAGCGCAGACCCAAGTCGTCGAGGAAACGCTTTGTGGTCGCGTACAACGCGGGGCGCCCGGGCGTCTCGCGATGGCCCACGACGTCGATCCAACCGCGGTTCTCCAGCGACTGGATGATCTGGGTCGAGACGGTGACCCCGCGGATGTCCTCGATGTCGCCTCGCGTCACGGGCTGGCGGTAGGCGATGATTGCCAGCGTCTCCATCACCGCGCGCGAATAGCGCGGCGGCTTCTCGGGATACAGCCGCTCGACATAGGGCTGAAACTCGGGGCGCGTCTGGAAGCGCCAGCCGCTGGCGAGGCTCACGAGGCCCACGGCCTTGCCATTCCACTCCTCGGCGAGCTCGGCGAGCAGGTGGCGTAGCGTCTCGGCGCTGACCTCGCCCTCGAACAGGCGTTTGAGATCCGCGATTCCGAGCGGCTCCTGCGACACCAGCAGCGCCGCCTCCAGGATGCGCTTCACGTCAGACGGGCTGTGCATAGGCCAATTTTACGTAAATCGGCGCAAAGCACTCGGACTGCGTGACCTCGACGAGTAACTCGCGCGCCAGCTCCAGAAGCGCGAGGAACGTCACCACGAGCACCGCTACTCCGCGCGCGGGGTCGAAAAGCTCCGCGAACTCGAGCACCCGCCTCTCGCGCAAGGCCCGCAGCATCCCGCTCATGTGGGCGCGTACCGAAAGCTCCTCTCGCGACACGTGATGGTGAGCGGAGAGCCGCGCGCGGCTGAGCAGTGTGCGCCAGGCCTCGGCGAGGTCCTGGGGGTCCACGTCGGGCAGGCGTTCGACGACGGCCTTCTCGATCCAAACCGACACTGCGACGAGGTCGCGCCCGATCTGGGGCATCGCGTCAAGCGCCTGCGCAGCCTTCTTCATCTGCTCGTATTCGAGCAGCCTGCGGACGAGCTCGGCACGTGGATCCTCCTCGAGCGGCTCGGCGGAGGGCGACCGCGGGAGGAGGAGGCGCGACTTGATCTCCATCAGCATCGCCGCCATTACCAGGTACTCGGCGGCCAGCTCTAGGTTGCGGCTGCGCATGACGTCGACGTACTCCAGGTACTGGCGCGTGAGTGGCGCCATCGGGATGTCGAGGATGTCCAGATTCTCCTTGCGGATGAGGTACAGCAACAAGTCGAGCGGTCCTTCGAACGCTTCGAGCACGACCTCGAGCGCATCCGGCGGGATGTACAGGTCGCGTGGAAGCTCGATGACCGGCTCGCCGTAGAGCTTGGCGGAAATCATGCGTAGTCCAGGCCCATGGCCTCGCGGACTTCGCGCATCGTCTCGGCGGCAAGGCGTTTGGCCTTGTCGCAGCCGTCGGCGATGATGTTTCGTGCGAGGGTGGGATCGTCCAGATAAACTTGAGCTCGAGCTCGTATCGGCGCAAGCTCGGCGTTGATCGCATCGATCACGGGCTGCTTGCACTCCAGGCAGCCGATCCCGGCCGTCGTGCAGCCCTTCCAGACCCAATCCTTGCGCTCCGCGTCGGAATACACCTTGTGCAGTTCCCAGACCGGACACTTCTCCGGATTGCCGGGGTCGGAGCGCTTCACGCGCGCCGGGTCGGTCGGCATAGTGCGAACCTTTTTCGCGACGGACTCGGGCTCCTCGCGCAGCGCGATGGTATTCCCGTAGGACTTGGACATCTTCTGGCCGTCGAGCCCTGGCATGCGCGAGGCCTCCGTAAGGAGCACCTCGGGCTCCACCAGAATCCTCTTGCCGCCGCCCTCGAGCCAGCCGTAGAGCCGCTCGCGGTCGCCGCGGGACAAATTCTGCTGCTCGTTCAACAGCGCCTGGGCGCGCGAGAGCGCTTCGGTCTCTCCCTGCTCCAGGAACCTGGTGCGCAGCTCATTGAGCAGGCGCGCCTTCTTGGTGCCCATCCTCTTCACGGCCGCCCTGGCCTTGTCCTCGAACCCCGCCTCGCGCCCGTACAGGTGGTTGAAGCGCCGCGCGACCTCGCGTGTGAACTCGACGTGCGGAACCTGGTCCTCGCCGACCGGGACGAAGCGCGAGCGGTAGATGAGGATGTCGGCCGACTGTAGCAGCGGATAGCCGAGGAAGCCGTAGGTGGAAAGGTCTCGGTCCGAAAGCTTCTCCTGCTGGTCCTTGTAGGTCGGGACACGCTCGAGCCACCCGAGCGGCGCGATCATGGACAGGAGCAGATGCAGCTCGGCGTGCTCCGGCACCTGCGACTGGATGAAAAGGATCGCCTGCCCGGGATCCACGCCCGCGGCGAGCCAGTCGACCACCATGTCCCAGCAATTCTTCTGCAGGTCGTCCGGCCTCTCGTAGTCGGTAGTGAGCGCGTGCCAGTCCGCGACGAAGAACAGGCACGGATACTCTGCCTGCAAACGGACCCAGTTCTTCAGCACTCCATGGTAATGGCCGAGGTGCAGGCTGCCGGTCGGCCGCATGCCTGACAGCACGCGCGTCTCGAACATCTAGAGCCGGACCATGGCGCGCACCAGCGCCTCTGACTCGAGCAGTAGCGGACCGAGGATGAGGCTCAGGGCGCTCGAGCCGTACACCGGAAGGAAAACAAGCAGCAGGAGCAGCGGCACGCCGAGCGGCTCGAGCTTGGCGAAGCGCCACGCTGCGCGCCTCGGGAGAAGGCTCGTGACGATGCGCCCGCCGTCGAGCGGCGGAATCGGCAGCAGATTGAGGAGCATAAGGAGCAGGTTCACGAGGATGCCGGCGGCCGCGACGCCGATGAGATACTCGGAGGGCCCATTACCGTGACGAATGGCGGCCTCGACCAAGCCCCCGGTACCGTGGACCTGCGCGACCTCGGTCCATACGCTCCCGCGCTCGCTCATGGCGACGCCGGTGCGCAGCACGATCGCCCAAAGCACTGCCATCGCGAGGTTCGCGCCGGGGCCGGCGGCCGCCACCAATGCCATATGCTGCCGCGGCTTGCGCAGCGCCGAGTAGTTGACCGGAACCGGCTTCGCCCAGCCGAAAAGAAACTTGCCCGCAGTAAGGAGCAGGATCGCGAGCGGCACCGCCACCGTGCCGATCCAGTCGACGTGCCGGGCCGGGTTGAGGCTGATGCGCCCCTGGGCATGCGCGGTCAAGTCGCCGAAATGCCGCGCTACGTAGCCATGCGCCGCCTCGTGCAGCGTGATCGCGAACAGCACCGGGAGCGCAAAAATGGCGACGGTCTGGGCGAGTTGGCTGAGGGCTTGGGGATCCAAGAAAGCATTCGACTCCGGTGAAGCCGGATGTTATCAAACCGACTCGACGGTGAACGGTGCGAGTGAGCCCTTGCCTGGGCGCAGCACCACGGGTGCCGCGCCCGTCAGATCGATGATCGTGCTTGGCTCGGTACCGCAGTCCCCAGAGTCCACCACCAGGTCGATGTCCCGCTCGAGGCGGCCGCGGATCTCCTCGGGATGCGAGAGCGGCGCGGCATCGCCGGGCAGCAAGAGCGTAGCGGTCAGGATCGGCGCGTCGAGCTCGTCGAGCAGCGCGAGCGCCACCGGGTGGCGGGCCATGCGTACCCCGATGGTCTTCTTGCGCATCACGCGCCGCGGCACCTGCCGGCGCGCCGGCAGGATGAAGGTGTAGCTTCCCGGCATCTTGAGGAAACGGAAGGTCTGGTCGCCGACCATGGCGTAGGCGGCGACTTCCGCCACGCTGCGACACATGAGCGTCAGGTGATGACGCTCGTCGATGCCCCGCACCCGACGCAGGCGCGCGAGCGGCTGCGGCGCATCGACGGCGCACCCCAGCGCGTAGCAGGAATCGGTCGGGTACGCGATGAGTCCGCCGTCGCGGACGATGCCCGCAGCGCGGCGCACGAGCCGGGGCTGCGGATGTGTTGGATGGATGGCGAAGAGCTGCGCCATCAGCCAGCGAGAAAGTCCTCGATCAGCCGGGCCAGCGCTTCGGGCTGATCGTGGTGCAGCATGTGCCCCGAATTCGCGAGCATCCGATATTGGAGATCCGGGAAGGCCGCCCGGCGCGCCTCGATCTCCGCCGCCGACAGCTTCATGCGCGTGGCGGTATCCGATGCCGCGGCTTCGACCCACAGCACCGGGGCACTCACCTGATTCCAGCATGCACGCGCCTCGTCGACGCGATAGAGAACGGGATTGACCACCTTGTGCGCCGGATCGCCGCGCAGGATAACGCGGCCGTCCTCGGCCTGGCGTCCCCAGTGGCGGGCGAGGAAATCCGCCCTTTCGGCGGACAGCCGCGCGTTGCCCATCCTCAGGCGCACGGCCAACTCGGCGAAATCCCTGTACGGCTTGAGGCCAGGCCGCGCGCGCAGCTGATCCAGCCAGCGGGCGTAGCGGCGCGGCGCATCCTCCGGGCGAGTCGGCGGCATGCCGAAGCCTTCCAAGTTCACGAGCCTGCGGATGCGCTCCGGCCGCGCCCCCGCATAGAGCGCGGCGAGGTTCCCGCCCAGGCTGTGACCGACCAGGTTTACGGGCGCGACATCGACTTCGTCCAGCAGGAAATCGAGGTCTGCCAGGTAATCCGGAAACCAATAGCAGTCGGCCCCGCCCCATTCGGTGAGCCCGTAGCCGCGCCAGTCGGGCGCATAGACATCCCACTCCCCGCGCAGGGCGTCGACCAGGAACTGGAACGAGGCGGACACGTCCATCCAGCCGTGCAGGAGCACCATCTTCGGCGCTGCATCGTTGCGCCAGCGGCGCACGTGGTAGCGCAATCCCCGAATGGAGACGAAGTGCGATTCGCTGCTACGCAAGGAAGTCGAACGCCACTTCGGGACGGCGGCCGTTAATGATATCCGCGAGCGCGCGGCCCGAGCCACAGGCCAGCGTCCAACCGAGGGTGCCGTGGCCCGTGTCCAGATAGAGATTACGCACGCGCGTGCGCCCAATGAGCGGCACGTTGCTGGGCGTCGCCGGGCGCAGCCCGGCCCAGTTCTCGACCACATTGAGCGCCCCGAGCTGCGGAAAAAGCTGGCGGATACGCCGGAGAATCGCCGCGCAGCGCGCCTCGTTCACCGAAGTGTCGTAGCCGGCAAGCTCCGCCGTGCCTGCGGCCCGCAGGCGCTCGCCAAGGCGTGAGATCACGATCTTGAAGGCCTCGTCGGTTAGGCTGACGCTTGGCGCCGCGGGCGCCTCGGCGGGCCCGAGAGGCAGCGTGATCGAATAGCCTTTTAGCGGATAGACAGGGATTCGGACGCGCAGTGGCTCAAGCAGCGGCGCGCTGTAGCTGCCGAGCGCAACGACGTACCCGTCGGCGAGGTAGCGCTCGCCGTCCTCCGCGCGCACGGCGCTCACCATGTCGCCCGTCACCTCGAGCGCCTCGACGCGCACGCCGTGGCGAAACACCACGCCCTTCTGCGCTGCCCGGGCCGCGAGCTCGCGGGTAAACCGGTGCGCGTCTCCGGATTCGTCCTCGGGGAAGTACACGCCGCCGAGAATCTTCTCCTCCGAGTACGCCAGCGCGGGCTCAATCGCGAGGCATTCGGCCGCGGACTTCACTTCCCGGCCCGTGCCGAACGGGCGCATGGCCTCGGCGTGACGCGCGAGCTGATCGAAGTCCTGCGCCGTGGTGGCGAACTGCAGGATCCCCTGCGATCGCTCGTCGTAACGGATGCCGGTGCTCTCGCGCAGTGCGCGAAGACAGTCTCGGCTGTACGCGGCAAGACCTGACAGCGCGCGCGCGTGGCGATCGAATCGCCCCGGGAGGCACTCGAGGAGGAAGCGCAAGCCCCATTCCCACTGCGCCCAGTCGGCACGGGGGCGGAAGACAAGCGGCGCATCCTCCCGCCCGAGCCACCCGAGCATCTTTGGCAGCACCGAGGGTTTGGCCCAGGGCTCGGCGTGCCCGGCGGAAATCTGTCCGCCGTTGGCGAAGGAAGTCTCCTGTCCCGGCGCGGCGTTGCGCTCGAGCACCGCGACTTCGTGGCCGGCCCCGGCGAGGTACCACGCTGCGGTGACGCCCACCACGCCGGCGCCGAGGACGAGGATTCTCACTGCATAATGATAGCGTCATGGCCATCTTCTCCCTCGGCGATCGCCGCGTGACGCTCATTGGCGCACACCACTACGTCGCGCACGACGCGACGCTGGTCGGCGCCATCACTCTGCACGCGGACGTGAGCGTATGGTTCAAGGTCGTCATCCGCGCCGAGAACGACACCATCACGATCGGCGAGGGCTGCAACATCCAGGACGCTTCCGTGCTCCATGTGGACCCCGGCTATCCGATGCAGCTCGGCCGCATGGTGAGCGTCGGCCACAAGGCGATGCTGCACGGCTGCACGATCGGCGACGGGACACTGATCGGCATCAACAGCGTGATCCTTAACGGCGCGAAGATCGGCAAGGGAACTCTGATCGGCGCCAACACGCTGATCGCGGAGGGAAAGGAGATTCCCGACGGGGTGCTGGTGATGGGCTCGCCCGGCCGGATCGTGCGGGATTTGACGAAGGCGCAGCAGGAAGGCCTGCTACGCATCGCCACCGGCTACATCGAGCGCGGAAAGCGCTACCGGCAAGAGCTGCGGGAGGAATAGGAAGGGCCTTCTGCCCTTCCCCACGCTATCTCGGCGCCATCCGGATGGCGCCATCGAGCCGGATCGTCTCCCCGTTCAGCATTTCGTTCTCGACGATCGAGCGCACCAGCTGCGCGTACTCCGCTGGACGCCCGAGGCGCGGCGGAAACGGCACCTGCTTGCCGAGCGAGTCCTGCGCCTCCTTGGGAAGCCCGGCAAGCATCGGCGTCTCGAAGATGCCCGGCGCGATCGTGCAAACGCGAATGCCGTTGCGCGAGAGATCACGCGCGATCGGCAAGGTCATGCCCACGACGCCGCCTTTCGATGCCGAGTAGGCAGCCTGCCCGATCTGCCCGTCGAAGGCCGCGACCGAAGCGGTGTTGACGATGACGCCGCGCTCGCCCGCGGCATTCGGTCCCGCTTTCGCCATCGCCTCGGCGGCGAGCCGGATCATGTTGAAAGTACCGATGAGGTTGACGGTCACCACTTTGGCAAACCGCCCGAGATCGTGGGGCGCGTCCTTGCCGATGGTTCTCTCGGCGACAGCGATGCCGGCGCAGTTGACGAGCACGTGGAGGCCGCCGAGCTCCTTTACGGCAAGCGCGACCGCAGCTTTGCCGTCCGCCTCCGAAGTCACGTCGGTCTTGATGAACCGGCCTCCGAGATCCCTCGCGAGCTTCTCGCCTGCATCTTGTTGCATGTCGGCGATGACGACCTTGCCGCCACCCTCGGCCGCCATGCGCGCGCTCGCCGCGCCGAGGCCTGACGCGCCGCCGGTAACGAGGAATATGCTGTTTCGGATCTGCATCAGGTTTCTCCGCTGAATTGGCCGATAATTCTAACCGCATGACGCTAGGATTCGGCCTTCGTTTCAAGGACCTGTACGAGCGTAACGGGTTGCTGCGCGTCGACGCCGCATTCCTGGATTTCCTGGCCGAATCCGATGTTGCGCTGAAAGAGAGGCTGGTTTCCTCGAGAGCCGATCCCCCATCGGGGCGCGCGGAGTCCGATCTCCTCGTTGCTCTCGCGCCGCATGTTGAGGACTTCCTCGCGCATCTGTTCGGCATTGAGGCGGAAGCCCGCGTGCTCGCCGAGCGGCACAACGCGCTCGCACCGCTCTACAGCGTCAAGCGCCAGTTCGTGCAGCGGCGGGCGATGCACAAGGTCAAGCCGGAAGACATCGAGGGCTACCGGCCACCCGCCATCCGCGACGAGCTCGAGTTCGCGCGTCAGGTGAGCGGGTGGCTCGAGGACGAGGCCGGACATTCCGAGGAGCTCGCCGAGGCGGCGCGCTACGCCGCCTGGGCGAGCTCCAGCCCCGAAGGCAAGGAGGCGCACCGGAGCGGAGTTCTCTTCAAGGCGCCGCGCAAGCTGGATTTCATGCGACTCGTCCCGGTGCATACGGAAGAGAGGCAAGGGTTCGCGCGTCACAGCCTCTCCGATGTGCGCTTGCGCGAGGGCTTCGGGCTCACGGATCCCGGGACGGACCTGACCGGCGCGCTAGACGAAGCGAACTACTGCATCTGGTGCCACGAGCAGGGCAAGGACTCCTGCTCGAAGGGTCTCAAGGAGAAGGCGCCGGCCGGCGGCTTTCGCAAGACCATCTTCGGTGTGCCGCTCGCCGGCTGCCCGCTCGAGGAGAGGATTTCCGAGTTCCAGATGGTGAAGGCCCGCGGCGAGCCGCTCGCCGCGCTCGGCATCATCGCGGTCGACAATCCGATGGCCGCGGCGACCGGCCACCGCATCTGCAACGACTGCATGAAGTCCTGCATCTACCAGAAGCAGGATCCGGTCAACATCCCGCAGGCCGAGACGCGGACGCTGAAGGACGTTCTGGAGCTGCCTTGGGGATTCGAGATCTACTCGCTGCTCACGCGATGGAATCCATTCGATTTGCGACGCCCCTACCCGAAGCCGCCCACGGGGAAACGGGTTCTGGTGGTGGGCCTCGGACCCGCCGGATTCACCCTCGCCCATCATCTGATCAACGACGGTCATACCGTCGTCGGCATCGACGGCCTTAAGATCGAGCCGCTCGACCCGTCGGTCTCCGGCGTCGATCCGCTCGGCAAGCGCGTCGAGTTCTCGCCAATCCGGGACGTTTCCACGCTGCGCGAGCCGCTCGACCGTCGGGTGATGGCGGGATTCGGTGGCGTGGCCGAGTACGGCATCACGGTGCGCTGGGACAAGAACTTCCTGAAGATGGTGCGGCTACTTCTCGAGCGGCGAGCGCAGTTTGCCATGTTCGGCGGCGTGCGCTTCGGGGGGACGCTGACCATCGAGGAGGCCTTCGCCAACGGCTTCGACCACATCGCGCTATGCGCGGGCGCCGGCAGGCCGACGGTGCTCGACATTCCGAACGGCTTCGCGCGCGGCGTGCGCGCCGCTTCCGACTTCCTCATGGCGCTTCAACTCACCGGCGCCGCCAGGCGCGAGTCGATCGCCAACCTGCAGATCCGCCTGCCCATCGTCGTCGTCGGCGGCGGGCTTACCGCCGTCGACACCGCCACGGAATCGCTCGCGTACTACGCCGTGCAGGTCGAAAAGTTCCTTTCCCGCTATGAGGCGCTGGAGACCAAGCCCGCCTGGAACGAAGAGGAAAGAGAGATCGCCGACGAGTTCATCGCGCACGCGAAGGCGCTGCGCAAGGCCGCGCCGGCGGAGCGGCTGGCACTTCTCAAGTCGTGGGGCGGGGCAACCATCGCGTATCGCCGTCGCATGATCGACAGTCCGTCCTACACGCTCAACCACGAGGAGGTCGAAAAGGCGCTCGAGGAAGGGATCGCTTTCGCCGAAGGCCTTGCCCCGGCACGCATCGAGGTGGACAAGTACGGCCACGCGGAGGCGGTCACGTTCGACAATGACGCACGCCTGCCCGCCCGGTCGGTGCTCATCGCCGCGGGCACGCAGCCCAACACCGTGCTCGCGCGGGAAGAAGGCATCAGCCTCGCGCTCGACGGCAAGTACTTCCTCGCTTGCGACGAGAGCGGCGCGCCAGTCAAGCCCGAGCGCCACACGTCGAAGCCGGAGAGAGCCGATGTGCTGTTGCATCGCCAGACCGACGGCCGGTTCATGAGCTTCTTCGGCGACTTGCATCCGACCTACTTCGGCAACGTCGTCAAGGCAATGGGAGGCGCGAAGCAGGGCTACCCGGTGATCAGCCGCGTTCTCTCCAAGGTCGCGCCGGCGTCCCGGTTGAGCGACGACGCATTTGTTGCCAAGCTGAACTGGGATCTGCGTGCGGTGGTGCACGAAGTTCGACGGCTCACGCCGACGATCGTCGAGGTGGTGCTGCGTGCCCCGGTTGCCGCGCGCCGCTTCGAGCCGGGCCAGTTCTACCGCATGCAGAACTTCGAGACCTTGGCGCTGCGGGTGCCCGGGACGACGCTCGCGATGGAGGGACTTGCGCTGACCGGCGCGTGGGTCGACCGCGACAAGGGCCTGATCTCAGTGATCGCGCTCGAGATGGGGGGCTCGGCGGACCTGCTTGCCTACCTGCGGCCCGGCGAGCCGGTCATCCTCATGGGGCCCACGGGCACGCCCAC
>DASRKB010000081.1:0-10890 GCA_035649175.1 Burkholderiales bacterium | reverse complement strand
GTTGCAGACGCCCTCGTGGAGATCGAGGCGCACGGCGAGGCGGAACGCGGCGGCGAGGTCGACCCTCGCCGCGCGCTCGGCCGCCACGGACTTTAGCTCGCGCATGGTTCCCATGCGCGGGGATTATAGCGAGGAGCGGCTAGCGGTCCGCGAGGAGCTGCTAGCGGTCCTTGCGCTCTTCGTACTCGCGGCCGGCCTCGTGGCCCAGCACGCCTCCGCCCACCGCGCCGCCGATCGTGCCGATCGTGCTGCCGCCGGTGGCCGCCGAGCCGACCGCGCCGCCGACGACCGCGCCGCCGAGCGCACCCTTCTCTTCCGAGCTCATGTTCTCGCAGCCGGCCAGGCCGAGCGCCGCGACGATGCCTGTTGCAATGAGGAGATTTCTCATGGGAGCCTGCCTCCGATGTGGTTGGGATGATGAGATCGTGCCGGTCCGGTCAGGTGCAGCCGCGCAGCAGGAAGATCACGAACAGCACCGGGATGGGCACACCAAGCGCCCAGAGCAGGATGTACCCGATCTTGCCCTCCTGCCTGCGGCGCCACTGCTGCAGCTTGTCCATATGTGTTGCCTCCGGGACCATGTCCGGGGAGAAAGCAGCAAGCGGCGTGCCGGTCGCGGCGCGTCCGGATTCTCACTACAGGAGAAGGGCTTATGAGCACCGTACTGCAAAGCGTCGACGCGCGAGGCGTTGCGACCCTCACGCTGAACCGGCCCGAAGTGAACAACGCCTACGACGGCGAGCTGATCGCGGAGCTGAACAGCGCGCTGGAGGACCTCGGGCGCCGCGAACGATTGCGCGCCGTGGTGCTGCGCGGCGCCGGGCGGCACTTCCAGGCCGGGGCGGACCTCGGGTGGATCCTCAGCGTCGCCGCGGCGTCAGTCGAGGAGAACGAGCGCGTCTCGCGGGCCACCGCGATGGCGGTGCACCGGCTCAACACCGCGCCGGTGCCGACGATCGCGCTGGTGCAGGGCGCCTGCTTCGGCGGCGGCACCGGCATCGTCGCCGCCTGCGACATCGTCGTCGCCGCGGAGGATGCGGTCTTTTCCATCAGCGAGACACGCTGGGGCCTGATGGCCGGGATCATCCTGCCGCAGCTCGCCGACGCCATCGGCGTCCGGCAGGTGCGCCGCTACGCGCTCACCGGCGAGCGCTTTGGGGCCCAAGAGGCGAGGCGCATCCGGCTCGTTCACGAGATCGTTCCCGCGGCCGAGCTGGCGAGCGCGGGCGAACGGTTCGTGAGCCAGCTCCTGCAGAATGGCCCGGAGGCGAATGCCCAGACGAAAACCGCGGCACTGGAGTTCGCCTGGGGTGGGATCGACGAAGCGGTGCTTAAGCGCCTCGCCGTCCAGCATGCCGCCAAGCGGCGCAGCGCCGAGGCGGCCGAGGGACTCGCTTCCTTCAGGGAAAAGCGCGCGGCGCGCTGGGCTTAGGGCCAGTTGGTGGGGGCACTGTCCTCGGGGCGACGGAATTGGCCGGTCACGATCCCCTTCTGGTCGATGCCGACCGTCAGCATCCATCGCTGGTTCACCCACCGATAGGTGTAGTCCCAGAGCAGCTCGGATTTGTTGACGCCGACCCACTCCCAGACCGGCGGCCCGAGCATCAGGCGCAGCTCCTCGCGCGTGGTCTTGCCGGCGATGATGCGATCGAAGTTCCACTCGTCGAGAACCTGCTCCACCGGGCGCAGCAGCTTGCCCTCGGGGCCGATCTCCGCCCGGTAGGTCGCGCGGCCCTCGCGCCCCAGAGGGTAGAACCACACCTCCCCGCCATGCGGCGCCTTCAGCACTTCGGCGGGCTCGCCCATCTCGGCGCGCACGGCGGCGGCATCGTCGACGCGAGGCTGGAGGCTGCGGCCGTCGCTCGCGCAGCCGGCCAGGACCAGGAGGAGGGTTAGGGCTAGCGTTCTCATGTGGAGTTAGACACTGCCGCAGGAGCGTTAATTCCGCCCGAGGTAGACACCGTCGCGCTCGAGGGTGTCTTGCAGCAGCCTGACCTCCAGCGACCTTGGGGAAACCCCTTTCCCTAGCGAGAGCGCGGCGGCGGTGCCGGCGGCCTGCCCCATGATGAAGCAGGGGCCGGTGACGCGCGCCGAGGACTGCCCCTCGTGCGTCATCGAGGCGCAGCGCCCGGCGACGAGCAGGTTGTCCACGCGCAGGGGCACGATCATGCGGTATGGGAGCTGGTTGAACCCGCGCTCCTTGCGGGCGAAGACGAACTTCACGTCGCCGGCGATGTGGGCCTCGACCGGCCAGCCCTGCGCACCGATCGCATCCGGGAAGTCGTGGCAGTCGAGGATGTCGTCCTCGGTCACCATGACCTCGCCTTGCACGCGCCGCGTCTCGCGGATACCGATCTGCGGCGCGATCTCGACGATGTAGGACTTCTCGAAGCCCGGGGTCGAGGCGCGGATGAACTCGAAGACGTCCCAGCACTGGCGCCGGCCTTCGATCTCGCCCGCCGAGAGCTGCGCGGCGTCGATGCCGCTCACCGCCGTACCATCCGGATTCCTGATCTGCGTGAGGTTCGCGCGCCACTCGATCGGGTCGCGTTGCGGGCGCACGATCGGCTTCTTGCGGGGAAAACGCCGGCCCTTCGCCTCGGCCTCGTCCATCAGCTTCGGGATGAGCTCCCAGGCGCGCCCCGCCTTCACCGGATCGACCGCGTTGATGCGGAACATGGTCGAGGGATAGAGCATGTTGCCCTTGCCGTCGCCGACCTCGTAGGGCGCGCCCGCCCACGCCGCGAGGTCGCCGTCGCCCGAACCGTCGATGAACATGCGCCCGAGGATCGCTTGCCGCCCGGACTTGGTCTCGACGATCACCGCCTCGATCTCGCGCTCGCTCTTCATGACCGCCGCCACCGCGAAGGCGTGGAAGAGCAGCTTCGCGCCGGAGGCGAGCAGCATCTCGTCGCAGACGATCTTGTAGGCGGAGATATCGTATGCCTGGGCCTGGATGCGGCCCTGCACCGACAGGTGCGGGGCATTGAGCGCGTCCATCTTCTCCAGGCGCTCGACGATCTCGTCGCACAGGCCGCGCGCGATGCGGCGGTGCTCGCCCGCGACGTTGGCGTGCAGGCCGCAGAAAGTGGAGAGCCCCGCCGCGGTGCCCGCGCCGCCGAGGAAGCCGTAGCGCTCGACCAGGATCGTCGAGCGCCCCGCGCGCGCCGCCGCGGTCGCGGCCACGATGCCCGCCGGGCCGCCGCCGACCACCACCACGTCGAACTCGCCCAGGACGGGAGTGGCCCTGGGCTTCTCCTGGAGGGCCCTAGCCATCTTTCATGAGCACCGCGCCCTTGTGCACCGGGCGAACGGTTCTTTGATACACCGAGAGCCAGCCCTGCTCCATCCTCGCGCCGAAGCTGCCCATGCGCTTGCGCCGCTCCTCGAGCGCCGCCTGCGGCACCTCGAGGTTCACCTCGCGCTTCGCGACGTCGATCGATACGATGTCGCCGTTCTCCACGAGCGCGAGCGGTCCGCCGGCGGCCGCCTCGGGCGAGGCCTCGCCGACCACGAGGCCCATGTTCACGAGGCCCGAGAGCTGGCCCTCGGTGATCACCCCCACGTCGTTCACGATTCCGGCGCCGTCGAGGGCGAACACCACCGCGCTCGTCATGGCCATGCCTGGGCCGCCGATCACGCCCAGGCCTCGCAGGATCACGACCTCGCCTTGGCGGATCTGGTTGTTCTTGATCGCCTGCAATGCCTCTTCCCGGGAATGGAAGATGTTCGCCGGCCCGCGGTGGGCCATCTTGCGCTCGCCGACGCCGCCGATCCTCACGATGCCGCCGCCGGGCAGGAGGCTGCCGCGCACGATGATGAGCGTCGGGCGGGTCGAGAGTGGGCGTGAGAGCGGCCGAATGACGTTCTCGTCGGGTTTTACGCTCTTCAACGCTTCCCCGAGAGTCGATCCCGAAACATTCATGACTCCCGTATGAAGAAGCGGCTCGAGCTGCTTCATCACCGCGCGGGCGCCGCCGGCGGCTTCGAGCTCCTCGATGAGCCCATCGCCGTTGGGCCGGATCGCGGCCAGCAGCGGCACCTTCGGCGCGTGCTTCTCCAGGAGCGAATAGACGTCGACATCGAGGCCCGCCTCGGTGGCGACGCCCTGGATGTGCTTGGCGCAATTGATCGAGGCGGAGAGCGCGAGCACGACCATCACCGCGTTCTCGATCGCCTCCGGCGTGAGGATGTCGCGGGGCTTCAGGTCCTGCCACACCATCTCGACGATGCGCGCGCCCGAGGCGCGCACGTTGTCCATCATCTTCGGCGAGAGCGCGGCGACGGGCGCCGCGCCGGGAAGCGTCATGCCGAGGGCCTCGGCGACGATGTGCATCGAGTTCGCGGTTCCCATGCCGGCGCACACGCCGGGCGAGCGCACCGCCACGTCCGCCATCGCGGTGACCTCTTTCAGATCCACAGAACCTGAAGACACATATGCAGACTTCAGGAAGACCTCCTCGATGTCGACGTGCTGCCCCTTGTACTCGCCGCTCTGCTGGTAGCCGCAGGGAATCACGATCGTCGGCACGTTGAGGCGCGCGGCGGCCATCATCTGCCCCGGCCCGGTTTTGTCGCAAGAGGCGAGGCAGACCATGCCGTCGAGGAGCGCGCCCTCGACCTGCACCTCGATGTCCGCGGCGATGAGGTCGCGCGTGGGCAGGATGTATGCGCCGCCGCGCCCGGCGCAGGTGACGAAGTCGCTCGAGGCGGCGGTGCGGATTTCGAAGGGGAGCCCGCCGGCGGCGCGGATCGCTTTCTTCACTTCCGCGGCGACCCCGTCGAGGTGACTGAAGCAGCTCGAGAGCTCGGAGGAGGAGTTGACGACCGCGACCTTCGGCTTCTCCATGTCCTCGTCGGATAGCCCGAGCGCCCGCCATTGCGCACGCCGGCCCGCCCACACCGGCGTGCCGGGCGCGAGGTTACTGCGAAGCTTCCTGCGCATCAGTTGTCGAGCTTGATGTTGGCGGTCTTCGCCACCTTGGTCCAGCGCTCGATCTCCTCCCTGATGAACTTGCCGAACTCGTCGGGCGAGTTGCCCACCACGGTGATGCCGAAGCCTTCCATGCGCTTCGCCACGTCGGGCTGCGCGAGCAGCTTGCGGAAGTCGGCGTTCAGGCGGTCGATGATCGGCCGTGGCGTCTTGCCCGCGACCACGATGCCGTTGATGGACAGCACCTCGAAGCCGGGGATCGTCTCGGCCACCGCGGGCACCTCGGGCGAGGCGGGGTCGCGCTTCGCCGTGGTGACGGCGATCGCCTTCATCTTGCCGGCCTTGACGTGCCGGTAGATGCCGAACGCCGGGTCGAGCTGCAGCTCGACGCGACCGGCCATCACCTCGGGGTACGCCTGCGCGCCGCCCTTGAAGGGCACATGCAGGATGTCGATGCCGGCCTGCTGCTTGAGGAGCTCGCCCGCGAGGTGCATCGAGCTGCCTGCGCCCGGCGAGGCGTAGGTCATCTTGCCGGGGGTCTTCTTCGCCATCTCGATCACCTCGGCGAGGTTGTTGGCCGGCAGGTTCGGCGCGGCGGCGATCATGATCGCCGAGGTGCCGGTCATGGTCACCGGCGCGAGGTCCTTGAGCGTGTCGTAGGGCATCTTGCGCAGCGCCGGGAGTATCACCATCGGCGTGACCACCATGCCGATGGTGTGGCCGTCGGGATCTGACTTGGCGATGTGCTCCATGCCAATTGCGGTGCCGGCGCCAGGCTTGTACTCGACGATGACCGAGGGGTGGTTCCAGAGCTTCTGCAGCCCGTCGGCGAAAACGCGCGCCATCACGTCGATCGAGCCGCCCGGCGGGTTGGGCACGACGATGGTGACCGTCTTGCTGGGGAACTGCTGGGCGGCCGCGAGGCCGGAAACGGCGAGCGCCAGCGCGCCAAGCGCCATTCGTATGCTCAAATACATCCCATCCTCCTATGCAGGGTGAACTGAAATCCTATTCCGGAAGCTGCCATTGCGGCGCGGTGCGCTTCGAGGCGCGCACCACGCTCTCCCCGGCGACGCGCTGCAACTGCAGCTTCTGCCGCCGCCGCGGCGCCGTGATGGCCAACGTGCAGGCCGAGAACTTCCGCCTCGTCTCGGGCGAGGAATCGCTCGGCCTCTACCAGTGGAACATGCGCGTCGCCAAGCACTATTTCTGCCGGCAATGCGGCATCTACACTTTCCACCGACCTCGCATGCGGCCGGAGATCTGGCGCGTCAACGCCGGCTGCCTCGAGGGCGTCGACCCGCTCGCGCTCGAGGTCACCGTGCAGGACGGCAAAGCGCTCAGCCTGGATGTACATGAGGTAGATCGCCCCTGACGGTGGTGCGCCGCAGGTCGCGGCGCTCGTTGGTGTCGGGGAACGGCGTGGCGCGGTGCATGGTGCAGCGGTTGTCCCAGATGACCAGGTCGCCGACGCGCCACTTGTGCACGTAGACGAACTGCGGCTGCGTGGCGTGCGCGGTCAGCTCCGCGAGCAGCGCTCGCCCTTTGTCCACCGACCAACCGACCACGTGCGACGCGTGGGACGCGAGGTACAACGCCTTCCGGCCCGACGAGGGGTGCCTCTGCACCAGGTATTGCGGCGTCGCGGTGCGCCGTGTCAGCTCCTCGGGCGTGAACTGGAAGCCGATGAGGCTCCTCGAGTAGAAGGTCGAATGCTCGACCACGAGCCCTTCTAGCTGTCTCTTCTTTTCTTCGGATAAGGCGTCATACGCCGCACGCATGTCCGCGAACTCCGTGTCCGCGCCACGCGAGGGCACGACCAGCGCGCGCAGCATCGAGTAGCGGGCGCCCCCGGGGACGAACGAGCTGTCGGTGTGCCACATCTCGTTCGCCAGCCGGAACATGCGCCGGCGATCGTCCTCGGCGAGGAGGTTGCCCTCCTCGTCCAGGTTGGAGACGTCGAAGAGCTCCGGATGGCGCATGCGCACCTTGCCGCCCTTGCCTACCCCGAAATGCGGCGAAAGCTCGAGCTCGCCGAAGCGCCGGCAGAAGGCGATCTGCTCCTCGTCGCTCATGCGCTGGTCGCGCAGCACCGCCACGGCGTACTCATCCATGATTTTCACGATATAGGCCGCATCGTCGAGATCCGCCTGCTCGACCTCACACGCAAACAACGGATGCAGCTTACGCAGCGCGGGCGTGCTCATGGCCGACGTTGTCCCGCAGCCGCTCGCGCAGGGCACGCGTGTCGGTCTCGTGCACGCTACCGCTGCCCGCCAGATCGAGCGCGTGCGCGGCCGCGGCGCCCATGGCGATGCAGGGGCCCATGACGCGCACGCTCGAGAGCGCGGCCGCGTCGCCGTCGATGCAGCGGCCGGCGGCCACGAGGTTGTCGCAGTCGGCCGGCAGCATGCTGCGCAGGGGCACGGTGTGGATGTGGTCGTCGCCGAAGGTCTCCCAGACGTAGCCCTCGACGCGATCGTGCAGCTCGATCGGCCAGGAGGTGCGCGCCACCGCGTCGGGGAAGTGGACGCCCTTGCGCACCTCGTCGACGGTGAGGTGGTGCGCCGAGACGATCCAGCGCGTCTGGCGGATGCCGGGCAGGCCGTAGCTCCTCACCTTCGCCTTGGCGAACACTTCGGGATACTCGGCACGCATGAAGGCGACCACCTTGTCGGCCTCGTCGCGGCCGGCGAGCGCGTTGCGTGAGGCGGCGAAGGGCTCGAGCGGCGTCTCGACGTGCGTGAGGTTCATGACCGCCGTGCCGCGCCCGGGCGAGTAGAACACCACGCCGCGCCGGCGCGGCAGGCCGTACTGCCCGGCCTTCTCCCAGAGGCGCTTGTCGAACTCGTCGCGCTTGGGCACGTGCGTCTCGTCGATATTCTCGAGCACCACCATCTGGGTGCCGTAGAGCGGCACGTCGGGCTCGCGGCACGGCAGCCCGGCTGCGTAGGCGAGCGCGGCGTCGCCGCTCGCGTCGACGAAGCCCCGCGCCCGGAGCTGCACGTCGCCGTAGCGCGTGGCGAGCTCGAGCGCCGTGATTCTTCGACTCTCCATCGAACAATCGCGAAGAACGGCCCCGAGCAGAACCGTGATCCCCGCCTCGCGCACCTTGCGCTCGATCCAGCGCGAGAGCGCGACCTCCTCGTAGTACACCACCGTCGTCATCGGGCCGACGTTGTGGTGAAGCGCGCCGGCTGCGCCGAGATCCTTCAGGATGCCGTCGGCGATGCCGTGCGTCAGCTGGAAGCGATTTGGTCCGTTGGAGAACAGGCCGCAGAACGTGCCGATGATCGAGTTCACCGCCTGACCGCCGAGCGCGGGCAGCCCGTCCACCAGGACGACCTTCTTGCCGAGCGCGGCGGCTTCGAGCGCGGCGGAAATCCCCGAGATGCCGGCGCCCAGCACGCAGATGTCGCTTTCCAGCTCGAAGGGCTTCGCCGGCGTCCGGCGGACGGTGCGGATCGGAATCTCTTTCTCGTACCTGTCGGCCACGCCTACCTCCGCTTCGCGACTTCCACGATGCCCCGGTCCCCGTCCACCTTGACCCAGTCGCCGGTCTCGATGATTTCGAGCGGGTCGCGGTCGAGATCGGTCACCGAGGGCGCATGCGTCACCACCGCCCCGAGGGCGATCTTGGTCGTCATCTCGTTGAACACCATGGCGAGCGGCGCCTTCCCCGCGAGCCGCGCGACGTGAAACTGGGCCGACCAGCCCGAGGAACCCTTCGCGCCGGGGAAGACGAGCACCTTGCCCGCGAAGCTCTTGCCACGGAGCTCGTGGCGCGTCTCGATCACCGTGCCGGTGCGCGGATCGATGCCGCCCCAGCCGGAGATGCGCTCGCGCGTCACCAGCGCCTCCCCTTCGGCCACGCCGCCGACGACTTTTCTGCCTTTCAAGAGAATCGTGTTCGCCATTGCCCCGTGACCGCCGCGTCGATGCAGTCTTCCGTGCTGCCGAACCAGCACTGCACGCCCATGATCGCCGGCAGGTAGTGCGCCTGCTTGGCGGAGTCCGCCGCCGCCACCTTCGTGCCCTTGGGCAGGAGCCGCCCCATCGCCGAGCAGGTGTCGGTCATGAGGTGGCCGCCCGCATCGCTAATGATCTTCGTGTAGCCGTTCTGGTCGGCGAGCACCTTGGTGGCGCGCGGCGTGAAGATCCACAAGCTCGTGTTCTCGTGCACCCGCTTGCCTTCCAGGAGGCGGCATGCTTCCCAGATCTGCTCGATCGTATAGTGCGGGCAGCCGAGCATGATGAAGTCGACGCTCGTATCCTTCGCCGTCGAGTTCAGCGCTTCATACGCCTTTCGCAGCTCGGCTTTTCCCACTTTGAATCTTTCAACGGGGGCCCTTCCCCCGAACGCGGCTTGCATCGTCGGCGCCTCGGGGGTGATGCCGACGAGGTGGTACATCTCCACGCCGCCGGAGGATGCGGCGGCGGCGCCGAAGTGCTTGAGGCGGGGCAGGTTCGGCACTTTTTTTACGCCGTTGATGACGGGCACCCGGTCCTGCACCACTTCGCCGACGTAGTAGCCGAGCAGGCCCCAGTCGGCGGTAGATTCGACCTCGAAGTCGAGCTCGACGAGGTGCGTGCCCAGGCGGTTCTCGTCGATGTGGTAGCCCCAGTACGGAATCCTGCCCGTGAGCATCGCCGCCCCTGCGCTCTCGCGGCCTTCGGCGTTGGTGCGGGCGCCGAGAACGGAGTTGATGTATATGACCGCCGAGGACTCCATCCAGGCGCAGTGCTCGCCCTTGGTGGGCACATTGCCGACCGTGTAGGGCGCGCAGGTGTTGAGCGGCTGCACGCCAAGGCGCGCGGTATACGCCTCACCCTGCCGGTAGACCTTCACTACTTCGGCGGGCACGCCCTGCACGTCGGCGTAGTCCGGATCGAGGCCCTGCTGCAGGTGCGAGCTGAACACCGCCACTTTCGGGATCTCGACCACCTCCGCGCTGTCGAGGCTGAATTCCGAGAACACCGCGTCCAGGCCGTGCTTCGCCCCGTAGTCCCGAAGGAACGGCGTGGAGGCACCCACCGTACCGCAGACGTTGTTCGTCTCCACGAGGCGCTCGGCGCCGAGCGCCTCACCGTAGCGCACCAGGAGATCGAGGGCCTTCTGCCTGGCCTTGCCCTCGCGACCGTCGAGCATGGCCTGCTCTTTCGCCGTGAGCTTCATCGAACCGTAAAGTATTTCCCCCTGCCCTGTCCCGGGCAATAAGCCGCCGCAGCGCAGCAGCCGACTAGTTTTACAATGTGAAATATGGCGCGAAGCGGGACGCAGACACTCGAGCGCGGCGCGATGCTGCTTCGCGAGCTTGCGGCGCGCGGCGCCATGGGATGGCGCCTTTCGGACCTCGCGAAGCGCTGCGAGCTCGACAAGGGGACCGCGCATCGCATCATGGCTTTCCTCGTACGCGAGCGGCTCGCGCGCCAGCGCGCCGGCGACCGGCGCTACGTTCCGGGGCCGCTGCTCTTCGAGCTCTCCCTTGCCCTGCCCGGCCACGGCGCCTTCCGGGCGGCGTGCGCGCCGTACCTCTCGCGCCTCGCCGGCCGGCTCGGCGGCTTCAGCTTCTTGTGCCTGCGCAGCGGCAACGACTTCGTGTGCGCGGCAAACGCCGGCGAATCGACGATCAAGGCGCTGGCCCACGAGGTCGGGCTCCGCCGGCCACTCGTCGCCTCCGCCGGCGGCGTCGCCATCGTCGTCGCCATGGCGCAGGAAGAAGCGAAGGCGGTGGTCGCGGAGAACATGAAGCGCGTGCGCAAGTCCGGCGAGGTGCGCGCCAAGGCGGTCGAACGGATGCTGCGTCGCTCGGAGACGGCGGGGTACGGCATCCACCTCGGCGACATCGTGCCCCAGGTGAATACCTTCGGCGTGGCGATTCGCGACGCGCGCGGCGCCCCCTTCGCCTCGGTCAGCATCGCGGGCGCTTCGGGCGACTTCCCGGCCTCGCGCGCCC
>DASRKB010000080.1:0-3705 GCA_035649175.1 Burkholderiales bacterium | reverse complement strand
GATCTGATCATGCGAAGACGGAGCCTTGAGGAGCAACGCAACAGGGAAACGGATCGGCGCCCCCAACCTCCCGATCTCCCGATCTCCCTGTGAAAAAATCTGGATCGCTACGGCGACTTATTGCGCGGTCCAGCCGCCGTCGACGAGGAGGCTGGTGCCGGTGACGAGCGAGGCCGCCGGCGAGGCGGCGAAGAGCACGGCGGCAGCGACTTCCTCCATCTCGCCCAGGCGGCCCGCCGGGATGCGCGCGTGCACCCACTCGCTGAAGCCGGGCCGCTGCAGGAATTCCTTCACCAGCGGCGTCTCGATGAAGGTCGGCGCGACCGAGACCACGCGCACGTTGTGAGCGACGAGCTCGAGCGCCATCGCCTTGGTGAGGCCCTCCAGGCCATGCTTGGTCATGCAGTAGACCGAGCGGTTCACCGCGCCGACATGGCCCATCTGCGAGGACATGTTGACGATCGCGCCGCCGCGGCTCTTCCTCTGGGGATGCTCGAGCATCTTTCTCGCCGCGGCCTGCGCCACGAGGAACGCCGCGCGCAGGTTGATCGCCAGGATGGCGTCGAGGTGCGCCTCGGTGACCTCGACGAAGGGCTCGGGAATGTTGGTGCCGGCGTTGTTGACGAGGATATCCAGCACCTCGATTCCGGAGAGGATTTTCTTGAAGTCTTCCGGCCGGGTGACATCGCAGACGACCGCACGGGCCTTCGCGCCGATCTCGCTCGCGGCCTCGTCGATGTCGTTCTTCGTGCGCGCCGCGAGCCAGACCTCCGCGCCCGCCTGCGCGAGCGCGATCGCGCAGGCGCGCCCGAGCCCGCGGCCGGCGCCGGTGACCAACGCGACGCGCCCGTCCAGACGGAACCGGGAATTGATGTCCAGAAAGTCCCCCCCAAAGGCTGCAGCATGCCCTGAAACAAAGAGGCAACACAACGATTCACGCGCGAAATCGGGGCGATACGCGCGCTGCCTAGGATGCGAACCGTCGCAGTCAACTTTTCTGAGAAGGAGACGGTCATGCAAACGAGCATTCAGAGCCAGGGTCGCAGGGTTGTCTTTACCCGCAGGCACGCGAGGCGCTACCACGAGGCGGTGCGCCGCGCGCGGGCGGCACGGTCGAGCGTCGCGGCGGCGTTCCGCCAGATGGCGAACGGGGTCGCGGACAAGGCGGCCTGGGCGGCGACCATCGCGTTCTACCGCTCCGGCATGCAGGCCTGGGCGAAGCAGCTGGGCTAGGCGAGCACTATTACGCGCAGACGTTGCAGGATGGTCCGGCCCGGCCGCGAAATCGCTGGCCGGCCGTGACGGATTCGATAACGCGCCGCTCGCGCCTTTGGGACACTCAACCCCAGGAGGAAATCGAGCGGAGGAGTGATGGATCTGTCGAAGGCCGTCGCATCGACGGCGATCGTCCTGGCAATCATGCTTGCAGCGGGTTACGTCGCCGGCCACCAAGAGCCGCCGGCGCCAGCCCCGGTGGCCACGGCGAAGAGCTGAGCCTCAAATGGCAGGCCCCGCACGGGGCGGGGCCTGTATGCCCGTCTTCCACGGGCGGCGCCGAGTTGGGCGCCTCTTGCATCCGCGGCCGTGCAAGCCGCGGCGAACCCACTCAGGCCAGGTATCCCGACAGGTGGCCGGGAATCCCTTGTTGGTCATCAGCCGCTGACGCGACGGCCTTTGCGAATCCGGACTCAGGGTAGCGCTGCCGCGCGCCCGCGTCTACCCCGAAGCGCTCACTTCCTTTTCCGCCCCCAAGCCCACGTTCTGGCCGCCGTAGCGGCGCAGGCGCAGGTCGGCCTGCTCCTTGTGCCCCCAGAAGCGCTCGATGGCGCACAGGCGCGAGCAGTACTCCCCGACCTTCACCGCGGCTTCCGGCGTGATCTCCTGGTAGGTGCAGGTCTTGAGGAACTTCCCGACCCACAGGCCTCCGGTGTAGCGCGCCGCGCCGAGCGTGGGCAGCGTGTGGTTGGTGCCGATCACCTTGTCGCCGTAGGAGACGTTCGTCTCCGGGCCGAGGAAGAGCGCGCCGTAATTTCGCATCCGCTCGAGGAAGAACCGTGGCTCTCTGCACAGGATCTCCACATGCTCTGCGGCGACGCGATCCGCCTCCCGCACCGCTTCCTCTCTCGAGGACACGAGGATGATCTCGCCGTAGTCGCGCCAGGCGACGCCGGCGACATCCGCGGTGGGCAGCCTCTTGAGCTGCTTCTCGATTTCACCCGGAAGATCTTTCGCGACTCGTTCCGACGTCGTGATGCAGATGGCGGGGCTGGTGGGGCCGTGCTCGGCCTGACCGAGCAGGTCGGTGGCGATCATCTCGACGTCCGCGGTCTCGTCGGCGACGACGAGGATCTCGGTCGGGCCGGCGAAGAGGTCGATGCCCACCTTGCCGAAGAGCTGGCGCTTCGCCTCCGCGACGTAGGCGTTGCCCGGGCCGCAGAGCATGTCGACCGGCTGGAGCGTCTCGGTGCCGAGCGCCATCGCGGCGATCGCCTGCACCCCGCCCACGACGTGGATCTCGTCGGCGCCGCCCAGCACCATCGCGGCGATCGTCTCGGCGTGCGGCTCGCCCTGGTTGGGCGGCGTGCAGGCGACGATGCGCTTCACGCCGGCGGTGCGCGCGGTGACGATCGACATGTGCGCGGAGGCGACCATCGGGTAGCGCCCGCCGGGCACGTAGCAGCCCACGCTTTCGACCGGAATGTTCTTGTGCCCCAGACGCACACCCGGCAGCGTCTCGACCTCGATGTCGCGCAGCGCGGCGCGCTGGTGCTGCGCGAAGCTGCGGATCTGCTCCTGCGCGAACTTGATGTCCGCGATGGTTTCAGGCTTCACCTTCGCAAGGATGGCTTCCAGCTCCTCTTTACTTAATTTTTTGGGAACCCATCTGTCGAACTTCTCGGAATGTTCGCGCACCGCGGCGTCGCCGCGCTTCTTCACCTCGGCGAGGATCGCCTCGACCGTGGCGCGCACCTTCTGGTCCATCTCGTCGGTGGTTTCCTGCGCGATGCGGCGCTTGAGGTAAGTTGCCATGGCGGTCTCCGGGAGATCGGGGTCAGACCCCGATTATTATCCGTGGATGGATCTGCAGCGGGTCATCAGCCGCGACGACGTCAACGCCCTCCCCATCCGCCGCTACGAGGGCGAGGTGGTGCTGGTGGAGACGCCGGGGCAGCTCGAGCGCGCGATGGCCGATCTGCGCGAGGAGCGCGTGGCGGGGTTCGATACCGAGACGCGTCCCGCGTTCAAGCCGGGCGTGAGCTACCCGCCCTCGCTCGCACAGCTCGCCACGGCGCGCGCGGTGTATCTCTTCCCGCTGCAGCGGCAAGACTTCTCGGCGCCGCTCGCGGAAGTCATGGCGTCGGCGCGGCTGGTGAAGGCCGGAGTGTCCGTGTCCGACGACCTGAAGCAGCTCGAGAAGGTCTTTCCGTTCGAGCGGCAATCCATCTTGGATCTCGGCAGCGCGGTCCGCCGCCATGGCTTGAAGCAATCGGGCGTCAGGAACCTCGCCGCGCTCTTCCTCGGTTTTCGCATCCCCAAGGGCGCGAAGACCACGAACTGGGCCGCGCGGCACCTCTCGGCGCAGCAGATCCTCTACGCCGCGACCGACGCCTGGGCGTGCCGCGAGCTCTACCTCAGATTCGAGGCGTTGAGCCTTATCTGAAAATCCGGGTCAGAGCCCGATTTGTCTTTCGGGAAATCGGGCTC
>DASRKB010000079.1:0-17646 GCA_035649175.1 Burkholderiales bacterium | reverse complement strand
CGGCGGAGCCGGACCGCACCGTCTTGTCCCCGCCGCCTTGCGCAGCCGATCCCTCGGCCGCGCCGAAGCCACCGAGGATGACGGAGATGAACGAGCGGTTCATCGCCCTGCACATGATGTAGGAGAGGATCGCGCCGGAGGAGCCGACGAGCGACCCGGCGACGATGAGCATCGAGTTGTTGAGCGAGAAGCCGATGCCGGCCGCCGCCCAACCCGAGTAGCTGTTCAGCATCGAGATGACCACCGGCATGTCCGCCCCGCCGATCGGGATGATGATGAGCACGCCGAGCAAGAAAGCGATCGCGGTCATGACGGCAAACGGCGTCCAAGCCTTGTCCTCCGCGAGAAAGAACGCTGCGCCGAAGCCGATCATGACGAGCGCAAGCGCGAGGTTGAGCAGGTGCTGGCCCGGGAACACCACCGGCGCGGACGAAAACAGGCGGAAGTGCTTCCCGAGGCCGGCCAGCTTGCCGAAGGCGATCACCGACCCGGAGAACGTGATGGCGCCCACGAAGGTGCCGATGAAGAGCTCAAGCTTGTTGCCCGATGGCAGGGGGTCGGGTACGCCAAAGGCCCCCGGGTTGTTCACCGCGGCGATGGCGATCAGCACCGCCGCCATGCCGACCAGCGAGTGCATGGCGGCGACGAGCTCGGGCATCTGCGTCATCTGTACGCGCCGCGCGACGAGCGCGCCGAGCGAGCCCCCCACGAGCATCGCGATAAGGATGAGGTCCACGCGGCCGCGCGCCACGACGGCGATGGTCGTGACGATCGCGATGGCCATGCCCGCGATGCCGAACCAGTTGCCGCGGCGCGCGCTCTCCGGGTGCGAGAGCCCCTTCAGCGCCAGGATGAAGCACACCGAGGCGACGAGATACCAGAGCGTGAGCTGGTTCGCGCTCATTTCTTCTTCCTGAACATCTCCAGCATGCGATAGGTGACGAGGAACCCCCCGGCCACGTTCACCGACGCGAGCGCGACCGCGATCACGCCGAGCACCGACCCGAAGTCGCCCTCGGTCGGCGCGGCGGCGAGGATGGCGCCGACAATGATCACGCTGGAGATGGCGTTAGTGACGCTCATGAGCGGCGTGTGCAGCGCCGGCGTCACGTTCCAAATGACGTGATAGCCGACGAAGACCGCAAGCACGAACACGACAAGATTGATGACGGTGGGATCGACGATTCCGGCCATGTCAGCCTTTCTTCATCACCTTGCCGCCCTCGCACGCGAGCGTGGCAGCGATGATCTCGTCCGAGCGGTCCATCTTGAACTCGCCGGTCTTCAGGTCGAGCATCAGGGCGAGCATGTTGAGGAGGTTGCGCGAGTAGAGCGCGGAAGCGTCGGCCGGGACTGTCGCCGGCAGATTTTCGAGGGCGATCAGCTTGACGCCGTGCTTGACGCAGATGCGGCCGCGCTCGATTCCCTCCACATTTCCGCCCTGCTCCGCCGCGAGGTCCACGATGACCGCGCCCGGCTTCATGGCCTTTACCGTCGATTCCTTTATGAGAACCGGTGCGGGACGGCCCGGTATGAGGGCGGTGGTGATGACGACATCGGCTTGCGTCGCGCGCTGGTGCACCGCCTCGGCCTGCCGGCGCATCCAGTCCGCCGGCATGGGGCGCGCATAGCCGCCCTTGCCCTCGGCGATCTCGCGCTCCTCGTCGGTGAGGAAGGGGACGTCGACGTACTTCGCCCCGAGCGATTCGACCTGCTCCTTAACCGCGGGCCGCACGTCAGAGGCCTCGATGGTCGAGCCCAGGCGCTTCGCCGTGGCGATGGCCTGCAGGCCGGCAACGCCCGCGCCCAGCACCAGCACGCGCGCCGCCTTGACGGTGCCCGCGGCGGTCATGAGCATCGGGAAGAACCGCCCGATCTCCGCGGCGGCGAGCACGACGGCCTTGTAACCTGCGATGTTCGCCTGTGAGGAAAGGACGTCCATCGCCTGGCCCCGGGAGATCGTGCGCGGCAGAAGCTCCATGGCGAAGGCCGTGACGCCGCGCGCGGCGATCGCCTCGAGGCCGGCGGCGTTGAACGGGTCGAGCAGGCCGATCAGGATCGACTTGTCTTTCAACAAGGTCATTTCGCCCTCGACCGGCGGACGCACTTTGAGCACGACCTGAACGTCGTAGGCCTCGCCGGCCGAGGCGACGACGGTGGCGCCGGCCGCCTGGTAGTCGGCGTCGCGGATTCCCGCGGCGGTGCCGGCGCCCACCTGCACGCGCACCTCGTTCTTCGCGGCGAGCTTCTTCACCGTCTCGGGAGTGGCTGCAACGCGGGTTTCGCCCGGCCGGGTCTCGGCGGGGACGCCGACTTTCATGAGGTCTTGTTCTCGGGCTAAACGGAAGGCCCGAATAATACAACGGCGTTCTTTGCGGCTTTACGAGCCCGGCGCCCGGGCGAGGCACCGCTCCCCGAGCTCGAAGACGCCCTGCACCAGCAGGGCGAGGACCGCCGCCGGGATGGCCCCGGCGAGCAGCGTCACGTGGTCGTTGAGGGCGAGGCCCTGCGCGATGCGCTCGCCGAACCCGCCGGCACCGATGAACGCGGCGATGGTGGCGGTGCCCACGCTGATGACCGCGGAGGTCTTGACCCCCGCCATGATGGTGCGGGCGGCAAGCGGCAGCTCGATGCGCGCGAGGATGCTCGCGGGACGCAAGCCGAGCGCCCTCCCCGCCTGCACCAGGCCCGCCGGCACCTGAACGAGTCCCGCGTGCGTATTGCGCGTGATCGGCAGCAGGGCGTAGAGGAAGAGCGCGATCAGCGCCGGCCAAAGGCCGATGGTCCCCGTCAAGGGGATCAGGAAAGCGAGCAGCGCGAGCGACGGGATGGTCTGCAGCAGGCCCGTGAGCGCGAGCACCGGCTGGGCGGTCCACGGCACTTTCGCGGCGAGCAGGCCAAGGGGCACGCCGGCCAGGCTGGCGAGCGCCACCGAGGCGAAAACGAGCCCGAGGTGCTCAGCGAGGAGCCGCGGAAAGTCCGGCCCCGCGAGCGCCGGCCACAGGCCGCTGCGGCGCTGCGCCTTGCCGCCGAGGAACTCGCGCGCCACCTCGGCGAAAGGCACCTTGTCGAGCTCGGCGCGCGCGTTGAGGCGCACCATCGTCGCGGCATCGATACGATTCTCCAGCTGCGCCAACTGCCGGAACGCGGCGGGAAAGCGCTGCGGCGCATCGGCGCGATGCAGCAGGACCGCGTCGTACGCCGGGAAGAAGCCCAGGTCGTCCTCGAGCGCCACGATCGCGTAGCGCTCGATCTTGGCGTCGGTCGTGTAGAGGTCCATGACGTCGATCCTGCCGGCGGCGAGCGCCTCGTAGGCAATGCCGTGGTCGAGGCCGCGCGGCTGCTGCGGCAGAATGTATGCCGCGCGCAGCCCCGGCCAGCCATCGTTGCGGCCGAGAAACTCGTGCGACAGCCCCAAGCGAAGTGCGGCGTGGGAACGCAGATCCGAGACGCGTTGGATGCCCAGCCGCTGCGTGTCCGCGCGGCGCATGCCTAACGCATAACTGTTGCCGAAGCCGAGCGGCACGGACGCGACGAGCCCGAGCGGCGCGAGCCGGCGGTTGATCCCGGCCAGATCGAGCCGGTCCTGCGCCTGCAGTATCTCGCGCGCGATGGTGCCAGTGTACTCGGGATAGACGTCGATCGAACCGGCGCGCAGCGCCTCGAGCAGCACGGCGGTGTTCCCCAGCCCGGGGCGGTGCGTGCCGCCCGCCGCTTGGGCGACGATTTCGCCCAGGATGTACGACTCGGTAAAGCGCTTCGAGCCCACCGCGAGCGTCTCGGCGCGCACTACGCCGCAGGCGGTGGCCAGAGCGAGCGCCAGAGCGACGCGGCTAGGCCACACGCTCCATGCCGCGCGACGCCGGGCCGAGGAACTGCAGCTCGGCGAGGCTCGCGTAGAGTGCGCTCGAGCGCATCAGCTCCTCGTGGCGCCCCTGGGCCACGATCGCGCCGCGCTCCATCACGACGATGCGGTCCGCGTGCTGCACGGTCGCGAGGCGGTGGGCGATGACGATGGTGGTACGGCCGGCCTCGAGTCGCTCGAGCGCCTGCTGCACGAGGCGCTCGCTCAGGGCGTCGAGCGAGCTCGTCGCCTCGTCGAGCAGCAGGATCGGCCGGTCGGCGAGAAGCGCGCGGGCAATCGAGAGGCGCTGGCGCTGCCCGCCGGAGAGCGTGACGCCGCGCTCGCCCAGGCGCGTGTCTAGTCCCTGCGGCAGGCGCTCGATGAACTCCATCGCGCATGCCTGTTCGCAGGCCGCCTCGGCCTCTTGGCGCGTCGCCTCGGGGCGGCCGTAGCGCACGTTGTCGAGCGCGCTCGCGGCGAAGATGACTGGATCCTGCGGCACCACGGCGATTAGGCGGCGCAGGAGGGCGAGCTCGAGCTCACGCACGTCGACGCCGTCCACGCGCACCGCGCCCTCCTGCGCGTCGTAGAAGCGCAGGAGCAGCGCGAGCACGGTCGACTTGCCCGCGCCGGACGGCCCGACAAGGGCGAGCCGCTCCCCCGGCGCGACGCGCAACGTGAAGCGCTCGAGCGCCGGCACCTCCGGGCGCGCCGGATACGCGAAGCGCACGCGGTCGAACTCGACCGTACGCGACGCGCGCGGCGGCAAGGCGAGCGGCGCACGCGGCGCGACGACGCGCGGCGCCGTCTCGAGGAGCTCCACCAGGCGCTCGGTCGCGCCCGCGGCGCGCTGCAGCTCTCCCCAGACCTCCGACACGGCGCCCGCCCCGCCCGCCATCACCGCGGCGTAGAAGACGAAAGCCGACAGCTCGCCCGCGCTCATGCGGCCCGCCAGCACATCGTGGCCGCCCACCCAAAGAATGAGGCCGACCGCGCTGAAGGCGATCAGCATCACCGCGGCAATCAGCCAGGCCTTGTGGGCGATGCGCGTCACGCCCACCCGGTAGGCCGCCTCGGCGTGCCGCGCGAACCCTGCGCGGTCCGCGTCCTCGTGGCCGTAGGCCTGCACCGTACGGATCTCGTGCACCGCCTCGTCGACGTAAACGGAGACATCCGCCAGCCGGTCCTGAGCGTCGCGCGAGAGCCTTCGCACGCGCGCCCCCAGGACGAGGACCGGCACGAGCGTGGCGGGCACGCCGAGGAGCACGAGCGCCGCGAGCTTCGCGCTCGTCACGAACAGCATAACCGCCGCGCCGCCCATCATGAGGACATGGCGCACGAACACCGAGAGCCCGTAGCCGATGACCTGCTGCAGCAGCATCGCGTCGTTGGTTAGGCGCGAGATCACCTCGCCGGTGCGCGTGGCTTCGAAGAACGCGGGATCGAGGCCGAGCACGTGGTCGAAGACGCGCCGGCGCAGATCGGTGACCACGCGCTCGCCGGTGCTCATCATCAGGTAGAAACGCACCCAGGTGGCGATGGAGAGCGTCGCGGCGAGTGCAATCAGCGCGGCGAGCGCGCGGTCGAGCAGCAGCGGATCGCCGCTGCCGAACCCGGCGTCGACGATATGGCGCAGGCCCTGGCCCAGGGCGAGCACGCAGGCCGCAGCAACGAGCAGGGCCGCGAGCGCCGCGGCGACGCGCCCGCGGTATGGAAGCAGGAAGCCGGCGAGCCTGGCGAGCGGCGCGCGGGGGCGCGTCATCGGCCGTAAAAGCGGTACTGGTTGCGCCCCTGCTGCTTGGCGCTGTACATCGCCGCATCGGCGTTGCGCAGCAGCGCGTCGCCGTCGCCGGCGTCGGCCGGGAAGAGGGAGATGCCGATGCTGGCGCCCAAGGCAAGCGCGCGGCCATCGAGGTGGACCGGCGCCTCGAGGCTGCGCAGCACTTTTTCCGCCACCAGCGCGCAGTCTGCATCGGTCTGCACGTCGGAGACCACCACGACGAACTCGTCGCCCCCGTGGCGCGCCAGCGTGTCGGCGCGGCGCACGCAAGAGGAAAGGCGCTGTGCCACCTCGCGCAGCACCGCGTCGCCCGCCCGGTGACCCAGCGAGTCGTTCACCTGCTTGAACTCATCCAGGTCGATCACCATCACGGCAAGCTTGCGGTCGCGCCGCTGCGCGAGATGGATGGCTTGCGCGAGCCGGTCGTCGAGAAGCCGCCGGTTGGGAAGGCCGGTCAGGGTATCGTGGTAGGCAAGATGACGCACCGCCTCCTCTCTGGCCTTGGCCTCGGTGATATCCCGGCACACGCCGATCATGCGGCGCACCTCGCCCGCCGCGCTCGCCATGGGCAGCCCGCGTGCCGCGAGCCAGCGCGGCCGGCCGTCCGTGCCCGCGACGCGGTACTCGATCTCGAAGGGCTCGCGCTTCGCGATCGCCCTGCGCAGGCTGCCTTCCGGGTCCTCTGGCACGGGCGCCGCCTCCCCACCCCAGCCCAAGCGGCCGCTCGCCGCGTCCCACTCCCAGTAGTGGAGATCGGCCGCGTCGACCGCGAGGCGCAGCTTCTGCACGGTCTCGTGCAGCGCGGCAGCCGCGCGCTTGTGCTCGCTGATGTCGCGCGCCGTGCCCGCGGCACCGACAACCGCGCCAGCCCCGTCGCGCAGGGCCACCGCACTGAAGGACAGGTCGATCGGCACGCCGTCGCTGCGAACGTGGCGCGTCACATGGTCGAACGCCGGCTGCCCCTCGAGCACGCGCCGGAACACGGCGTAGTCGCGCTCGCGCAGCTCGCGTGCCACTACCTCAGTAAAGGGCCGGCCCAGTAGCTCCGCCGCCTCGCAGCCGTAGATCCGTTGCGCCGCGAGGGAATTGAGCGACGTCCAGCGCCCTTCGCGGTCGAGCGACCAGATGAGCTCGCCCGAGGTCTCGAGCACCGTGCGGTACAGTCGCAGTTCGTCGTCGCTGCCGCTCAAGCGGCCTTCTCGACTTCCACGAGGCAGTCGTAGAAGGTGGCCGCACCGCCGAGGTCGGCGATGCGCTGCGAGGTGACGTCGTTGGCGTTGCGCCCGTCGGGCGAGAACTTCTTCCACCACACCGAGAGCGCCACCGCCACGCCGCGGCGCGGCTTCCCGTTAACGCGCGCAACCGCGCCGAACCAGCCACGGTCGTTAAACACGCGCACTGGGTCGCCGTCGGCGACGCCACGACTCGCTGCATCGTCGGGATGGAGCTCGACCTCGGGCGGGCGGTCGTTCTCCCGGAAGCGGGGCAGGTTGGCGAAGCTCGAGTTGAGGAAGTTGCGCCGCGGCGGCGACAGGAAGCTGAGCGGATAGCGTCGCGCGAGCACCGGATTGCTGGAGGCGAGCTCCGCCGGCGGGTTGTAGAACGGGAGCGGATCCATCCCCTGCTTCTCGAGCGACTCGCTGTAGAGCTCGCACTTGCCCGAAGGCGTGGCGAAGTTGCCCTCGGCGAACGGCGCGAACTTCTCCGGTACGGCAAGCCGCATCCAGCCCTTTTCGCGCAGCATCGGCCACTCGATGCCGCGCAGGTTGGGATGACCCGAGGCGAGCGCCTGGCGCGCCACCGCCTCGTCGTCGTCGCGGAAGCAGGACTCGTCGAAGCCCATGCGCGCGGCGAGGCGCCGGAAGACCTCGATATTGGGCAGTGACTCACCCACTGGCGCGATGGCGGCATTGTTGGCAAGCACGTACAAGTGGCCATAGGACTTGTGCACGTCGAGGTGTTCGAGCTGCGTGGTGGCGGGTAGCACGATGTCGGCGTAGTCGGCGGTATCGGTGAGGAAGGAGTCCATCACCACGGTGAAGAGGTCCTCGCGCGAGAAGCCCGCGATCACCTTGCTCGACTCCGGGCACACCGCCACCGGGTTGTTGTTGTAGACGATCGTCGCCTTCACCGGCGGCGAGGCCGAGGTCAGCGCGTCGCCCAGCGCCGCGTGGTTGATGATGCGAGGCGGCCTGCCTCGTGGGATGAGGTCCGGCCGCTCGAGCGCGGCGTGGTCGAACCCGTAGAAGTCCGCGGTAGTGAGCACGATGCCGCCCGCCGGATGTCGCCAGCCGCCGGTAAGCGCCGGGAGGCAGGCGATGGTGCGCGCCGCCATGCCGCCGCCGGCGTGCCGCTGCATGCCGTAGTTCAGCCGGATGCCGGCAGGCTTCAGCCTGCCGTACTCGCGCGCGAGCTCGACGACCTCCTCCACCCGCAGGCCGCAGATCGCCGCCACGTCCGCCGGCGCATACTCGGCAAGCACCCGCTTCCTCAGGCCCTCGAAGCCGATCGTGTGCCGGGCGAGGTAGTCGCGGTCGATCAGGTCCTCGGCGATGAGGACATGCATCATGCCGAGCGCGAGTGCCGCGTCGGTGCCCGGGAAGAGCGCGATGTGCTGCTGGCACTTTTCGGCGGTCAGGCTGCGGTAAGGATCGATGGCGACCAGCTTCGCGCCGCGGCGCTTCGCCTCCTGTGCGCGCGACCAGAAATGCAGGTTGGAGACGATCGGATTGGAGCCCCAGATGAGGATGAGGCGCGAATCGACGAATTGCTCGGGGTCCATGCCATAGCTCCCGCCGAGGGTCGCCTTGAGCCCGGCCTTGCCGGCCGAGGAGCACAGCGTGCGGTCGAGAAGCGAGGCGCCGAGCCGGTGGAAGAAGCGTCGGTCCATCGAGCTGTACTGCAGCATCCCCATGGTGCCGGCGTAGCTGCAGGGCAGGATCATCTGCGGGTCCTCGGCGGCGATGGACTTGAGGCGCGCGGCGATCTCATCTAGCGCCTCGTCCCAGGAGATGCGCGCGAACCTGCCTTCGCCCTTCTTCCCGATCCTTTTCTGCGGGTACAGCACGCGGTCCGGCGAGTAGGTGCGCTCCAGATAGTGCGCGACCTTGGTGCACAGCGTGCCCTGGGTGAACGGCATGGAGGCGTCGCCCTGGATCCTGACCGCCACTCCGTCCTCGACCGTCACCAGCATGCCGCAGGTGTCGGGGCAGTCGTGCGGGCAGGCGGCGCGGACGACCTCGGTGCTCATGTTTCCATTCTACGCCGGAGGGCTTGGTCGACCATCTCGATCCAGTGCACGACCGGTGTGCGCGTGCCGGCCTGCAGGTGCGCGAGGCAGCCGATGTTTGCCGTGGCGATGCGCTGCGGCGTCTGCGCTTCGAGCGCGGCGAGTTTGCGCGCGCGCAGCTCGCTCGAGAGCGCCGGCTGCAGCAGAGAGTAGGTCCCCGCCGATCCGCAGCACAGATGCGCATCATTCACCGGTAATAGCTCGTAGCCGACGCGCCGCAGGAGCGCTTCCACCTTGCCGCGAACGCGCTGCCCGTGCTGCAGCGTGCAAGGGGACTGGAACGCGATGCGCCCGGCGGGGCCGAGCGCCGGAAGACGCTCGGGCTCGATCACCTCGCTCAGGTCGCGCGTGAGCGCGGCGACGCGCTCGGCCTTCTCCCGGTAGGCGGCGTCCTGGGCGAGGAGGTGGCCGTACTCCCTCACCGTGGCGCCGCAGCCGCTCGCGGTCATCACGATCGCCTCGACTTCGCCGCGCTCCACGAGCGGCCACCAGGCATCGATGAGCGCGCGCATGTCGCGGCGGCCCTCGTCCTGCCGGTTGAGGTGGAAGCGCAGCGCGCCGCAGCAGCCTGCCCCGGGCGCTTCCACGAGCGAGACGCCGATCGCGTCGAGCGCCCGCGCCGCGGCCGCGTTGATCGAGGGCGCGATCGCCGGCTGCACGCATCCGGCAAGCGCCAGCATCTTTCGGGAATGCCTGGCGACGGGCCAGGGGCCCGGGTCCCTGCGGGGCGGAAGCTTCCACCCCACGAGCCTCCCGAGGGCCAGCGCCGCGCCGAAGAGGGCGGTGCGCGGGAGGAAAAACGACAGCGAAGCGCGCTTAAGGCGATCCCATGCTCCACGCGGCGCGTGCTCCTCGACCACCGCGCGGCCGATATCGACGAGGCGGCCGTACTGCACGCCCGAGGGACAGGTGGTCTCGCAGGCGCGGCAGGTGAGGCAGCGGTCGAGGTGCAGCCGCGTACGCCCGCTCACCGGCCCGCCCTCCAGCACGCGCTTCATGAGATAGATGCGGCCCCGGGGGCTGTCGAGGTCGTCGCCCAACACCTGGTAGGTGGGACAGGTCGCCGTGCAAAACCCGCAATGCACGCACTTGCGCAGTATCGCCTCGGCCTCGCGGCCCTCGGCGCTGTCGCGGATGAAGTCGGCAAGCTCGGTCTGCATGCGCTCGTTATACTTTTTGTATGGGGATGACCGGCTGGCTCGTGTTCCTGGCGCTGCTCGCGAGCCTGGCGTACTGGCTCTTCTCGGTGCGCCGCCGCTGGCTCGAGCGCCAACGCACGGCCGACGCCCGCCTTGCAAGCCTGGTGGTCGCGGAGGCCGAGGCCGTTCCTCCGAAGATCGCCCCTTCGACGGCGCCAGCTGCGCCCTCGGCGCTGGCCCAGCAGAAGCTCTTGTTCGACGCCGCGGCCAAGGCCGGTGAAGCGGGCGAGCCGGTGCTGTCGATCCAGCTGTACGCGAGGCTGATCGCCCGGTACCCGGACAGCGCGCTCGGCAGCCAGGCGCGCGCCGCCGTCGAATCGCAGAAAAAGAAGCTCGCCATCCCTAAAGCTCCGGGTACAGACGCCCGGGGTTGAGAATGCCTGCCGGGTCGAAGGCCGACTTGAGGCTGCGGTGCAGCCGCTCGAGCGCGGGCGCAAGCCGGGTGAATGCGCCTGGGGACTTGTCGGTCGCGCGAAAAAGCGTAGCGTGCCCACCCGCGCGCCGCGCGGCCTCGCGCACCTGCGCGGCCGGCGCCGCGCCGGCGAGCCAGCGAAGCGCACCGCTCCACTCGATGAGCTGTGGTCCCGCCAGCGCGAGCGGGGGGGCCACGGAGGGCACCGCGATTCGCCAAAGCGGCGGCACCGAGAAGAATGGATGCTCGTGCTCGCGGATCGCACGCCATGGAGGTTCGGCCACCGGCTCGCCGCCCAGACGCGCGGCCGCTGCCGCGACGGCCGCCGCCGCGCCCGAGAGTCGCACGAACAGGGCGTCGCCGTGCCAAGCGCTCGCCGAGATCGGTAAGGGCTGCCCTGCCCACGCAAGCATGGCATCGAGCGCCTGCACCTGGGGCATCTCGAAGCGCAGCGTGCGCTCCTCGGCAGGCCGCGGCAGAACCTTCAGCGACGCCTCCGTGATGATGCCAAGGGTGCCGAGCGAGCCTGCAATCAGGCGCGAAACGTCGTAGCCGGCGACGTTCTTCATGACCTGACCGCCGAACTCGAGCGCGCGCCCTCGCCCATCGAGAAGCCGCACGCCGAGCACGAAGTCGCGCAGCGCGCCGACCGCAGCGCGACGGGGCCCCGACAGTCCGGTGGCGACGCTGCCACCGAAGGTGGCGCCCGCGCCGAAGTGCGGCGGCTCAAAGGCCAAGATCTGACCGTGCGCGGCCAATGCGGACTCGACTTCCTCCAATGGCGTCCCGGCGCGCGCCGTGATCACCAGCTCGGTCGGCTCGTAGCTCACGATACCGGCGTGTCCGCGGGTGTCGAGCAGCTCGCCGCGGGGCTCGTTGCCGTAGAAATCCTTGGTGCCGCCGCCGCGTATGCGTAGCGGGCGGCGCTGCGCCGCGGCTTCGCGGATGCGCTCGGCGAGCAACTCCATCAGAACCGCGGCAGCTCGGGGTGCGGGAGTGCGTTCCCGCGCACGCGCATGCGCCCGTATTCCGCACAGCGCGCGAGCGTCGGAACGGCCTTGCCCGGGTTGAGCAGCCCGCGCGGGTCGAACGCGCGCTTGATCGCCTCGAAGAGCTCCAGCTCCTCGGGGCGGAACTGCACGCACATCTGATTGATCTTCTCCACCCCGACGCCGTGCTCGCCGGTAATGGTGCCGCCGACCTCCACGCACTTCTCCAGCACCTCGGCGGCAAAAAGCTCGGTGCGGCGCAGCTGGTCCGGGTCGTTGGCGTCGAAGAGGATGAGCGGGTGCAGGTTGCCGTCGCCCGCGTGGAAGACGTTCGGGCAGCGCAGCCCGTGCTTCTTCTCCATCTCGGCGATGAAGCGCAGTACCTCTCCGAGGCGCTTGCGCGGAATGGTCCCGTCCATGCAGTAGTAGTCGGGCGAGATGCGGCCCACCGCCGGGAATGCCGCCTTGCGGCCCGACCAGAATCTCAGGCGCTCGGCCTCGTCGCGCGACACTGTCATGCGCGTCGCGCCCGCGCGCTCGAGCACCGCCTTCATGCGCGCGATCTCGTCCTCCACCTCCTCCGGCGTGCCGTCGGACTCGCACAGCAGGATCGCGGCGGCCTCGACGTCATAGCCCGCCCCGACGAACTGCTCGGCCGCGCGCGTCGCGGGCCGGTCCATCATCTCGAGGCCCGCGGGCACGATGCCGGCGCCGATGATCGCGGCCACCGCCTGCCCGGCCTGCTCCACATCGTCGAAGGACGCCATGATCACGCGCGCGCGCTGCGGCAGCGGCAGGAGCTTCACCGTGACCTCGGTCACCACGAAGAGCATGCCCTCGGAGCCGACGGCGAGAGCGAGCAGGTCGTAGCCGGGCACGTCCGGCGCCTCGGCGCCGACCTCGAGCGGCTCGCCCTCCACGGTCAAGCCGCGCACGCGCAGCACGTTGTGTACTGTCAGCCCGTACTTCAGGCAGTGTACGCCGCCGGAGTTCTCCGATACGTTGCCGCCGATCGTGCAGGCGATCTGGCTCGATGGATCGGGCGCGTAGAAAAGCCCGTGCGGCGCGGCAGCCTCGGAAATCGCCGCATTGCGCACGCCGGGCTGCACGATGGCGGTGCGCGCGCGCGGATCGACGCTCAGGATGCGCATGAATTTCGCCATCGACAGCAGCACGCCGTCGCCGGGCGGCAGCGCGCCGCCCGAGAGGCCGGTGCCGGCGCCGCGCGGCACGACCGGCACGCCCAGCGCCGAGCAGGCACGCAGCACCTGCCGCACCTGCTCCTCGGTCTCGGGAAGCGCCACGACCATCGGCAGCTGCCGGTACGCGGTAAGGCCGTCGCACTCGTACGGCCGGGTGTCTTCCTCCTCGTGCAGCACCGCGCGCGCCGGCAGGAAGGCGCGCAAGGCGTTCACGACAGATAGGCGCGTGCCCACTTCAGGCCTTCGAGCGTGTCACCTCGAGGATTGTATTCGCAACCGATCCAGCCGGCGTAGCCGAGCGCGTCGACATGCGCGAGCAGGAAGTCGAAGTTGATCTCGCCGGTTCCCGGCTCGTGTCGGTCCGGCACGTCGGCGATCTGCATGTGCCCGATGCGCGGCAGGAGCCGCTCGATCGTGCGCGCGAGGTCGCCTTCCATGATCTGCATGTGGAAGACGTCGTACTGCAGGAAGGCGTTGGGCTCGCCGGCGGCGTTCAGCACGTCGATCGCCTGCTTCGTTCCGGCGAGGAAGAATCCCGGCACGCTGCGCGTGTTGATCGGCTCAATGAGGAGCTGCAGGCCGGCTTCGCCGAGCCGCCGGGCGGCGTAGCGCACATTGTCGACCAGGCAGTCGAAATGCTGGGCGTCCTGGGGCGCGAGCCCGGCGATGCAGTTCAGCCTCGGGCACGAGACCGTCTTCGCATACTCGATCGCGCGCTCCACGCCCTCTCGAAACTCGGCGCGGCGCACGGGCAGGCAAGCGATGCCGCGCTCGCCCTTCGCCATGTCCCCCGCCGGCAGGTTGTGCAGCACGACCTGCACGCCCGCCTCGCGCGCGCGGCGCGCCACCTCGCCGGCGGGCCAGGCGTAGGGAAACTGGTACTCGACGAAGCGGAAGCCCGCCTTAGCGGCAGCCGCGAAGCGCTCCAGGAAATCGAGTTGGGGAAACAGCGTCGAAACGTTCGCTGCGAGCTTCGGCATAATGCGCGAGCATAACTTGAAAGAACATGGAAGCCGCAGCCGCGCCCTGGTGGATCTGGCCGCTCGCGCTCTTCGCCGTCACGTTCCTTCTCGGCATCATCGCGGTGCTGGCCGGCGTGGGCGGAGGCGTGCTATTCGTGCCCATCGTCGGCGGCTTCTTCCCGTTCCATCTCGACTTCGTGCGCGCCACGGGGCTGCTGCTCGCCCTTTGCGGCGCGCTTTCCGCCGGCCCCTCGCTGCTGCGCGGCGGGCTCGCGAGCCTGCGCCTGGCCATGCCGCTCGCGGTGGTGGGATCGATCACCTCGATCGGGGGCGCGCTGCTCGGCCTCGCGCTGCCGATTGAGCTGGTGCAGACCGCCCTCGGCGCGACCATCCTCGGCATCGCCGCCCTCATGTGGCGCTCCAGGCGCGCCGAGCAGCCCGAGGTCGAGCCGGACGCGCTCGGGCAGGCGCTCGGCATGTACGGCGTCTATCACGACCCCGCCCTCGGGCGCGACGTCGAATGGCGCGTGCGGCGTACCGCGCCCGCGTTCTTTGCGTTCGCCGTCATCGGCGTCATGGCGGGCATGTTCGGCCTGGGCGCCGGGTGGGCGAACGTTCCGGTGTTCAACCTGCTGATGGGGGTGCCGCTCAAGCTCTCGGTCGGCACCTCGGGATTTCTGCTTTCGGTTGTCGACACCTCCGCTGCCTGGATCTACATCAATCGGGGGGCCGTACTGCCGATGCTCGTAGCCCCTTCCATCATCGGCGTCATGCTGGGCGCCAAGATCGGCGCGCGCCTGCTGCGCGTGGCGCCCGCGGCATTCGTGCGGCGCGCCGTGATTGTGCTGCTCGTGGTCGCCGGCACGCGCGCCCTGCTCAAGGGCCTCGGGATATGGAACTGAAGGGGGTGTCGACCGAGCAGCAGGTTTACGCGCGATGGCTCGACTGGAGCACGCGTGTCGCCCTCGCCGTGCTGATCGCGGCGTATGTCGCCTACGCGGTCGAGCTCGTACCGCCTGCGGTTGCCGTGGCCGACTTGCCCCGGCTGTGGGTCATGCCGGTGGACGCCTATCTCGAGTCGACCGGCGCGCCTTCGGGATGGGGCTGGCTAGGGATGCTGGCAAGCGGGGACTACCTCAACATGGTGGGCGTAGCGCTCCTCTGCCTCGTGACGGTGCTGTGCTACCTCAGGATCCTTCCTCTGCTGCTCGGGCGCAGCGAGCGGCTTCAGGCGACCTTCGCCATCGCCCAGGTGATCGTATTGCTCGTCGCCGCCTCGGGCCTGTTAGCGGGCGGCCATTGACGGTGCTAGACTTTTCAGGTTGCGACCCATCACAAACTAAATAGGAGAAAGCCATGGGTGCGATCTTCCAGTCGCTCGGGCGCACGATCGTCGCGGGCATCGTCATCCTCTTGGTCATCATGGCCATCGCCGGGAGCTTCGCCAAGATGGGCGACATGAATTGGTGGCGCTTCTTCATGCGGTGGCTGCACGTGCTTTCAGGCGTGATGTGGATCGGCCTGCTCTGGTACTTCAACTTCGTGCAGACGCCGTCCATGCCCAAGATTCCGGACGAGCACAAGCCGGCGGTGAGCAAGGTCATCGCGCCCACCGCGCTCTTCTGGTTCCGCTGGGCCGCCATGGCGACCATCGTCACGGGGCTGCTGCTCGCCTGGATGAATGGCTACATCGGCGCCGCGCTCAGCCTGCAGCAGCCGTTCTCCGCAATCGGGCTGGGGATGTGGTTCGGCATCGTGATGTGGTTCAACGTCTGGTTCATCATCTGGCCCAACCAGAAGAAGGCGCTCGGCATCGTGCAGGCTTCCGCGGAGGAGAAGGCGGCTGCGGCCAAGAAGGCCGGCATGACGTCCCGCGCCAATACCATGCTGTCGATCCCGATGCTGTACCTAATGGTGGCCCAGCAGAACGCAGGCCTGTAGCGCGGCTACTTGCCGGGGATGCCGCCCACCCGCATCCCTGGCTTGATTCCCCGCGCGGCGAACCAGCCGCGGTTCATCTCCAGGGCGTAGCGCGCGGGGCGCGCCGCGCAGTGCGCCTGCTCGCTGTGGGGCGTCATGTCGGCGATGTTGACGATCTCCCCGCCGTCGTCGAGGAACGCCACCGAAAGCGGGACGAACGTGTTCTTCATCCACATGCAGTGCGCCTCCGCCTCGTCGAAGACGAACAGCATGCCGGCGTTGGAGGCGAGCGCCTTGCGGTGCATGAGGCCGCGGGAGCGGGATGCGAAATCCGCAGCCACTTCCGCGCGGACGAGGTACATCCCGGCGTTGAGTTCTACGATGGGAAGCTGAGCCGCCACGCCGGGCGCGAAGCCCGCGAACCAAAGAAGAAACAGAAGAGGCAGGGCAAAGCCCAGCCTCTTCTTTGCTGCGAACGGGCCTACTTCGCCTTTTCCTTGTCCGTCGACTTCGGCTTGGCCTTGGCTTTCTGCGACTTGGTGTCCTTCATGGCCTTCTTTTCCGCCGGGTCCGCCTTCTTGTCCTGCGCGACGGCGGACACGCTGGCCGCGGCAAACATCGCCGACATCAGCACTGCGAGCAGCTGCTTCATGGTGATCCCCTTCTCTAGAGTGGGTGGGAACGGACCGGGACGGGTCCCAATCCTCTTCCGCTAACGCACGCACTGCCGTCCGGTTGACCATGGCTCTAGGGGGTGGGGATCACTATAATCGCAGGCCTCTTCGAAAACCTACCCGCAGGGAGCTTCCATTTCCATGGCGTATCAGCACATCAAGGTGCCTTCCGGCGGCGAAAAGATCCGCGTGAACAAGGACTTCTCGCTCGTCGTGCCTGACCAGCCGATCATCCCGTACATCGAAGGAGACGGCACCGGCGTCGACATCACCCCCGTGATGCTCAAGGTGGTGGACGCCGCGGTCAAGAGGGCCTACGGCGGCAAGCGCAGGATCGTCTGGATGGAGATGTACGCGGGCGAGAAGTCCTGCCGCATCTACGGCGAAAACGTGTGGCTACCGGAGGAGACGCTTGAAGCCTCGCGTGAGTATGTGGTTTCCATCAAGGGGCCGCTCACAACCCCGGTCGGCGGCGGCATCCGCTCAATCAACGTGGCGCTGCGCCAAGAGCTCGACCTCTACGTCTGCTTGCGCCCGGTGCGCTGGTTCAAGGGCGTGCCCTCGCCGCTCAAGGAGCCGGAGAAGGTCGATATGGTGATCTTCCGCGAGAACTCCGAGGACATCTACGCCGGCATCGAGTGGCCCGCAAACTCCCCGGAGGCGAAGAAGGTCATCGACTTCCTGATCAAGGAGATGAAGGTCAAGAAGATCCGCTTCCCGGGCTCATCGGCCATCGGCATCAAGCCGGTCTCGATCGAGGGCTCGGAGCGCCTCATCCGCCGCGCCTACCAGTACGCGATCGACAACAAGAGAAAATCCGTCACCCTGGTGCACAAGGGCAACATCCAGAAGTTCACCGAAGGCGGCTTCCGGGACTGGGGCTATCAGCTCGCCGTCAGGGAATTTGGCGCGGCGCCGGTCGACGGCGGGCCCTGGCACAGCTTCAAGAACCCGAAGGGAGGCCCCGACATCGTCGTCAAGGACGTCATCACCGACGCGATGCTGCAGCAGATCCTGCTAAGGCCCGCGGAGTATGACGTGCTCGCCACCACCAACCTGAACGGCGACTACATCTCGGACGGCCTCGCGGCCGAGGTCGGCGGCATCGGCATCGCGCCCGGCGCCAATCTGAGCGATACAGTGGCGATGTTCGAGGCGACCCACGGAACCGCGCCGAAGTACGCCGGCAAGGACTATGTGAACCCAGGCTCGGAGATCCTTTCCGCGGAAATGATGCTGCGCCACATGGGCTGGGTGGAGGCCGCCGACGCGATCATCCGCTCGATGCAAAAGACCATCGGCGACCGGATCGTCACCTACGATTTCGCCCGCCTAATGCAGGGCGCGAAGCAGGTGTCGTGCTCCGGCTTCGGCC
>DASRKB010000078.1:0-30263 GCA_035649175.1 Burkholderiales bacterium | reverse complement strand
GGCTTCGTCGTCGCGAGGCGCTCCGCGGCACGGCGCGGCGTGGTCCTTCCCTGAGCCCGCCGCCTCGCGCGCGGGGGTTGCTGCGGCGCAGGACCTTACGCCCCAGTTCGCGGCGGGGAATGAAGGGACCTTGACCGGAGTTATGCTCGTGCGTAGCATAAGTCGTTGTCGGTGGGCTCCTATGACCCACGGTCCAGCCGCCGGGGCATTGCTTGACGTACGGGTAATACCCGCGCTCCTGCTCGCAGAAGTACCAGAAATCCGCGTCCCTCTCGCGCTCTATGTAGACCGGGGGAGCGGCCGGTGTCGTCACGACCACCGGCGGCGGGTAGTAGTAATACGGCGAGGGCCCGTACCAGTACGGGTAGTAGGCGGGAAAGCCGAAGTGGAATCCGAGGTGCACCCGGCCGCCGCCGTGCCCGCCCCCGCCGTGCCCACCCCTGTGGGCGAGCGCCGCGCCGCTCGTGGTCGCGACAACTACGAGAAGAAGCAGCAAAGCTCGCTTCATGCGAGGCAGGCTACACCGCGGCCCTGTCCGTAGGCGTAACCAAGTGTTACAGGGCCTTACCGGCGTGATCCACAGGCAAGCTTCGGCGCCTTCCGCCGGCGGGGAAGTGGATTGCTCCTCGTCGTGGGGTGAAGTAGAGTAGCCGATAGTTTGGACCCCGAACAATGCAGATCCAAGCGCCGCGCTCAAACGTCCATATCCGCCTGACCGTCAACGGCGAGGCGGCCGAGGTTTCCTTTGCATCCTACAAGACCCTGCTCGAGGTGCTGCGCGAGGACCTGGGTCTGACCGGCACCAAGCACGGCTGCGAGCTCGGGGAGTGCGGTGCCTGCGCGGTGCTGGTGGACGGTGAGCCTCAACTCTCTTGCCTGACGCTCGCGATCGAGTGCGAGGGCCGCTCGGTGCAGACGATCGAAGGTCTGGCCCGGGGACCCGAGCTGCACCCGCTCCAGGCGGCATTCGCAGATTTCGGCGGCTCGCAGTGCGGCTATTGCACCCCCGGGGTCATCATGACCGCCAAGGCGTTGCTCGAGCGCAACCCGCATCCCACGCGCCAGGAGATCAAGGAGGCGACCGCGGGCAACCTCTGCCGCTGCACCGGTTACCAGCAGATCGTTGATGCGATCGAAAATGCAGCAGCGAAGCTGCGCGAGGAAGCCAAGTGAAAAAGCGCTTCGATGTCGTAGGGAAAGCCCGGCGGCGCGTGGACGGCCGCGCCAAGGTCACCGGGCAGTTGCGCTACGCCGACGATCTTTTCATGCCGCGGATGGTGTACGCGAAGCTGCTGAGATCGCCCCATCCGCACGCGCTCATCGAATCGATCGAGGTTGAGAAGGCGAAAGCCCATCCCGGCGTGCACCTCGTGCTGACCGGCAAGGACTTCCCGGTGCCCTTCGGCATCATGCCGGTGTCGCTCGACGAGTATCCGCTCGCGCCTGAGCGCGTGCGCTACGTCGGCGACCCGGTCGCCGCGGTGATCGCGCGCGACGAGCAGACCGCGGTGGAGGCCTTGGGTCTCATCGAAGTGAAGTACAAGCTGCTGCAACCCATAGAGACCCCCCAGGAAGGCCTCCTGAATCCGGTACCCCGGATTCACGACTACGGCGAGCAGGGGAACATCCACCGCAACCAGTCCTACGAGTTCGGCGACATCGAGGACGCCTTCAAGAACAGTGCTCTTGTTTTTGAAGACATCTTCTTCTACGAAGGCAACACGCACCTGCCGATGGAGCAGCAAGCGTCGGTCGCCTTCATCGATCCTGAAGGCAAGCTCCAGATCTCCTCGAGTACGCAGAATCCCCATTACCTGCACCGGCAGCTCGCCCGCGTCCTCGGCATCCCCGAGTCGCAGATCCGCGTCGTGGCGACGCCCAACGGCGGCGGCTTCGGCGGGAAGTGCGATCCCGGCGGACACGAGTTCGTGGCGAGCAAGGCGGCGCTCGCGCTGGGCCGGCCGGTGAAGATCGGCCTGACGCGCGAGGAAGTGTTCTACGTGCATCGCGGCCGCCATCCGGTGCTCATGAAGATGAAGACCGGCGTCACGAAGGACGGCAAGCTCACCGGCATGCACCTGCAGACGCTGCTCGACGGCGGAGGCTACGGGTCGCACGGCCCGGCGAGCACCTTCTATACCGGCGTGCTGTCGCCGGTGACTTACCACTATCCGCGCTTCAAGTTCGAGGCGTGCCGCGTGTTCACCAACAAGCCGGCGTGCGGCCCGAAGCGGGGCCACGGCACGCCGCAGCCGCGCTTCGGCCAGGAGGTGCAGCTCGACAGGATCGCGGAGAAGCTCGGCATGGATCCTGCCGAGTTGCGGCTAAGAAATTTAGTAAAAGAGAATTCATTGACAGCGAGCTGGCTCCGCATCGGCTCGATCGGGCTCGCGGAGTGCATCGAGAAGGTCGTCGAGATGTCGGGCTGGAAACAGCGCCGCGGGAAACTGGGGAAAGGCCGGGGCCTCGGCCTTGCCTGCAGCACTTACATGTGCGGCGCGGGGGTGGCGATCTACTGGAACAAGATGCCGCACTCCGGCGTGCAGATCCTGCTCGACCGCTCGGGCAGCGTGATCGTCTACTGCGGCGCCACCGAGATCGGGCAGGGCTCGGACGACGTGCTCGCCGCGCTCGTCGCCGAGGCGCTCGGCGTGGATACAAGCGTGGTGCGCACGGTCACCGGCGACACCGGCATCACGCCGGTCGATCTCGGCTCGTACTCGAGCCGCGTCACCATCATGATGGGCAACGCCGCGCTGCAGGCCGCGGAGCGCCTGCGGGCCCAGCTTGCGGCGGCGGTGTCCGAGACGCTCGGCACGCTGCCCGACCGCGTCGCCTTTTCGCGTGGCAAGGTGTACGCGGCGGAGGACCCGGCGCGCGCCATGTCCTTCGTCGAGGCGGTGGCGGTCGCCGAGGCGCAGCTCGGCACGCTCTCCGCCGTCGGCTCATACGCACCGCCGAAGCCGCCCGGCAGGTACAAGGGCGCCGGCGTGGGGCCGTCGCCCGCCTACAGCTTCACCGCGTGCGTCGTCGAGACCGAGGTCGACGAGCGCACCGGATGGATCCACGTGCCGAAAATATGGATCGCGCACGACATTGGTCGCGCGCTCAATCCCACGCTCGCGCGCGGCCAGGTAATCGGCGGCGTGTACATGGGCCTGGGCGAGGCGCTCATGGAAGAGCAGTCGTTCCGCCGCCTGCCGGAGAAGCTCTCCGGCGCGCTCGTGCACCGCGCGCCTTCGATGCTCGACTACAAGAGCCTTTCGGCGCTCGACATGCCGGAGGTCGAGGTTGCGCTGATCGAACAGGAAGAGGGAATGAGCGATCCGAACTGTCCCTACGGCGCGAAGGAAGTCGGGCAGGGGCCGCTGCTGCCCGTGATGCCGGCGGTGGCCAACGCCATCTACGACGCGGTCGGCGTGCGCATCGACGAGATTCCCATCACGCCGGACAAGGTCCTGAAAGCTCTGCAGGAGAAAGACAAGCGTGTTGGCCCGCAAAGCTTCCCGGCCGTCCCATACCCGAAGCCCACGTTCGTGCTGCCGCCGTGGGAAGGCGGCGACGGCAACGAGACCAAGCGCGATGCTGCGGCTGCCGTGGTTTGAGCACCGCGCGCCGCGCTCGGTCGCCGAGGCGGCGAAGATCCTGGCGGGCGAAGGCCCGAACGCCATGCTGATCGCTGGCGGCACAGACCTGCTGCCGAACATGAAGCGGCGGCACCAGACGCCGAAGGTCTTGGTATCTCTGCGGAACATAAGCGAACTCAAGGTTCTCAACGGCGCCTTCGGCGCCGGCCTCACATTGTCGGAAGTGGTGAAGAGCGAGAAAACCCCGGCGGCGCTGCGCCACGCCGCCGCGCAGGTCGCCACGCCGCACCTGCGTAACATGGGCACGCTCGGCGGCAACCTTTGCCTCGATACGCGCTGCACGTATTACAACCAGACCTACGAGTGGCGCAAGGCGATCGACTTCTGCCTCAAGAAGGACGGCAAGACCTGCTGGGTCGCGACCGCGAGCAAGCGCTGCGTCGCCGTATCTTCCACCGACACCGCTCCGGCTCTCATAGCCTTGAACGCGGTTGTCGGGCTTGAAAGCGCCCAGGGGAAAAGAGAAATTCCGCTGGAGAATCTCTACAAGAACGACGGCATCGAGTACCTGTCGCGCCGCCCGGACGAGATCCTTACCGAGGTGAAGGTGGCCGCCGGATGGAAGAGCACGTACTGGAAACTGCGCCGGCGCGGCTCGTTCGATTTTCCGATCCTGGGCGTCGCCGTCGCCTTGAAGTTCGACAAAGAAGTCATCATCGATGCACGGGTTGCGCTTGGCGCCGTAGCGTCGCGGCCTTTCCTCGTCGAGAAGGCGAGCGAGTTCCTGAAGGGCAAGATCCTCTCGGACGAGGTAATCGCTCAGGCGGCCGACCTCGTCGCCAACCGCGCGAAGCCGATGGACAACACCGACATGGACCTCTACTGGCGCAAGGAGGTCGCCGACGACTTCGCCGGCTACGCGCTGCGCGAGCTGCGCGGCGACGACATGCGCGACACGCGCCTCAGGATCGCCCGGCAGACTCTGTAGGGCGGCGGGCGGCCAGCGCCGCCACCACGGTAAGCGCGGAGAGCGCCGCGAAGCAGTAGAGCGACGCGAGGTAGTTCCCGGTCAGGTCGTGCAGCACTCCGGAGAGGATCGGTCCGACCGCCTGCGAGAGCACCTGCGCGGAGAGCGCGAGCCCGCGGATTGCGCCGAAGTTCTCCCGTCCGAAATAGTCGGCCCAGGCCACCGGCAGCAGCGTCAGCACCGCGCCGATGCCGAAGCCGAACACGCCGGCCGCGAGGTAGCCGTCGGCGGGCGAGGCGATGCGGATCATGAGTAGCACGCCCGCGAGCGAGAGCAAGCCGGCGAAGGCCATGGCGAAGCGCACCGGCAGGCGCCGCGGCAGGAGGCCGCAGGCGAACGTGCCCAGCCCAGCCATGAGCGAGAACGTGCTCACCACGGTCGCCGCGGTGGTGGGGTCGATCCCGCGCTCTACGAGGTGGGAAGCCTGGTGGAGGCTCACCCCAGCCTGCACAGGGAAGACGAGCACCGTGTAGAGCATGAGCAGCCAGAAGGCGGGGGTGCGCACGGCTTGCGCGCGCGAGAAGCGCGGCTCGACATGGCCCGGCGGCGCGACTACTTCATTATCTCCGGGCTTGCGGCCGAGGAAGAGCCATGCCGGAAGAAACCCCACGCCGAGCGTCACCGCGGCGAGGGCGATCCAGCCGGTGCGCCAGCTCCCCTGGTCGATGGCGAGCTGCGCGACGAGCGGCATGGCCACGAGCCCGGCGATCTGCGCCATGGTCGCGACCGAGGTGGCGAAGGCGCGCCGCGCGACGAACCAGCTGTTGACCGCGCCGTAGATGCCCAGGTCGAAGGGCACCGCCCAGTTCGTGCGCGCGATGCAGAAAAGCACGTAGAAGACGAGCAGCGACGGGGTGAGCGAAAGCAGCGCCAACGCGGCGGCGTTGACGAGCACCGCGATGCACAGGATGAGCCGAGGCCCGTGGCGGTCGAGCAGCGGCCCGATGGCGGGAGACACGAGCGCCGCGAGCACGCCGCCGAGCGATACCGCGCCCGAGAGCGCGGTGCGCGACCAGCCGAACTCGCGCGACAGCGGGTCGATGAAGATCGAGAGCGTCGCCACCGCCGGGCCCTGCCTTGCGAAACCGACGCAGCAGAGGGCGGCCAGGACGACCCAGCCGTAGTGGAGTCTCGCCATGAGAGGTAAGATTCCCAATACTTACCCGGAGGAGGGAAAAGATGAAACTGAAGGTTCAACTCGTCGCCGCGGCGGCGGCGGCCTGCTTCGCGCTCCCCGCGCAATCCGAGAACATCCGCTTGCGCATCGCCTCGGGCCACCCGACGGCCAACACCTACGTGCATCTCATCAACAGCTTCTACGTACCCGAGGTCACAAAGCGCGTGGCCGCGCGTACCAAGCACAAGGTGGAGTTCGTCGAAGGCTACGGCGGCTCGATCGTCAAGGTCGCCGACACGCTCGAGGGCGTGCAGTCGGGGATCATCGACCTGGGTGCCTACTGCTTCTGCTTCGAGCCCTCCAACCTGCCGATGCACGCTTTCCAGATCATGCTGCCCTTCGGCACCATGAGCCCGGTGAAGAGCGTCACGCTGGCGCGACGCGTGTACGACCAGGTGCCCTGGATGGAGAAGGTGTTCGAGGACAAGTACAACCAAAAGCTGCTCGGCCTGATCGCCGACAACGGCTACAACCTCGGCACCAACTTCGAGTGGAAGAGCGTCAAGGACCTCAAGGGCCGCAAGCTCGCGGGCGCCGGCCTCAACCTCAAGTGGCTGGAATTCGCCGGCGCGGTCCCCGTGCAGTCCTCGCTGCCCGACGCCTACACCTCGATGAAGACCGGCGTGTACGACGGCTGGATCATGTTCCCGTCGGGCTACGTCAACTTCAAGCTCTACGAGGTCGGCAAGTACTACACCGAGATCGGCTTTGGTGCGATTACCTGGCACGGGCTCACCATCAACCGGGCGCGCTGGAACAAGCTGCCGAAGGAAGTGCAGCAGATCCTCGCCGAGGTCGGGCGCGAGTACGAGAAGCGGACCGGCACGGTGAACGAGGAGAACTATCCCAAGCAACTCGAGCAGCTGAAGAAGGTCGGCGCGGACGTGCGCCAGCTTCCGGACTCGGTGCGCGCAGAGTGGGCGGCCTCGCTGAAGGACTGGCCGCAGGAGAAGGCCGCCGAGCTCGACAAGGCCGGCATGCCCGGCACCCAGGTGCTGAAGGCCGCGCTGGCGGAAGCCGAGAAGCTCGGCCACAAATGGCCGGTGCGCTACCAGATCAAATAGATCTTGCTCGACCGTTGGAGTGATCTCGCGGCGAAGGCGCTGCTCGCTTTCGCCGCGACGCTCGCCTTCCTGCTGAGCTTCCTCGTGGTGGCCGACGTGGTCGGCCGCACCGTGTTCTCGTCCCCGGTGAAGGGCACCCCGGAGATGGTGTCGATGTCGATCGTCATCATCTGCTTCCTGCAGGCGAGCTACGCCATCCGCTCCGGCGGTATGCTGCACGTCGATGTGCTTCCCGCGCTGCTGCCGCGCCGGGCGCGCGAGGCGCTCGCCGCCCTGGGCTGCCTTCTCGGCGTGGCGTTCTTCGCGGTCATCGTCTACGGCAGCCTCGACCCGCTCGCGCACGCCTGGGGCGCCGGCGAGTACGAGGGCGAGGGCGCACTGCGCATCCCCACGTGGCCCGCGCGCTTCGTCGTCCTGCTGGGCTCGGCACTCGCGGCTTTGAATTACTTCCTGAGCTTCCTGATTCACCTGAAGAGAATCCGATAGGTGTTCGGTACCGGGGAGATGCTGATCCTCGTGAGCGTGCTGCTCGGGCTCGTCTTTGCCGGGGTGCACATTGCGGTCGCGCTCGGCGCGGCGGCGATGCTCGGCATCTACCTGATGACGCAGGACTTCCAGGTGGTGGCGAGCTTCCTCGGCAGCACCGCCTACGAGGCGGTGCGCGACTACGTGTTCGCGGTGATCCCGCTTTTCATGCTGATGGGAGAATTCCTTTCCAAGTGCGGTGCGGCGAGCGACCTCTTCGCGCTATTCAACCGCCTGACGCGCGTCGTGCCGGGACGGCTCGCCATCGCCACGGTGGTGTCGAACGCGGTGTTCGCCTTCGTCACCGGCGTGAGCATCGCCGCGGCGGCGGCGTTCTCGCGCATCGCCTACCCGGAGATGAAGCGGCAGGGATACCGCGACCACTTCGCGCTCGGCTGCATCGCGGGCAGCGCCGTGCTTGGCATGCTCATCCCTCCGAGCGTTCTCATGATCGTATGGGCGATCCTCACCGAGATGTCGATCGGCGACCTCTTCCTCGCCGGCGTGCTGCCGGGCGCGCTGCTCGCCGGCATCTATGCGCTCTACATCCTGGGCGCCTCGGTCGTGCGGCCGGAGCTGGTCGGGGAGTGCGCGGGGAGAAAGACTTCCGGCGCCGAGATCGAGACGCGCAGTTTCCTGCGCTCGCTCGTCGGCACGCTGCTCGTGATTACGCTTGTCGCAGGCGTGCTCGGCGGGATCTGGTTCGGCGCGTTTACGCCGACGGAGGGTGCCGGCGTCGGCGCTGCGGCGGCGCTGGTGCTCGCGCTCGCGCGCGGCCTGCGGCTCCGCGAGGTAGGCCAGGTGATTCTCGACGTGGGCCGGACTTCGGCCCCGCTACTGCTGCTCCTGTTCGCCGCGCAGCTCTACTCCCGCGTGCTGACCATGACCGGCTTCACCCGCGCGGTGCAGGACCTGCTGCTTGGCGCGGGCCTCGACGCGGGCGGCATCCTGCTTCTCATGGTGCTGGTGTGGTTCGTGCTCGGATGCCTGATCGACTCGATCTCGATCATGCTGCTCACGGTGCCGATCTTCTACCCGATCGCCGTCGCGATCGGCATCGAGCCGCTCGCGTTCGCGATCATCGGCATCCTCGCCGTGGAGACGGGGCTGCTCACGCCGCCCTTCGGCCTGCTCGTCTTCACCGTGAAGGCCGCGGTGCAGGATCCGCGCATCGGCGTGGGCACCATCTTCGCCGGCTCGACGCCCTACTGGCTCGCCCTCATCGCGGTGATCGCCTGCCTGTGGGCGTTTCCGCAGATCGCCACTTATCTTCCCGACCTGATGAAAGCCAAGCCGTGACCGCCTACTGGGTTGCCCGTTCCAGGATCAACGATCCTATCGAGTACAAGAAGTACACCGACCGCGTGCCCGCCATCATCGCCCGCCATGGCGGCAAGGTGCTCGCGCGCGGCGGGCGCTACCAGATCCTCGAAGGACCGCAGAAGTTCCAGCGCTTCGTGGTGATCGAGTTCCCCAGCCTCGAGCAGGCGGTCGCCTGCCACGACTCGCCCGAGTACCAGGAGGCTTCGGCCTTTCGCAAGAGCGGCGCTGGGGAGGTCGAGCTGGTGATCGTCGAGGGCGGCGAGGCCACGCCGCGCCCGCCAGATTGAAATCAGCGGTTCTCAGGACCTTTCGGCGCGCCTCACAGGCGGTACCGTGGAATAGCGAAGAGTCCATCCGCGAGGAGCTCTTCAGCATCGAGCGCCTGGAGCAGCACGCCGGAAGCCTGGCGGCGGCCCAGCCGGTCGGAGCGACGCCGACAACCGGGCGATCGCTCGCCACCCGGCTGCAGGAGAACGAGGCGGTATTGCTCCAGGCCTATCGCACCATCGCGGGCGCGGTCGGCGAGGGGCGGGCCATCACGCCGGCCGCCGAGTGGCTGCTCGATAACTACCACCTTGTCGAAGAGCAGATCCGCGAGATTCGCGACGATCTGCCGTCCGGCTACTATCGCCAGCTGCCGAAGCTGACCGGCGGGCCGCTCAGCGGCTATCCGCGCGTTTTCGGCGTGGCCTGGGCCTTCGTCGCGCATACCGACAGCCGCTTCGACCCCGAGATGCTGCGCCGCTTCTTGCGCGCCTACCAGCGCGTGCAGCCGCTGACGATTGGCGAGCTATGGGCGGTGGCGATCACGCTGCGCGTGGCGCTGGTTGAGAACCTGCGGCGCGCGGCGATGCGCATCCTGCTGAGCCGCGCTGCGCGCCAGGAAGCCGACAGCCTCGCCGACCGACTCCTGGGGCTGAACGCACGGCCGGCCGAGCCGATGGCCGCGCTGTTTCGCGATCGCGAACGCTCGCCCCTGGGCGGCGCCTTCGCCGTTCAGCTCGTGCAGCGTCTGCGCGACCAGGATCCGAAGGTCACCCCCGCGCTGGTGTGGCTGGAGGAGCGCCTCGCGGCGCAGGGAACGAGCGCCGAGCGGATCGTGTACGACGAGCACCAGCGCCAGGGTGCGACGAACGTGACGGTGCGCAACATCATCACGAGCATGCGTCTCGTCTCCGACGTCGACTGGGCAGAGCTCGTGGAAAGCGTCAGCCTCATCGACGACACGCTGCGACGCGGCAGCGGATTCGCGGACATGGATTTCCCGACCCGCAATCTCTACCGCAGCGCGATCGAGGAGCTCGCGCGCGGCTCGAAGCTGACCGAGCTGGAGATTGCCCGAGCGGCGCTGGCCGCCGTGGCTCCAGGGCAGGTCCAGGATCCCGGCTACCACCTGGTCGCCGGAGGGCGGCGCGCGTTCGAGGCGAAGATCGGATTCCGCGCGCCGGTGCGCCGCTGGCCCGGGCGTTTCGGCAGTGCGCTGGGCATCCACGGTTATATCGGCGTGGTGGCCGCGCTCGCCGCCGTCGTCCTGGCCGTTCCGCTGGCCTTCCTTGAGAGAGCGGGGCTGGGCGGCGCGTGGCTCGGCGTGCTCGCGGCGCTCGGACTGATCCCGTCGATCGATGCCGCCATGGCACTGGTGAACCACACCGTCACCAGAGGGGTCGGCGCCACCATCCTGCCGGCCCTGGCGCTGCGCGACGGGGTGCCCGAGCATCTGCGCACGCTAGTGGCGGTGCCGATCCTGCTGACGACGCGGGCCGCGCTCGAGGAGCAGATCGAGCGCCTGGAGATCCACTATCTCGCGAGCCCGGACGGCGAGCTGCATTTCGCGCTGCTCTCGGACTGGGTGGACGCCGCGACAGAGCGCGTCGCAGGAGACGACGCGCTCGTCGAAGCGGCCGCCGCCGGCATCGCCCGCTTGAATCTGCGCCACGGGCCGGCCGCCGGCGGGGAGCGCTTCCTCCTGCTCCATCGCCGCCGCGTCTGGAACGAAGGGCAGCGGCGCTGGATCGGGTGGGAGCGCAAGCGCGGCAAGCTCCACGAGCTCAACCGGTTGCTCCGCGGCGCGGTCGACACCACTTTTGTGAACGCCTCGGCTCCCGCCGGCGTGCGCTATGTCATTACGCTCGACGCTGATACGCGCATGCCGCGGGAAGCCGCGCGCCGCCTGATCGGCAAGATGGCGCATCCGCTCAACCGGCCGCGGCTCGATGCCGCCACCCGGCGCGTCGCCGAGGGATACGGCGTGCTGCAGCCGCGCGTGACGCCTTCGCTTCCGGTCGGCCGCGAGGGGTCGCTTTTCCAGCGCGTCTTCTCCAGCATGAGCGGCATCGATCCTTACGCGGCCGCCGTGTCGGACGTGTACCAGGATCTTTTCGGCGAAGGCTCCTATACCGGCAAGGGCATCTATGACGTGGATGCCTTCGAGGCCGCGCTCGAGGGGCGCGTACCCGAGAGCACGCTGCTCAGCCACGACCTGTTCGAGGGGACTTTCGCCCGCGCCGGCCTCGCTTCCGATATCGAGGTGGTCGAGGAGTTTCCGTCGCGCTACGACGTCGCCGCGGCGCGCCAGCACCGCTGGGCGCGCGGCGACTGGCAGCTGCTGCCGTGGATTGTCGGCCGCGCGGGTGCGGTGCCGGCGATCGGCCGCTGGAAGATGCTGGACAACCTGCGCCGCTCGCTCTCGGCGCCTGCGAGTGTCGCGGCCCTGGCGGCCGGGTGGATGCTCGCGCCGCACGCGGCGCTCCTCTGGAGCGGCTTCATCGTGTCGACGATCGCGCTCTCGACGCTGCTTCCCGTTGTCTCCGCGATGGTGCCGCGGCGCGCCGGGGTCGCGGCGCGCAGCCACCTGCGTGCCGCGGCCGCGGATGTCCGGCTCGCGGTATCCCTGAGCGCTTTGCAGCTCGTATTCCTGGCGCACCAGGCCTGGCTGATGTCCGACGCGATCGGAAGAACGCTTTATCGACTGCTCGTCAGCCGCAGGCGCCTGCTCGACTGGGTGACGGCCGGCCAGGCGACGGTCAGCCGCCGGCTCGACCTGCTCGGCTTCGCGCGGCACATGAGCGGCGGGCTCGCCCTCGCCCTGGCGGCGGCGCTCGTCCTCTGGTGGACCGGCAGCGAGGCATGGCCGGTGGCGCTGCCGTTCGTGCTCGCCTGGATCGCCTCGCCGGCGATCGCCCGGTGGGCGAGCCTCTCGCCGCTCGTGGCAGGGCGCCTGCCGGTTTCGCCGGCCGACGCCCGCGCGTTGCGGCGGATCGCGCGGCGCACCTGGCGCTTCTTCGAGACCTTCGTCACGGCGACCGACCACATGCTGCCGCCGGACAATTTCCAGGAAGACCCCAAGCCGGTCATCGCGCACCGGACCTCACCCACCAACCTGGGCCTGTACCTGCTCTCCGCAGTCAGCGCGCGCGACTTCGGCTGGGCGGGGACGACCGACACGGTCGAGCGCCTGGAAGCGACGCTCGAGACGATGGGCAAGCTCGCGCGCTTCCGCGGCCACTTCTACAACTGGTACGACACGCGGGACCTGCGCCCGCTCGAGCCGCAGTACGTTTCTTCGGTCGATAGCGGCAACCTGGCCGGGCACCTCATCGCGCTCGCCAATGCGTGCCGGGAATGGATCGGCGCTCCCGGCGCGGGGCCGGAATCCTCCGGCGGCATCGAGGACGCCCTGGAGCTCACGCGCGAGGCCTTGCGCGCGCTTCCCGACGACCGGCGCACGCAGACCATCGCCCGCCACCAGCTCGACGCGGCGCTCGACGCGCTCGGCGCCGCGCTGCCGGGCAGCGACGAGATCGGGACCCTGGCCGAGACGATGCTCGACATCGCGCGGACGCTCGCCAGCGAGCGCGGCGACGAGGCCGGCGCCGAAATGCTGTTCTGGGCACAGGCCACGCACCGCTCGATCGAGAGCCGCCGACGCGACCTCGCGCAGGACGAAGAGGCCACCCGCTCTCTCGAGGGGCGCCTGGCGGCGCTCGAGGCGACGGCGCGAGCCATGGCGGACGCGATGCAGTTCGGCTTCCTCCTCGAGCGCGATCGCAGGCTCCTGTCGATCGGTTACCGGGTGGCTGAGGGCGAGCTCGATCCGAGTTGCTACGACCTGCTCGCCTCGGAGGCGCGTCTCGCGAGCTTCGTGGCGATCGCCAAGGGAGACATCCCGCCGCGGCACTGGTTCCGGCTCGGGCGAGCCGTCACGCCCGTGGGCCATGGCGCGGCGCTCCTCTCCTGGTCGGGATCGATGTTCGAGTACCTGATGCCCTCGCTTGTCATGCGCGCGCCGGCCGGCAGCCTCCTCGAGCAGACCAGCCGCCTGGTCGTGCGCCGACAGATCGACTACGGCGCGCTGCTCGACGTGCCCTGGGGCATCTCGGAATCCGCGTACAACGTGCGCGACCTCGAGCTCACCTATCAGTATTCCAACTTCGGCGTCCCGGGGCTGGGCCTGAAGCGCGGGCTGGGCGAGAACGCCGTCATCGCCCCGTACGCGACGGCGCTCGCGGCGATGGTCGATCCGGGCGCGGCGGCACGCAATTTCGCGCGGCTCGGCGCGCTCGGGGCGCTCGGGCGCTACGGCTTCTACGAGGCGCTCGACTACACCCGCGCGCGCGTGCCCGAGGGCAAGGAGCTCGCGATGGTCCGGGCCTTCATGGCGCACCACCAGGGGATGACTGTGGTCGCCATCGCCAACGCGCTTTTCGACGGGAGAATGCGGGCGAGGTTTCACGCCGAGCCGAGCGTCCAGGCGACCGATCTTCTCCTGCAGGAACGCACGCCGCGCGATGTCGCCCTGGCCCATCCCAGGGCGGAGGACGTCCGGGCCTCGGCCACGGTACGCGAGATGGACCTGCCCAGGGTGCGGCGGATCCGCTCGCCGCACGACGCCACGCCGCAGACGCACCTGCTCTCGAACGGGCGCTACAGCGTGATGCTGACGGCGGCAGGCTCAGGCTACAGCCGCTGGGGTGATCTCGCGATCACGCGCTGGCGCGAGGACGCCACGCGCGACGACTGGGGCAGCTACGTCTTCCTGCGCGACGTGGAGAGCGGCGCGGTGTGGTCCGCGGGCTACCAGCCGAGCGGGGTCGAGCCCGATAGCTACGACGTCACGTTCACCGAGGACCGCGCCGAATTCGTGCGGCGCGACGGCGCGCTCACCACGATCCTCGATGTCTTGGTTTCGCCCGAGGACAACGCCGAAGTGCGCCGCGTGTCGGTCTCGAACACCGGCAGCGGCACGCGGGAGATCGATATCACCTCTTACGCCGAGCTGGCGCTCGCCCCGCCTGCCGCCGATACGGCGCACCCGGCCTTCTCGAAGCTGTTCGTGCAGACTGAATACCTCGCCAGGACCGGCGTGCTGCTGGCGACCCGGCGGCGCCGCTCCCCCGGCGAGCCCGAGATCTGGGCGGCGCATCTCGCCGTGGTCGAAGGCGAGACCGTCGGCGAGCCGGAGATCGAAACCGACCGCGCCCGCTTCCTCGGCCGCGGACGCGAGGTGCGCACGCCGATGGCGGTCGTGGACGGCCTGCCGCTTTCCAACAGCGCCGGGACCGTCCTCGACCCGGTGTTCGCGCTGCGACGCCGCATGCGGATTGCGCCGGGCCGGACGGTGCGCATCGCTTTCTGGACGCTCGCCGCCTCGTCCCGCGCCGACGCGCTGGATCTCGCCGACAAGCACCAGGAGACGACCGCCTTCGACCGCGCAGCTACGCTGGCGTGGACCCAGGCGCAGGTGCAGCTGAGCCACCTCGGCGTGGACGCGGAGCAGGCCAACCTGTTCCAGCGTCTCGCCGGCCATGCGCTCTACGCCGATCCGTCGCTGCGGCCGTCGTCCGACACGATACGCCGCGGCGGCGGCGGCCCGGGGGCGCTCTGGGCGCAGGGCATCTCCGGCGACCTGCCGATCGTCCTGGTGCGCATCGACGACATCGAGGAGCTCGCCATCGTGCGCCAGGTGCTGCGGGCCCACGAGTACTGGAGGATGAAGCAGCTCGCCGTCGACCTTGTGATCCTTAACGAACGGGCGTCGTCCTATATCCAGGACCTTCAGGTCGCCCTCGAGACGCAGTTGCGGACCAGCCAGTCCCGGCCGCAGGTGGGGGCGGACGTCGCGCCCGGCTCCGTGTTCGTTCTGCGCGCGGATCTCATGTCGTCGGAAACGCGCGCCGTGCTTCTGTCCATGGCCCGGGCGGTGCTCGTCGGGCGCGGCGGGATGCTGGCGGAGCAGCTCGATCGCCTCCAGGCGCCGGCCGTCGCACCGCCGCCGCGGCGCGCGCCGCGCCCGCGACCGGCGCACGGCGCCGAGGCCCCGCCGAAGCTCGAGTTCTTCAACGGCTTCGGTGGATTTGCCGCAGACGGGCGGGAGTACGTGACGATCCTCGAAGCGGGGCGCTGGCTACCGGCCCCATGGATCAATGTCGTCGCCAATGCCTCGTTAGGCTTCCAGGTCGGCGTCGAAGGCTGCGGCTATACCTGGGCGCTCGGCAGCCGCGAGAACCAGCTCACGCCCTGGTCGAACGACCCCGTGACCGACCGGCCGGGCGAGGTCATCTATGTGCGCGACGAGGACAGCGGCGAGCTCTGGGGTCCGACGGCGCTGCCGATCCGCGACGAGGCGACGCCCTATGTCGCCGCGCATGGCCCGGGATACAGCCGCTTCGAGCATGCTGCGCACGGTGTCGCGCTCGAGCTGCTCCAGCACGTGCCGCTCCAGGACCCGATCAAGATCTCGCGGCTGACGCTGCGCAATACGTCGGAGCGCGTGCGGCGCCTTTCGGTCACCGCCTATGTCGAGTGGGTGCTCGGCGCGTCGCGCAGCGCTGCGGCACTCTCGATCGTGACCGAGATCGATCCGCGGACCGGCGCGATGCTCGCGCGCAACCCCTGGAACCTGGCGTACGGCTCCCGCGTCGCCTTTGCCGATCTCGGCGGGCGGCAGAGCGCCTGGACCGGCGACCGGCGGGAATTCCTGGGGCGTAACGGCACGCTCGACAGCCCGGCCGCGCTGGCAGGCGAAGCGCCGCTCTCGAAGCAAGTCGGCGCCGCTCTCGATGCCTGCGGCGTTCTGCAGGCGCCGGTCGAGCTCGAGCCGGGCGGCACGGCCGAGATCGTCTTTTTCCTCGGCGAAGCGGCGACGCACGCCGAAGCGCAATCCCTGCTCGAGCGCTACCGGGCAGCGGACCTGGACGCGGTGCTTCGCGAGAGCGCCGATTTCTGGGACGACGTCCTGGGCACGATTCAGGTGAGAACGCCAGACCGGTCCATGGACCTCATGCTGAATGGCTGGCTGCTTTACCAGACGCTCGCCTGCCGCATGTGGGCGCGATCCGCGTTCTACCAGGCGAGCGGCGCCTACGGCTTCCGCGACCAGCTCCAGGACGGCATGGCGCTCGCCCTGGTGCGACCGGCGCTGACGCGCGAGCATCTCCTGCGCGCGGCGGCGCGGCAGTTCGTCGAAGGCGATGTCCAGCATTGGTGGCTGCCGCCCTCCGGCCAGGGCGTGCGCACGCGTATTTCCGACGATCGAGTCTGGCTTGCCTACGCCGCAGCGCACTATGTCGAGACGACGGGGGACCGCGCGGTGCTGGACGAGCGCGTCGCATTCCTCGAAGGCCAGGCGCTCGGCTCAGGCGAGCACGACGCCTACTTCCGGCCGATGCTCGCCGAAGAGAACGCGTCGCTCTTTGAGCACTGCGCGCGGGGGCTCGACGCGAGCCTCGCTCTGGGCGCACACGGCCTGCCGCTGATCGGCACCGGCGACTGGAACGACGGCATGAACCGGGTCGGCGAGAAGGGCCAAGGCGAGAGCGTCTGGCTCGGCTGGTTCCTGCACGCGACGCTCGCGGCATTCGCGCCGGTCGCGAAAGCGCGAGGCGAGGAGGCACGCGCCGCGAAATGGCTCTCGCACGCCGCGACGCTGCGAATCTCGCTCGAGCGCGAGGGCTGGGACGGCGGCTGGTACCGGCGCGGCTATTTCGACGACGGCACGCCGCTCGGCTCCTCCGCGAGCGAGGAGTGCCGCATCGACTCGATCGCCCAGTCCTGGGCCGTGATCTCCGGCGCGGCCGAGCCGGACCGCGCGCTGCGCGCCATGGCCGCCGTGGACGAGCACCTCATCCGCCCCGGCGATGGCCTGGCCTTGCTCTTCACCCCGCCCTTCGAGCGTACGCCGCTCGATCCCGGCTACATCAAGGGCTATCCGCCCGGGATCCGGGAAAACGGCGGCCAGTACACCCATGCCGCGGCATGGTCGGTGATCGCCTTCGCCGCGCTCGGTCAGGGCGACAAGGCGGCGGCGCTCTTCTCGCTGCTGAACCCGATCAACCACTCGAGCACCCGCGCAGACGTGCAGCGCTACAAGGTCGAGCCCTACGTCGTCGCCGCCGACGTCTATTCCGTCGCCCCGCACCTTGGGCGCGGCGGCTGGACCTGGTACACCGGCTCAGCCGGATGGCTCTACCGTGCCGGCCTCGAAGCGATCCTTGGCTTTCGTCTGCAGGGCGCCTTCCTCCTCCTCGACCCCTGTATCCCCGCGGCCTGGCCGCGCTTCGAGATCGCCTTCAAATACCGCTCCGCGCGCTACGACATCACCGTCGAGAACCCGCACGGCGTCAGCCGCGGCTTCGGCCATCTCGAGTTGGACGGCACGACGCTGCCGGGCGGTCCGGCCCGCGTGCCGCTGGTGGATGACGGTGAAGCCCACACGGTGCGCGTGATTCTCGGGTATTGATTTCTTCAGGAGTCATGCCGCGGCGCCATTCGGCGCTGAGCTCTTCCGCCTGCTCCAGCACCGTCTGCGTGGCCTTCTCCTGCTTGTCGGGCGGGTAGTCGTACTTGCGAAGAATGCGCTTCACGATGACGCGGAGCTGCGCGCGCATGTTCTCGCGCGCACCGTCCAGTCGAGGGTAACGTTCTTGCGCACCGCCTCGACCAGCTCGCGGGCGATGGTCATCAGCGTCGGCTCGCCGAGCACCTTGACCGCGCTGTCGTTCACCTCCAGCGGGTCGTAGAAGGCAAGCTCGTCGTCGGATAGGCCGAGTTGCTCGCCGCGGGCGTTGGCGGCGCGGATGTCCTTGGCCAAGCCGATCAGCTCCTCGATTACTTGCGCGGCCTCGATCGCGCGGTTCTGATAGCGGCGGATCGTCTGCTCGAGCATGTCGGCGAAGGACTTGGCCTGGACGACGTTCTTCTTCCGTCGCGTTCTAATATCGCCTGAGAGCAGCTTCTGCAGCAGCTCGACCGCCAGATTGCGCTGCGGCATGTCCTTTACTTCGGCCAGGAACTGGTCCGAAAGAATCGAAATGTCCGGCTTCTTCAGGCCTGCAGCGGCGAAGATGTCCACCACGCCCTCGGAAGCGACAGCGCGAGAAACGATCTGCCGTACGGCGAGGTCCAGGTCTTCCTGGGTCTTGGCGCCTTCCGGCAGTCCCTTCGCCAGCACCCCAGGACGCTTCGCGCACGATCGGGAGAGCGAACCGCGACGCGCAGCGTCGTTCCTTCGGCGACAAGGCGCCGCACAAGGCGCCGGCCGAGGAAGCCGGTGCCGCCGAATACGCTGACCGTGGCCATGGATTCTCAACCCTACCTGGTAAGTGGTTTAAACAGGCCTCCCGCGCGCGCATACTTAATACATGGCACGCACAGTCAAATGCATCAAGCTCGGGCGCGAGACCGAGGGGCTCGATTTCCCGCCCTATCCCGGCGAGCTCGGCAAGCGCATCTTCGAGAACGTGTCGAAGGAAGCGTGGCGGCAGTGGCTCGAGCAGCAGAAGATGCTAGTGAACGAGAATCGGCTCAACCTCGCCGACAAGAAGGCGCGCGACTACCTCGTGCAGCAGATGCAGAACCATTTCTTCGGCAGCGGCGCCGACGTCGCCTCCGGCTATACCCCGCCGCAACAGAAGTAGACATGGACGGCAATACACCAACACCCACCGAGATCAAGCTGCACCAGAAGTCGCGGAAGATGGAGCTGGTGTTCGCGGACGGCAGCCGATTCGAGCTGAGCTATGAGCTGCTGCGCGTGTACTCGCCTTCCGCCGAGGTTCGCGGCCACGGACCCGGCCAGGAGGTGCTGCAGGTCGGCAAGCGCGACGTGGACATCTTGTCGCTCGAACCAAGCGGCAGCTACGCAGTAACGCCGACGTTCTCCGATGGGCACAGCACGGGCATCTACTCCTGGGACTACTTGTACTCGCTGGGCAAGAACCGCGAAACGCTGTGGCAGGAATACCTCGGGCGCCTCGAACAGGCCGGGGCGAGCCGCGAGCCCGGCGCCGCACCCTTCGAGCAGCGGCCAAAATCGAAATAGTGGACCCATTCAAGGTCGTTCTCATCAATCCCTACGAGCTGGGGCGGCAGCCGTTTGCCCTGGCAGAGCCTGCCGCCTGGCTGAAGCGCGCAGGCTTCGCGGTGAGCTGCCTCGACCTTTCGCTCGAGAAGCTCGATCCGGACAGCCTCGCGGACGCGGGCCTGGTCGGCGTTTATGTCGGCATGCATACCGCCACCCGCATCGCGGTGCAGGCCTTGCCGCGCATCAGGCTGCTCGCCCCGAAGGCCCACCTCTGCGTCTATGGGCTCTATGCCCCCATGAACGAGGCGCTGCTGCGCGGACTGGGCGTGGGCACCGTACTGGGAGGAGAGGTGGAGCCCGCGCTCGTTTCCCTGTGCCAGAGCCTCCGGATCAACGAGAATCCGATGGCGCAAAACGCGGCCGTCAGCCTTGGCAGGATCGCGTTCGAGGTGCCGGACCGCAGCGGCCTGCCGAAGCTCTCGCGCTACGCGCACCTGGTGCTGCCGGACGGATCGACCCGCGTGGCCGGATTCGCCGAGGGCAGCCGGGGCTGCAAGCACCTGTGCCGGCACTGCCCCGTGGTCCCGGTGTACCAGGGAAAGTTCCGCGTCGTCCCGGTAGACGTGGTGGTGGAAGACATCCAGCAGCAGGTGAAAGAAGGGGCGACCCATATTTCCTTCGGCGATCCGGATTTCTTCAACGGTCCCACCCATGGCCTGAGGCTCGCGCGCGCCTTGCACGCAGCATTCCCGCACGTCACGTTCGACGCGACCATCAAGATTCAGCACGTCATCGATCATCGAGAGCTATTGCCCGAGTTGCGCGCGAGCGGATGCCTGTTCATCACCTCCGCCGTGGAAGCCGTTGACGACGACATCCTGCGCCTTCTCGACAAGAACCACAGCAGCCGGGACTTCGACCGGGCCGTGGCGCTCACGCGCGCAGCCGGCATTGCGCTCGCACCGACTTTCGTAGCGTTCACGCCCTGGACGACATTGGAGGGCTACCTCGCGCTGCTCGAGCGGCTCCTGGAGCTGCAGCTCGTGGAGAGCGTGCCCCCGGTGCAGCTCACCATCCGGCTGCTCGTTCCCGAAGGCTCCTTGCTTCTGAAGCTGCCCGGCTTCAAGGAAAAGCTCCTCGCCTTCGATCCCGCGCTCCTCGGCTATCCCTGGATCCATCCCGATCCCCGCGTGGATCGTCTGCAGCAGGATCTGCAAGCCGAAGTGGCCCGATGCGAGCAGGAAGGTGTTGCGCGCCGCGAGGTGTTCGCCGCCCTCTGGCGCATGGCCCATGAGGCTGCCGCGCACCCCGCGCCAGCGCTCGCGGGCAATCTTGGCGCTCCGATCCCCCGCCTGTCCGAACCGTGGTACTGCTGCGCCGAGCCAACCGACCAGCAGCTCCAGTCTTTCTGATTGCCATGAACGCCATCGCCATAGGCTTTTTCGAGTCGCCGCCTCCCGGCATCCCGCACTGGGAAGGTGGACCTGTGCCCGCCGGTTGCGTGTTCTGGAAAAAAGCCATGAGCGGGCAGACCTTCTATACGGTTCCCGCCGATCATTACAACTGCGCGGTCGGAAGTCATACCCACCGAATCACGCTGCCGGCGGAGCGTGCGCACGAGCTGAATGACACGATCGTCTTCATGGCTCAAAACGACTACGTGGCGGCCGCGGAAGTGCCGGGTATCCCCACGCTGGCCGAATCTCCCGCTGCCGTGGCGTACGGCCCGATGGAGGGCGCCCGCTTCCATCCCGACGTGGTGCTGATTGCGGCGAAACCCGCCCAGGCCATGCTGATTTACGAAGCAGCCCTCAAGGCGGGGGCGGGCAGCGCGGTGACCAACGCACTGGGCCGTCCGGCTTGCGCCGTCTTACCGCTGACCACGACATGCGGCCAGACATCGATCTCGCTCGGTTGCAAAGGCAACCGCACCTTTACCGGCCTGCCGGACGAAGAAATGTACGTGGCCGTTCCCGGCGACAACTGGGAAGCGGTCCTCGAGAAACTCACCGAAGCGCACGCAGCCAACGCGGCGATGGGAAAGTACTACTCGCAGAAGCTTTCTCCATGAAGCGCGTGCTGCTGCTTCTGCCCACCACCGGCTACCGCAACGGCGACTTTCTTGCGGCCGCGCAAAAGCTGGGCGTGGAAATCGTGGCAGCGGCCAACTACTGTCACCAACTGGCCCCGGCCTGGGGCCTCGCTCCCGTCATGGCGCTGCATTTCGACCGGCCGGAGGAGGCGGCGGACACAGTGTTGCGGGAGATCAACGGCATCCCGGATGCGGTGCTGGCGGTGGACGATTCGGGAGTGGAGCTTGCGGCCATGCTTTCGGAGCGTCTTGGCCTGCCGGGAAATCCCGCCCAGGCGGTGCGCCGGATGCGTGACAAGCTGGCGTTCCGCAGGCTGCTCCGGGAACGGGAATTCCTGTGTCCGGAATTCCATCACCTGCCGACCGGAGAAGAAGCCCGGAAACTGCTTCCTGGGTTGAAGTTTCCCGTGGTGGTGAAGGCCCGGCGTCTATCGGCAAGCCGCGGCGTGATCCGTGCCGACGATCCCCAAGAGATGATGCGGGCCGTGCGCTGGGTGCGTGCCATCCAGACCCGTGCCGACCGCGACGCCCGGGCGCTGGGGCTCATCATCGAGGACTTTATTCCGGGGCGCGAGTACGCCTTGGAGGGCAGCCTGCAACGAGGGGAGCTCACCACCCTCGCTCTCTTCGACAAGCCCGATCCCCTGGACGGACCTTACTTCGAGGAAACGCTCTACGTCACGCCGTCGCGGCTGCCGCAGGCACTTCAGGACCGCATCCATCGGGAGGTGGCGCGCGCCTGCCGCGCTGCCGGGCTCATGACCGGGCCCGTGCACGCCGAAGTGCGGGTCAATGACCAGGGCATCTGGATTCTGGAGGTCGCGGCTCGCTCTATCGGCGGCTTATGCGGGCGCGTGCTCATCCATCTCCTGGGCATGAGCCTGGAGGAGTTGATCTTGCGCCAGGTCGTGGCCGAATCGCGCCCCGCCGCCGTTGACGCCCCCGGCGAAGGCGGCCCCGCGGGCGTCATGATGATCCCGATTCCACGGCGCGGCATTTACCAGGGGCTCGATGGTCTCGCCGCCGCGCAGTCGGTACCTGGCGTCACCGGCGTGGCCATCACGGTCGAGCCCGGCCAGATCATCGCGCCGCCTCCCGACGGGGCGAGCTACCTCGGCTTCATCTTCGCCCGGGCGGCGAGCCCCGCGGATGCGGAAATCGCGCTGCGCACCGCCCATCGCCGGCTGCACTTCGACATCCGCCCCGAGTATCCGGCCCTTATTCATCGCCCCACAACGGCTTGCTCAACGCAGCCGTAAACGCGGAAAACATCAGGTGAAGCTCAGGCTTACGCGAGCTAGCCGCTGGCGTTGGCATCGACCGAGTGATACAGATACGAAGGAAAGACGAGGAGCGTGCCGTCTTTCGCCCGCACCACGACCTGATAGGTGTTGGCGGCAGTGAGCTCCGTGACGCGCGGTGCGCGGCGCCCGGCGCGTACGGGTTCATCCCACCGCGCACGAGCGTGACAGTGATTCAGCGGTCTTCCGCGTCCCGCATGTCTTGTTCTAACAACGCTCCGCGCCCTCGATCCGTAATTGCAAGACCGCCGAAACCGTTTGGCGCTACGAAGCCGAACCTGCGAAGCTTACCCGCGACTTCCCCTGGCACAGGCGGCGGATCCCGCTTCGCATCCGTAGCGCCCTGGAGCTTGCGCAGCCAGTCGAAATCCTCCGCTGTCAGGTTCGGCTGCGTGGCTCTCCTCTCGGTTCGAGCGATCCCTTCAACCTGATGCTTGCAATTTACGTCCGGCGGCTGACGCTGAGCAAGCTCAATCTGAGACTGGATCAAAGCGTTGCCCTCTCCGATGCGCGCTCGAACCAAGGCCGAGGATTTACGGCCAGCGCGAATGACGCCCGTTTCAGTTTGAAGTTCGCCTTCAGGCCAAGAGCGGGTCACTCGCATTGGATTTCACTTGAGCGCGGCCTCCAGGTCGGCCGTCGACGTCACCGGCGCCTTGCAGCTCATGTTCTCACAGACGTATGCCGCGGTCTTTCCTTGCACCGGCCCCTTCCCCTCGAGCAGGGGCAGCGCCGCGCGGCCGTCGGCCAGCGCCACGACCGCGTTCGGCAGGAAGCGGGCGCGCACGGCGTCCAGGAACGGCTTGGGCTCCGGCCCAGCGATCACGATCTCGCGGGCGGGGCCGAGGAGCCAGTCGACGGCCACCAGCATGTACGCGTGGGCCATCGGGATGCGGTCGAGACCCTGCTTGAACGAGCCGATTGTCTTCTCGGCCCGCTCCCGCCAGGACGCCTCGCCCGTGTAGCCGAAGAGGCGCAGGAACGAGAGCGCCAGGACGGCGTTGCCCGGGGGCATGGGGCCCTCGTAGTCCTCCCGCATGCGGGCCAGCAGATGGGCCTCGCCGTCGGCCGTCGTGAAGAAGCCGCCGGCCTGGGCGTCCCAGAAGAGCTCGACCGCCTTCGTCGCGAGGCGCCTGGCGTCCTCGAAGTAGGCCGGATCGAACGTCGTCTCGTATAGGTCGAGCAGCGCCGCGGAGAAGTAGGCGTAGTCCGTGAGGGTGCCGTCCAGCATGGCCTCGCCCAGGCGCGACGTCCGCAGGAGGCGGGCGTCCTTGCGGTGCCTGTCGAGGAGGAAGTGGGCGGCGCGCTCGGCGGCCTCGCGGTAGCGGACGTCGCCGAGCGCCTGCGCGGCCTTGGCGAAGGCGGAGACCATGAGGCCGTTCCAGGCGGTCAGGACCTTGTCGTCGAGCCCCGGGCGCACGCGCTTGGAGCGGGCTTCGAAGAGGAGGCGCTTCTCCTCGGCGAAATCCCCTTCCTCGACGACCCGCAGCACGCTCTGGTGCTTGGGAAGGTTCTCCTCGTGGGGCTCCCAGTTGCCCTCGTCGGTGACGTCGAAGGCCTTCATGAAGCGCTCGGCCTTGTCGCCGAGGACCTCGCGGACCTGCGTGGGGTTCCAGACGTAGAACTTGCCCTCGATATTCTCGCTGTCGGCGTCCTCGGCGGAGTAGAAGGCGCCGTCCTTCGACGTCATGTCGCGGATGACGTACTCCAGGGTCTCTCGAGCGATGTGCTCGTAGAGGGGCTTGCGGGTGATCTGGAAGGCCTCGAGGTAGGCGATCGTGAGGAGGGCGTTGTCGTACAGCATCTTCTCGAAATGGGGGACGATCCAAATGGCGTCGGTCGCGTAGCGAGCGAAGCCGCCGCCGAGCTGGTCGTAGAGGCCGCCCTTGGCCATCTTCTCGAGGGAGTGCTCGGCCATGTGGAGGGCTTCCTTTGAGCCCGTCCGCTTCCAGACGCGCAGGCAGAACTGGATGGTCGTCGAGTGCGGGAACTTCGGCGCCTGCGAGAAGCCGCCGTGCGCGGGCTCGAAGCTCCGCGAGACCATCTGGAAGCCGCGGTCGAGGACCTTCGTCGGCTCGACGGCCCCGGGCTGCGCGGCGGCCACGCTCTTGAGGTGCTCGGCAAGCTGGTGGCCGGATTCCTCGACATTCTTGCGGCGCGTCTTCCAGATCTCGTCGAGGCGGTTCAGCACCGAGATGAAGCCCGGCCGGCCTAACTTGTCCTCTTTGGGGAAATAGGTGCCGCCGAACCAGGGCTTGAGATCGAGCGTGAGCCAGACCGAGAGGGGCCAGCCGCCGTGGCTGCCCAGGGCTTGGACGGCGGTCATGTAGATCTGGTCGACGTCGGGCCGCTCCTCGCGGTCGACCTTGATGGCGACGAACTTCTCCTTGAGGACCTTGGCGACCTCCTCGTCCTCGAAGCTCTCGCGCTCCATGACGTGGCACCAGTGGCAGGTCGAGTAGCCGATCGAGAGGAAGATGGGCTTGTCTTCCTTCTTGGCCTTCTCGAACGCCTCGGGGCCCCAGGGGTACCAGTCCACGGGGTTATGCGCGTGCTGGAGGAGATAGGGGGATTTCTCCCTGGCCAGCCGGTTCGTGTGTTTGGGCATGGGTTTCGATTCCTGGGCGGTCGCGCACGCGGAGAGCAGCAGCGCGAGCGCAAAGGGCCCTCGCGTCACGCCTTCACTGTAGCAAAACGAAAAGCTGTTTTCGGATCCTTTCTGTAGTCATGATCCTGCCTTCTACTTCTCCTTCACTCGGCCGAATTGCTCGCGCAGGCGCTTTACGGCTTCGGGGCTGCCGCGTACCCGCAGGAACGCGCCCTCGGCGCTGGCGCGCTCCTCGAGCACTTTGCAGCTCGCGAAGATCTCGCCGCGGAGGTTCTGCGCCGACCAGGGGAGGAGAAGCTCGGCCTCGACCAGGTCGCGCTCGAAGAACGCGGTGATTGCCCCACGCAGCCTGGCAACGTCGCCCTCGCGACGCGCGCTCATCACGATGCATCCTGGATGCTTTGCGCGCAATGCTGCCTCGTCCCCACCGCGGTCGATCTTGTTGAAGACGAGGAGGCGCGGCACCGCCTTGGCGCCGATCTCGTCGAGCACCTGCTCGGTCACGGCGAGCTGGCGCGCGAAGCCTGGATCGCTGGCATCGACCACGTGGACGAGGAGAGAGGCCTCGAGCGCCTCGTCGAGCGTCGACTTGAACGACGCGACGAGTCCGTGCGGCAGGTTCTTGATGAAGCCGACGGTGTCGCTTACCAGCACGCGCGGCACGCTCTCGGGCTGCAGGGCGCGCACGGTGGTGTCGAGGGTCGCGAAGAGCTTGTCGGCGACCAGCGCCTCGTTTCCCGTGAGCGCGCGCATCAGGGTGGACTTGCCCGCGTTCGTGTATCCGACCAGCGCCACGCGCGCGAGCCCCTGGCGCTCCTGGCGCCGGGTGCGCTGCGTCCTGCGCTCGAGGGCCATCGCGTCGAGCTCCTGCTGAAGCTCGGCGATGCGGTTGCGAATCTTGCGCCGGTCGAGCTCGCCGTGCGACTCGCCGCCGCTGCGGCCGCCGGTGCCGCTGCGCGCGCGGTCCTTCGGCCCGGCCTGCTTGGCGGCCTCGCGCAGGCGCGGCGCCATGTAGCCCAGGCGGGCGATCTCGACCTGCGCGCGCGCGGCGCGCGAGCGCGCGTGCCGGTGGAAGATCTCGAGGATCACCATGGTGCGGTCCATCACCTCGCAGCCGAGCTCCTTCTCGAGGGTAAAGGTCTGCGAAGGGGAGATCTCGTGATCGACCAGGACGATGTCCGCGCGCGGCTCCTGGTCGGGTTCGGCTTCGTCGCGCACGAAGCGCGAGAGCTCCTCGCGCTTGCCGAGGCCGAGGTACGCCTTCGCGTCGAAGCTGGCGCGCTTCTGCGTGAACGTGGCGACGACCCGCAGCCCGAGCGTCTTCGCGAGCTGCCGCAGCTCGGTGAGCGACGCCTCGAGCTCGGCGTCGGCCACGCCGGGCAGCTGCACGGCCGCGACGATGGCGCGCTTGGGCTTAGGATCGACGTCTTGCATCATGGGGCCGCAGCCTAACAGCAGGACCCTGCCGCGCGATTACTGTGTTACATTGCGCGCGTAGGATTTCAAGCACGAATCAGCGGTCCCTTCTCCGCCGCCTCCAAGCGGCGCCTGTAGTGGCAGTCGAATTCCCCTTGAAAATCTCACCCGGAAGCGCGGCTTCGGCACTGTCGCGCACAGTTCAAGATTGGAATGACATTATGGCTACAGGCACCGTGAAGTGGTTCAACGACTCCAAGGGCTTCGGGTTCATCACGCCGGACGACGGCAGCAAGGACCTCTTCGCCCATCACAGCAGCATCCAGATGGACGGCTACAAGTCGCTGAAGGAAGCGCAGAAGGTCAGCTTCGACGCCGTTGACGGCGCGAAAGGCCCGGCAGCCACCAACATCAGGGCGATCTAGTTTTTGCAGTTCCGAAAGCCACGCTGGCCTTCATGGCCGCGATTGTCGCGACCCTGGTCTATCTGCCCATCGGCACATTGGTTGCCATCGTTGCATTCGGGGCGTTCGATGTACCGCTGCATTCGCTGCTGACGTTCGGCGGGCAGATTCACGCGGCCGCCGGCCTGGCGGCATGGTGGGCCATCGTGTACCTGCCGGCATTGCTCTACTCGGCAGTCTGCGCGAGGATCTGATCCCTCGCTTTCATGCAGTTACCGTCGGAGGGCGACATGCCTAAAGGTCAGCAACGCAGCAACCGCGAGAAGAAGAAGCCGAAGCAGCCAAACAAGCCCTTGCAGCCTACGCTGCCGGGCCGCAGGCCGGGCTAAGGGGCGCTCGAAGAAGGCCCGCCTCGGGCCGCAGGACTTGGTATGTTGCTCCCCATGGAGCAGCCAACCGGGCCAAAACATTTTTCGATGATCCGCGGGTTTCATCTCGCGGACTTCTTCACCCTCGCCAACGCCGCCTGCGGCGTTGGCGCCGTGCTTCTCACGATGCGGTACCTGCAAAGCGGCGTTGCGGCGCAGTTCTACGCCGCGGCCGCCATGGCGCCCCTCGCGTTCTTCTTCGACTGGCTGGACGGCAACGTCGCCCGCTGGCGCCACCAGCACTCGGCGCTGGGGCGCGAGCTCGATTCGCTGGCGGACGTCATCTCCTTCGGCGTCGCGCCCGCCGCGCTGGCTTATGCCGCAGGGCTCGACGGCGGCTGGGACGCGGTCGCCCTCGTCTACTTCGTATGCTGCGGCGTGAGCCGCCTCGCGCGCTTTAACGTCACCGCCGAGACACTCGCGGCAGGCAGCGCCAGCGGCGAGGTCGCCTACTTCGAGGGCACGCCCATTCCCACCAGCGTGGTGTCGACGGCCGTGCTGGCCTTCGCCGCATGGCAGGGGCGCATCGGACCGGAGCTCTACGGCGGCGCCTGGCAGCTCGGCCCCTGGCAATTCCACCCGCTGTCGCTGCTGTTCATCGCCTCGGGCAGCATGATGATCAGCAAGACCCTGCGCATTCCGAAACCGTAGGCAGGCGCCGTGCGCCTGCCGATATTCTGCTTGTGCTGGTTAGCGCTCTGCGCACTCGCCGCCGGCGCTCCGGTCGATCCCCCTGCCATGCTGCGGCAGGCGCTCGCGGCGGTGTGCGCGAACCCCGACGCCGATGCCGAAGCGTTCTCCGTCACGCGCATCGCGCCGGGCGGACGGCTGCGGGAGCTGCACGCGGTCTACGAAGCGCCGGCCGGAAGCGGGAAGCGCCCGGAGCTGCTCGCCGTGGCGGGGCCGGATTGCGCGGTCCGCTACGGCCGCATTCTGGAGTATTCGAGCGACGGCCGGGCGCGCGCGCTCTGGTTCCTGCACGCCGACCTTTCGCCGAGCGGTGCCGGCGAGCTGCTCGATGCCCCGGTGCCCGCGGCGCCGGACCCGGGAGGCGTCGCGGTCGCGCACGTGGATTCCGGCGTCAACTACCTGCTGCCCGGGATCGCCTCCCGGCTCGCGCGCGACCCGGATGGCGCGGCGCTAGGCTACGACTGGTGGGACATGGACCGGCAGCCCTTCGACCATGATCCCTCGCGCTCGCCTTTTTTCCCGCAGCGCCATGGAACCCGGACGGCAAGCCTGCTCCTCGAGGAGGCGCCGCACGCCCGGCTGATCCCTTACCGCTATCCACGCCCCGATATGTCGCGCATGACGAATGTCGTGGAGGCGGCGGCGAAAGCCGGCGCGCGGATCGTCGTCCTGTCCATGGGCAGCAACGAGCGCGCGGAATGGGACGCGTATGCGCAGGCTGCGAGCCGCCACCCGGAGATGCTCTTCGTCGTCTCTGCCGGAAACGACGGGCGCGACCTGGATCGCGAGCCGGTGTACCCGGCGGCGTTGAAGCTCGCCAACCAGTTGACGGTCAGCTCCGCGGAGAACGACGGCAGCCTGGCTACAGGATCGAACTGGGGCGCCCGCGCGGTCGATCTGCTCGTGCCCGCGGAGCGCGTCCTGGTCACCGGCTTCGACGGCCGTCGCATCTTCGCCTCCGGCTCGAGCTATGCCGGCGCGCGCGTCGGCGCCCTGGCCGCGTGCCTGCTCGCCGCCCACCCGCAGTGGCATGCGAAGGAGCTCCGCGAGGCGATTGTCGCGCAGGCGCGAGCGCTGCGCGGCGAAGGATGGAGCGCGCACGGCTTCCTTGCCGATCCGGTCGTGCGCGAGCGGGGCGCGTGCCCGGCCGCGCAGACCGCGGTTTCCGAGCGCTGGTCGGAGTCGCTTTCGCGCGCCGATCTCGCGCCGGCCTCCGCCGCCGGCCCGGCGGCCTCGAAAGCGCTGGACTTGAGCGTCGTGGCCGTCGCCGGCGCGGGCTGGGAGCCGCCGGCCGTGCACGCGATGCTGCGGGGCGCCGCGGCAATTCTCGGACAGTGCGGGATCGCGCTCGGCAAGGTTTCCGTGCACCACGTCTCCGCCCCGGAGCGGTTGCGCTACTTCACCATCGAGACCGCGCAGGCGCTCGCCGGCACGCGCGCCTACGCCAAGCCGGCCGTCTACCTCGTGGCCGATACGCGGCGTCCGGTTCCCTTCGACGCCGAGGCCTTCGCCCCGGCGAACTCCGCCGCGCACCCGCTCCTTGCCGATACGGTGTGGATCACTCGCGGCACGCCGCACCCGGCGCTCGCCCTGGCGCACGAGCTGGTGCACGTGCTGACCGACAGCGGCGAGCACGTCTCGCAGGCGGGAAATCTCATGCGCGAGGAAACGGCGCCGGAGAACACGGCGCTCGCCCCCGGCCAGTGCCGGCGGATCCTGGAGCGCGGTGCCGCCCGCGGGTTGCTCGCGACGCCATAGCTCAGGTCTTCGTCGCCAGAATTCCGTCGCCGCTCAGCCGCGCGGAAAACTCGGCGCGGCGCAATCGTCTCGCCACTTCCTCGGGACATCGCGGCCGCTGGTCAGCTTGTTCGGCGCGCCGGTGTAGTGGAACAGCTTGCCGCTGCGCTTGAGCACCCTGGCGAGCTGGTCATAGAAGGCCTGCGAGTAAAGCTCTCCGGCGGTGCCGAAGCGCGGCGGGTCATGCAGGACCGCGTCGACCGAAGCGCCGGGCAGCGTGCCGATGTGCTCAACGATGTCGCTATGGTTCAGCGTCAATGCGCCGCCGGCTTCCGGCGACCAGGGATTGAGGCCGCGCAGCCAGATGACGTCGGCATTCTTCTCGTAGGAATGCACCTGCTTTGCCCGGCCTTGCAGGCACCACGCGGCGAAATAGCCCAAGCCGCCGCAGGTGTCCAGGATCACCTTGCCGGGCGGCTGGATCAAGCCGACCTTGTGCTCGGCATCCGCGTAAGGGGAGACATGCGCCGTGGGCAGCATCTTGATGCCGTCGATCTCCAACGTCGGCAGATGGTCCTGTCCTT